>CBDUHF010000004.1:0-131697 GCA_965367085.1 uncultured Polaribacter sp.
CAATCCAAATAAAATACTGCTTGGTGGCATTGGTACAAAACCAGATTCTATATACTCTGCATCAAAAATATTATTAGCAGTTATAGTAAAACTATATTTATTAACGTCTACAATTATAGAAGCATCCCAAACATTATAACTAGATCCTACAGTACGTTCTGCATGTTTGTAAATAATATTTTGTCTAACATTTTTAAACAATTTACTTGTAAAACGTGTTATAAATTGATGTTTTAATGTGTTTAAAGAATAACGTGATAAATCTTTATTTTGATCTAAAATATCATCATCTAAATAATTATAAGAAAAAGATAAAGTTTGATTGAACTCGTTGATTTTAAAACGATAACCTGCATTCAACTCAAAACCTTTTGTATTTACTTTTGCAAAGTTAGTGGCAACAAATTTAGTGGCATCAACATCTGGCTTTACAAAGTCAATTAAATTAGTTGCGTTTCTATTAAAAACTGCAACAGAAGTAGTAAATCTATCTGAATTATATTTCAACCCAATTTCTTGTGCAAATGCTTCTTCTGGTTTTAAATCAGGGTTTCCACTTGTACTGTTATCATTATAATACAAGTCTGTATATGTTGGTATTCTATAAGTTACCCCTAAATTTCCATACGCTTTTAAATTATCTGAAATTTGATATCCAATATCTAATCCTGGAAAAGCATGAAATTTAAAATCAGAAAAATAAGTTACAGCAACACCTGGAGTAATATCTAATTTATCATTTGCTAATTTAAATCGGTGTTCTAAAAATAAATTTGCCATTGTTCTATCTCTATCACCTAAATTATTACTACTAATAAAAACTCTAGAAACATCAACACCAAAACCAGTAATTCCTAAATCTGAAGTATAAGAAGCATTTGTTTCTAAACCCACTTTATTTGTAATATGAAGGTTTCTGTAAAAACTTGGGTCATCTCTTTTTAAGAGAAAAATATCTTGTCCTCTTTTCCAATAAACTCTTGGTGTAATTTTAAAATTTTCATTTTTAAATGTTGACGAAATTCCAAACAAACTACTTTGCGTTTCTTCATATTCATTAAAACCCCAAGAAGGTGGTGTGTAAAAGTTTTGTGCACCATATTTTTTATCGAAAAAAGTTGCAATTACTTCTATAGGTTGATTTTGCTTATTGAAAACTCCTTTTAAGAAATAATTGTAATTATTATAATCAGAATTATCTCTATAACCATCTGAAGTTAACGCACCAACATGTGCAATAATTGATGAGTTTTCGAATTCTTTTCCAACAGTTATAGAACCATTTAATTGTCCAAAAGAGCCCGTTTCAATATTAGCAGAAACTGTGTTAGATAATTTTTTCTTTGTTACAATATTAATTGCTCCTGTAAATGCATTTTGACCAAAAACTCTTGCTGCAGGACCTTTAATAACTTCGATTCTTTCAATAACTTCAATTGGTAAAGCTGCATTCATTGTGTGATGACCTGTTTGAGCATCATCCATTTTAATACCATCGATTAAAAGTAACGTTTGATCAAAACCTCCACCTCTAATATATAAATCTGCTTGACTTCCCGCAGTACCTCTTTTTCTAATATCTACACCTGCAACTTGCTGTAATAAATCTGCAACATTAGTAGCTGCACTATTTTTTATATCTGTTGATGTAATTACATTTATTGTTCTAGAATTTTCTTTGAATGGTAAATCTATTCTAGAAGAAATAATAATAACTTCATTTAACGTATCTCTTTTTACAGGATCAGTTTGTGCTTCTACTTGAAAAGCATAAAATAATATGGTAATTATTAAGGTAATTTTTAATTTCATAAATCGTAATTTAAATAAGATACAAAAATCGTAACTTTCCGGACGATTAAACTAGTCCAGTTTTAAAATGATAGATAGTCCGGTTAATGTTCTTTTGAAACAGTTAATAGAGGTTGATAAATCTTTACCTCAACCTTTATACATACAAGTTTCACAGCAAATTATAAATGCTATTCAGCGTAGGTATTTAACCAAAAGTACAATACTACCTGGAACTCGTGTGTTGAGCCAGTTATTAAAAGTTCATAGAAATACAGCAGTTGCTATTTATGAAGAATTGGCTTCTCAAGGTTGGGTAGAAATAATACCAAATAAAGGCACGTTTGTTTTAGATCCAACTCAAAAAACAACAAAAACAAGAGCTACTTCTCAAAAAATAAACCAAGCATATACCTATGCTAAAACAACAGGATTTCCATTTCAAGAATCATTTCATTTAGCATCAACAACTCAATTAACAGATGCTAAGTATACAATTAATGACGGAAAACCTGATTTACGTTTACATCCTGTTCATCAATTTACAAGATGGTACAGTGCTGCTATGAAACGAAAAACGTTGATAAAAAAATGGAACAGACCCAATGAATCTTCCTACTCTCTATTTCAAACGCAATTATGTAATTATTTAAACACAACTAGAGGTTTTCATATAAGACCAAATAATTTAATAAATACACGTAGTACAGAAATGAGTTTGTACATCGTTTCTCAATTATTGATAAAACAAAATGATGTTGTATTAGTTGGGCATTTAAGTAATTATGCTTCTAACATGATTTTTCAGCAAGCAGGTGCAATCATCAAAACAATTCCTGTAGATAATGAAGGTTTAGATGTTGATTATATTAGAAAACATTTTGTAAAAAAAAGTATCAGATGCGTTTATGTTTGTGCACATAGAGATTACCCAACAGTAGTAACATTAAGTGCAGACCGTCGTTTAGAGTTATTGCAACTTGCTAAAGAATATGGGTTTGCAATTATTGAAGATGATTACGATTACGATTTTCAATTTGAAGGTTCTGCAATGTTGCCAATGGCAAGTGCAGATGCAAACGGAATGGTAATTTATTTAGGAAAATTGGGGCAATCTTTATTTCCAAGTTTTCAAACAGGATTTGTAGTAGCTCCAGAAAATTTAATTTCAGAAGCAAAGAATTATTTAGAATTGCTAGACAAACAAGGCGATTTAATTCAAGAACAAATGTTGTCTGAATTAATTCATGAAGGTGAAATTTATCGCCTCATGAAAAAAAATATTGTCGTTTATAAGCAAAGAAGAGATTTTTTATGCAAACTCCTTTCCGAACATTTTACAGAAATAGCAACATGGAAAGTCCCTTCTGGTGGATTAGCTATTTGGTTAGAATTTCAACCTAAAATATCTTTAGTAAAACTAGCAGAAGAATCAGAAAAAAACAATTTATTTCTACCAAAAACCACTTTGTACCAGGATAAAAACACTTGTGCAATTCGTTTTGGATTTGGGCATTTAGATATAGAAGAAATAGAGTTTGTGATTAAAAAATTAAAAAAAGCGTACAATAAAGTGTCTATATAATTCAATCTGAAGTAAAAGATTTTTTTACATAATAAGATATTAACAACGCAATTTTGCCTGCTATTTTTTGATACTTTTATGGCATGTTTGCACTTATAGATTGTAATAATTTTTACGCCTCTTGTGAGCGAGTTTTTAACCCAAACTTACAAGGAAAACCAGTTGCTATTTTAAGCAATAATGATGGTTGTGTAATTTCTATGAGTGATGAAGCTAAGAAATTAGAACTTCCTTTTGGTGCGCCAATTTTTAAGTGGGAACAGTTTTGCAGAGAAAAAAATATAACCGTTTTATCTTCAAATTATCCTTTATATGGAGATATGAGTTCTAGAGTGATGAATATTCTAGCAGAATTTTCTCCAGATATTGAAATCTACTCAATAGATGAATCTTTTTTGAAGTTAGATGGTTTTGAAAATTATGATTTGGCTGAATATGCAACCAAAATAAGAAATAGGGTTCTAAAATGGACTGGCATACCAACTTGTGTAGGAATTGCACCAACAAAAGCATTGACTAAGGTTGCCAATAAAATTGCACGTTCTAACCTAAAACAATCTAAAGGAATTTGTGTAATTGATTCTGAAGAAAACAGAATTAAAGCGTTAAAATGGACTAAAATTGGAAATGTTTGGGGAATTGGAAGACGTTTAAAAAAGCGATTGCAAGAAAAAGGTTGCGAAACTGCGTATGATTTTACACAATTGTCTAGCGATTGGGTTTTAAAAAATTTCTCTATTGTAGAATGGCGATTACAAAAAGATTTGCAAGGAATTTCTAAAATTCCGTTAGAAGAAGTTTCATCAAAAAAAATGATTGCAACTACCAGAAGTTTTGAATACACCTATTCTGATATTGATAATATTAAAGAGCGAATTTCTACATTTGCAGCAAGTTGTGCAGAAAAATTACGCAATCAAAAATCGAGTTGTCACATTTTAATTGTACAACTTTCAAGCGACAGACACAAAACAGATTCAGCTCAACATAGAGAAAGTAAAACGGTGGTTTTTTCTTATCCAACAGATTCTACATTAACAATTTCTAATGCTGCTGTAAATGCTGTAAAATCTATTTTTAAAAGCGGAATAAAATACAAAAGAGCAGGTGTTATAGTAACTGGTTTAGTGCCAAATGATAATTTTCAATTGAATTTATTTACACACGAAATCCCAAAACACAAACCTTTAATGACAGCTATTGATAAGCTGAATAGAAAATTTAAATCTGATAAAATTAAATTAGGAAATCAAGATTTAAAACGCACTTGGAAAATGCGTCAAGAACGGTTATCACCTAAATTTACTACTAATATTAACGAAGTTATAATAGTAAAGGCTTCAAAAAGAAATTAAAAACACGCTAAATATCTCTTTATGAATGCAAATTATAAAATTTTAACCGTTTTTGAATATTCTACAGAAGCTCATGTTACAAAATCTAAATTAGATTCAGAAGGTTGTAAAACAATGTTAATGGATGAAAAAACAATAGATTCAGATCCTTTAATTAGCAATGCAATTGGTGGTGTAAAATTACTAGTTCATAAAAACGATTTTGATAAAGCACTTGAAATCTATAATGAAATTAGAACTTATCAGAAAGATAAAAACGAGAATGATATTTTTTGCCCTAATTGTAACTCTAATAGAATTTTAATTGCTCCAGCTCAAAGAAAAAACGTGTTTTATATGTTGTTTCCTTTTTTTGAAAAAAAGAGGCACATTTGTAATGATTGTAAAACAATATTTTAAAATAATATCCTTTAAGTTGAAAGAAAAGTTATAATTTGCACATTAATGGAAACTTCTAAAACACTTACTTTTTTTACTCCAAAAGCTTCTACAGGAAATGGCGCTGTCTTTGTTGATACTGGTATTTCTGCTGGTTTTCCTTCTCCTGCAGACGATTTTAGAGAAACTAGAATTTCTTTAGATGATGAGTTAATTCATAATAAAGACGCTACTTTTTTTGCAAAAGTAAAAGGTCAGTCTATGATTGATGCTGGTTTAGACGACAATGATTTATTGGTTATTGATAGAAGTTTAGAACCTGCAAACAATAAAATTGCGGTTTGTTTTCTAGATGGAGAATTTACTGTAAAACGTTTGCGAGTAGAAAAAAATGAAGTTTGGTTACAACCAGAAAACCCAAATTACCCAATTATAAACATTACAGAAGATAATGATTTTATGATTTGGGGAATTGTAACAAGTGTTATTAAAAAAGTATAAAATTATTCTTATTTAATATTTTATTATTGTTTTTCAATAATTTTTATATATTTGTAGTTGTTTATAACAATAACATTTATATGAAAAATTATGACAAAAAATAGACTTTTAAACGTAGCAATTAGTATCTGCAATTTAATAAAAGCGATCTATATTCTTTTATTCATTTTTCTTACGACAATTTTTATTCATTTTCAGTTAAATAAAGAATATTATATAAATAAAATAGAAAGTAGTAAGATCTCTTTTAATACTAAATCTAATGGTATTTTTTTTGCTGCATCTACCAAATGGAAAATGACAGGTGCTGGCGAAGATAAAGAAGTTTATAAAATTACTAATATTAGAACGTCATCACTCTATATCTTATATTTTCAGATTTCAGGATTATTAATTTTTATATTTCTAAGTACAAAAGAATTTCAAAAAATTATGCTATCTGTTAAAAATTCACAAACTTTTAGAAGAGAAAATATGCTATCCTTTAAAAAAATAGGCAAGTATATCTTTGGGTTTTTTCTATTAACGAGCTATACTACTGTTAGCTTTGAAAAAGGTGGTTATAGTGGTTATCAAATATCATTAATCCCAATATTTTTAATGCTTATTGCGTTTATTATGGCAGAGGTTTTTAAAGAAGGAAATGCGTTAGAACAAGAAAACGAATTAACCATATAACATGGCAATCATAGTAAATTTAGACGTAATGCTTGCCAAACGTAAAATGCGGAGTAAAGAATTGGCTGAAATTATTGGTATTACTACTGCAAATTTATCCATCTTAAAATCGGGTAAAGCAAAAGCAATTCGTTTTTCAACTTTAGAAGCAATTTGTAAGGCTTTAGATTGTCAGCCTTCAGATATTTTAGAATATACTGAAGACTAATTCAAATTACGTTTTTCAATAAAAAAACGTTTCAAAAGCTGAGAACATTCATTTTCTAAAATTCCGCTAACCACTTTTGTTTTTGGATGCAACGTAGTATTTAAATTCTTAAATCCTCTTTCTGGTTCTGATGCACCATAAACAATCTTACCAATTTGTGTCCAGTAACTTGCTCCTGCACACATTTGGCAAGGTTCTAATGTTACATATAAAACACAATCTTTTAAATATTTTCCACCTAAAAAATCTGCTGCTGCAGTAAATGCTTGCATTTCTGCATGTGCAGTTACATCATTTAAAGTTTCGGTTAAATTATGAGCTCTTGCAATAATCTGATCTTTAAAAACAATGATTGCACCAACAGGAACTTCTCCTTTATCAAAAGCTGTTTCTGCTTCTTGAAAAGCTTTTTTCATAAAATAGGTATCGTCAAAGGGTTGTATCATTTTTTTGAATATAAAAATCAATATTACAAAATTTGATGTTGTATTTTTGCTTTCGCATGACAAATTTGTTAAACAACATATCAAACCCAGAAGATTTACGAAAACTAAATCCTAGCCAATTGCCTCAATTGGCAAAAGAATTACGTGAATTTATCATTGATGTTGTTGCCACAAAAGAAGGACATTTAGGTGCAAGTTTAGGTGTAGTAGAACTTACAATTGCGTTACATTACTTGTTTGAAACTCCAATTGATTTGTTAGTTTGGGATGTTGGTCATCAAGCTTATGGACATAAAATTTTAACGGAAAGAAAGTCCATTTTTCACACCAATCGTCAGTTAGGAGGAATTTCTGGTTTCCCAAAAAGAAGCGAAAGTAAATTTGATGCTTTTGGTGTTGGACATTCATCAACTTCTATTTCTGCAGCTTTAGGAATGGCAATTGCATCAAAATTAAAAGGAGAAACAGAAAAACAACATATTGCCGTAATTGGAGATGCTTCTATTGCTAGTGGAATGGCTTTTGAAGCGCTAAATCATGCTGGTGTTACAGATGCAAATCTATTGGTTATTTTAAATGATAATGCTATTGGAATTGATCCTGCTGTTGGTGCTTTAAAAGAATATTTAACCAAAGTAAAGTCTGATAAAAGATTAGCTGCTCAAAACAATATTATAAAAGCATTAAATTTTAATTATTCTGGCCCAGTTGATGGACATAATTTTGATGAATTATTATCAGAATTAAATAGATTAAAAAAAGTAAAAGGACCAAAATTTTTACATGTTATTACTACAAAAGGAAAAGGTTTACAGCAAGCTGAAGAAGACCAAGTAACATATCATGCACCTGGTAAATTTGATAAAATTTCTGGAGAAAGAATTGCGAAATCAGATGAAATTCAACCTCCAAAATACCAAGATATTTTTGGAAAAACGATTGTAGAATTAGCAGAAAAAAATGATAAAATTGTTGGTATTACACCAGCAATGTTAACAGGAAGTTCTTTGAAATTGATGTTAGAAAAATTTCCTGAAAGAACTTTTGATGTTGGTATAGCAGAACAACATGCAGTAACATTAGCTGCAGGAATGGCAACTCAAGGTTTAGTGCCGTTTTGTAATATATATTCTACATTTTTACAACGCGCGTTTGACCAAGTTATACATGATGTTGCCTTACAAAATTTACCAGTAATTTTTTGTTTAGATAGAGCTGGTTTGGTTGGAGAAGATGGCGCAACACATCATGGAGTTTTTGATTTAGCATATTTAAATTGCATTCCTAATCTCATAATTTTTGCGCCTAGAAATGAAATTGAATTGCGTAATATTTTATACACTGCTCAATTAGGATTGAAACAACCTATTGCAATTCGTTATCCTCGTGGAAAAGGAATTACAATAAATTGGCAACAACCATTTTCTAAGATTAAAATTGGCGCAGGAGCTTGTTTAAAAGAAGGTAATAGTACTGCTATTGTTTCTATTGGAACAATAGCTAAAAACGTTACAGAAGCAATTAATTTAATTGATAATAAAAAAGAAATTGCTCACTATGATGTGCGTTTTTTAAAGCCTTTGGATGAACATTTAATCCATCAAATTTTTGAAAAACATACCACAATAATAACTATTGAAGATGGCACAATTAAAGGTGGTTTAGGGAGTTCTATTTTAGAATTTGCATCAGAAAATAACTACAAAAACAATATTAAAATTCTTGGTATTCCAGATGAATTTATTCATCAAGCAACTGTAAATGAATTACAAAAAAGTATTGGATTAGACTCTGAATCTTTATCAGAGATATTTGAAAAATATACATAAAAAAAGACGCTAAAATTAGCGTCTTTTTTTATTCTTAAATTGTATCTCAAAATATTATTCAATAACAATCTTACTTGAAGATTTCTTATTGTTTTCATCAATTAAATTTACCATATAAACTCCGGCATTTAAATTTACTGATACTTCTTGTTTGTTATTTGTAGTAAAATCGATATTACTTTTATAAACCTGTCTTCCAGAAATATCAAAAACATTCATTGTCGTTTTTCCTAAAGTATTTTTAGCAAACACCGTAAAATCTCCATTAGAAACTGTTGGATAAATTGTAAATGCTTTTTTATCAGTTACAACATCATTTACAGAAGCTGTTTCTGCAGTAAAAGTTGAAGTAAACATTCCTCTACCATGTGTTGCAGCTAAAACTAAATGATCACTTTCTCTATATTGTAACATATCTACTCTAACATTTCCCATTCCTGAAGAAATTGATTCCCAAACTACAGTTGTTTTAGAAACATCTGACGTTCTCCAAATACCAACTTCTGTAGCTAAAAGAACTTCCTTCCTATCTAAAGGATTAAACAAACTCCAACGTACAGGCATATCTGGTAGGTTTGCTTCTTTATTTTGCCAAGTCATCCCTCCATCACTACTATACCAAACACTAATAATACCGTAATTAGAATAAGTTGCCAACAATTCGTTGTCAGAAGCGCCAACTTCAATAGAAGAAACAGCTCCTGTAACTAAATTATTTGTTATATCTGATATTGTTCCGTTTGAAGTTCTTTTTATAATCTTACCTGCAATAGTTCCTAAAAATAATGCTCTATTTGTTTCATTATAAGGAGAAACTCTAATATGTGTTATATCTTGATTCTCTAATTCACTAACTGTAATTTTTGATGTTGCTCCTTTGAATGTAAAACCCGACCCTTGATCTTCTCCATCTGCATTTAAAGTTGTAGTTGTAATTTCATTATTGCCATTAAAAGAATACAAAATATTATTTACATCATCATAATCTGCAGGATTTATAAAACTTCCTGAAGTTGATTCACTTATTAGAATCCATTTTTCTGATGAACTAAGCGTATAATCATATAAATAATAATAATTAAAAGGTACAGATGTAATTTGATAATATCCTTCTGTTGCAGTTATAGCGGTCTGGTCTATAAAAGAAAAACCACCATCACTTCCAGTAATTTCAGTGGTATTACTTAATCCTGGTTCTGAAAATTCTATACTTCCATTATCTTGACTACCACCAAGAAATACATTTGTATTTACAGGATCTATTGCAGCAGAATAAAATTGTGTAACATTATAATTAAGATTTCTATCTTCAATTCCGGTTGAAAAAGCATTTTCTCCAGATGTTGGAAGCGCAGATAAATCTGGGACATAATAAATTCCTCCATCTGTAGTTAAAACTAACTCATTGTTATTTCCTGGTCTAAAAACAATATTATGATGATCGGCATGTGCATAACTTACAGAATTATCATAATAACTTTCCCAACTAGAAATTTTAGTCCAACTAACTCCTCCATTTGATGTTTTGTAACTATTTATTGCACCAATATAAACCTCATCTTCGTCAGAAGGGTTAACTGCTGCAATTAAATCATACCAAGCTTGCCCTCTTGTAAAGTCTGTAGCAGGTATCGTAGAATCAGCTGAATCATCTGGTCCAGTTCCTAAATTAGTCCAAGAAGTTCCAGAATTGTCTGTACTTATTATTTCTCCAATAACACGGCTATTATCTGCTTTCCTTTTTGCTATTAAAGCATACACTTTATTCGCATTCGAAGGAGCAATAGCTAACTCTACTCTAGCAGGATTCTCAACACTTGAAATGTATACTGTATTCCAATTTATTCCATCTATAGAATTAAAAATTTGCCCTTTATCATTACTTGCCCATAATTTATTATCACTTGCTATCTCTAAATCTGTTATTGATGAATTTAAAACAAGAGTCCAGCTTTCACCTCCATCACTAGATTTATAAAGCCCTGTTGTGTTACTAGATTTTGTAATACTAGCATAAATAACACCTTCTCCTCCGTTTTCGTCTCTTATTACTAAATCAAAAACAAATTTAAAATCTGTAGTAGCATTTATATTACTCCAACTAATTCCTGCATCTGTACTTTTCCATATGCCAGCACCATTAATGGCATCTGCATTTCTCCAACCTTCACCAGTTCCTACATAAAAATTAGAGATAACTACTGGATCGTAAGCTATAGAGGAAATAGAAAAATTTGACATTTCTGGATATACTTGAATCCATGTAGAATTAGCATCAGTGATATCGTTATTCTTCCAAATTCCTCCACCTACTCCACCAGCATAAACTTTTTTATTTGTAACATCATTAGGATCGAACATTATAGCTCTTGTTCTCCCTGCTACTTTTTTTGGTCCTCGAGATTCCCAATTAAAAGTTACTGTTCTTTTATTATACCTATTCTTTTTAGATTCTGAAATAGCTTTTAACAATCTATCTTTATGAAGCTTTTTTGTGTGAGGATCTATAGTTTTTAAAAAATCCTGCTCAAAAGCTAAATCTGGCCGATCTCTTTTTGAAATTTTCTTTAAATCTTCAATAGATACATATTTTCTATTTGCATAAGAATGTGATTTTAAAAACTCTGCATATTTATTTCTATCATACTCTAAATACACTTTATAAATTACATTTTTATATAATAAAGCTAAACTTGAAATTGCTAAAAACGAAAGAATTATTTTTTTTTTCATAGTTTATTATTATAAAATATTTCCTGTTAAATTTTTATGGATTTTAATTGCATAACTATCTGAAATACCAGATACATAAGAACAAATCAACATAATTCTAGCATATAAAGTAGTTGTATTCACATTGAATTCTTCTGGCAATAAGTTTAAAACTAATTTATCATAATTAGATGCAGTGTCTTTTGCTTTATTGTTTAAAGCTGTAACAAAAACGTCTAATAAATCTGCAATAATTCTATATCCAGCAACTTCTTTTTCTACAACTTCTTTACTTCTGTATATTTTAGAAACGCTAATTTTAATTATGTCGTTAATTTGTGCCTCATACTTACATTTATCTAATAAAGATTTATTAAAAGTACCTTTTAAAATGCTTTCTTCATTTTGCAAAAACATTTCTATTGCTTCATTTATAAGTGTACTTATCGCTAAAGCTCTTAAATAACTTACTCTATCTTTTTTGTGTTGTAATGAGTGATACTTATTGGAATCTATATTATTTTTAACTAGTTTTATTAGATACTCTAAAGCGTAATCTTCATCAATTAGACCTAAATTAATTCCGTCTTCAAAATCAATAATTGTATAACAAATATCATCTGCTGCTTCTACTAAGTATGCTAAAGGATGACGATAAAAAGAAATATCATCCGTTTTAGATTTTTTTAGTAAGCCTAACTCTTGAGCAATATCTAAAAAAGATTCTTTTTCTGATTGAAAAAAACCATATTTTTTATCTACAATATGATTTGTAGGTTTCTTAGGAAGACTTCCTTTTGGATACTTCATAAATGCTCCCAAAGTTGCATAAGACAATCTTAATCCGCCAGAAATTCCTTCTCTTGATTCTGTTAGAATTTTAAATCCATTTGCATTTCCTTCAAAATCTATTAAATCTTGATATTCTTTTTCTGTTAACTCTTCTTTGTATTGTAATCCTTTACCGGTTTTAAAATACTCTCCAATTGCTTTCTCTCCAGAATGCCCAAAAGGCGGATTTCCTATATCGTGTGTTACAGAAGCTGCTGCTACAATAGCACCAAAATCATTAAATGTATATCCAAGGTCTTTTAAATTTGGATGACGTTCAAGTAAAATTTGCCCAACTCTTCTTCCTAAAGTTCTACCAACTACAGATACTTCTAAACTGTGTGTTAAACGAGTGTGTACAAAATCGGTTTCAGATAATGGAATAACCTGTGTTTTGTCTTGTAAGCTTCTAAAAGCTGATGAAAATATGATTCTATCAAAATCTACCTCAAAGCCCAAACGTGTTTCATCTTGATTAATTCTTGGTCTTATTTGTGTATCTCCAGATCGTTTTAAAGAAAGTAATTGTTCCCAGTTCATGAATCTTAATTATTATTTATTACCATTTTCAAAGATTACATCTTTTTCTGAATATAACAATTCTGCCACCTGAATTAATTTTTTAATTAAATCATTTACATTATCGCTATCATTTACCACTGAGGATGCCATATCTGGTGTTATTAAGCTTTTTCTAATTAACTTATCTATCGCCTTATTACTAGAATACTTAGCTTGTTTTGCTTCTAATTTTAATTTTTTTAATTGATTAAAATAGAATTCTTTTTCATCCTTCTTTCTAAACAAATAAATTACTCTTAAAACTTTAGCAACTTTTTTTCTAATTTTATCGTATTCCTTTTTGATGTATTTATTATCAGATTCTAAATAAATAGCAATGTTTTTATGCAGCTCTTTGGTATCTTTTATAATTTCTACCATTCTTCTGTTTGCTATTTTAATCTCTGATAACTGTTTGTTTTGCTGCTCTGTTAACTTTAAATTACTTTGACCTTTTGCTATATAATTTAGAATTTGACCATAAATACTTTTTACTTTGCTGTAATACAATTCATCTATATCTGTTTCTAAAAGCGAATTAGATTCCTTGATTAACTTATTCAATTTTATATCAGATTTTATATCTTTTCTATGAATACTTAATCCATGGGCAACAATTTCAAAAATTGAATTTTTGTATAAATACTTAGATTCATCAGAAAGTGAAGAAATTAAAGTTCCTGGAAACTCTAAAACGGCTTTATTTAAAAATTTAGTTTCATCGATATCTTTAGTTACTTTTTCTTTAAATAACGTAAGTAAAAAACGCTCTAACTTACTAATAAAAGGAATCATTAACAACACTCCTAAAAGATTAAAAATAGTATGAAACAACGCCAGTTTTAAAATATAATCTGTTGAAGAAATATTCATTAAATCACTTAAGATATTTACTAAATTAGCTAAAGGGAAAATAAATCCAAGAGCAATTATACCTGTTGAAAAATTAAATATTAAATGTGCAATTGCCAATCTTTTACCCGCAGAATTTGAACTTAAAGAACCTAAAATTGCTGTAATTGTAGTTCCTATATTTGCCCCAATTGCTAAAGCTAACGCATTTTCATATTCAATTTGACCAGCAGACAATGCTGTTAATATTAAAGCTAAGGTTGCACTACTAGATTGTAAAATTGTGGTAACTATAACTCCTAGTCCTGTATAAATTAAAGCACCCAAAAAACCAGAAACAGCAAATTGTGTTAAATCTAAATAATCTTTAAAAATATCAAACCCTTCTTTCATGTAATGAATACCTAGAAAAAAGAATCCTAAACCTGCTAGTATATGTCCTATTCCTTTTAGGGTATTTTCTTTTTTAAATGAAAAAATGAGCCCGAAAATTAGCATTGGCATTGCTAGGGCAGAAATTTTTATTTTCAACCCAAAAACAGCCACCAACCATGCAGTTGCTGTTGTACCAAGATTTGCTCCAAAAATAAGACCAAGACCACCAGATAAAGTAATTAAACCTGCACTAATAAAAGAAATAGTAATTACAGAAACCAAAGAACTAGACTGTAAAAAAGCAGTAACCAAAGCACCTGCAGTAATACTTTTATAAAGTTTATTTGTAACCTTTTTTAGAATATTCTGTAAAGGCCCTTTTGTAAAAACCTTAAAGCCATCTTCTAACATAATCATTCCGAACAATAAAATTGTTATTCCTGCTCCAATGGTTTTAAAGTTTGGAAAGAAATACAGTATAACTGCAATTATTATTAAAAAAAGTGAAAATGAAATTTTTTTAACCATCTATAAAAAGAACGCTATTTCTGCTTTAAGTGAATTATTTAAGATTTAGAAGTTTAAATATATTAATTAAATACAAAAAAGAGAAGTATTTCTACTTCTCTTTTTTCTTAACTTTTAATTTATAAGGAGATTATCCTTCACAACTTGCACATTCTTTCTTTTGCTTAAATTTCTGTGCAGCATTCATACTGTGTTGATAATACATAGATTTTACACCTAATTTCCATGCATTTATATATACTGCATTTACATCTTTAATTGGCATATCTGGATGTACCATAATGTTTATAGATTGTCCTTGATCTATATGGTTTTGTCTATTTGCAGCTTGATAAACGATAACGTTTTGATCTATTTCAGAATACGTTCTAAATACATCTTTTTCAGCTTCTGTTAAACAGTCTAAATGCAGTACAGAACCATCATTATCACGAATACTCGTCCAAATTTCTTTTGTATTAAAACCTTTTTGCTCTAATAGATTTTCTAAAATCGGATTTTTAATCGTTGTTTTAATCTTAGCGATATCTTTTACGTAAATGTTAGACCAAATTGGCTCAATACCCTGTGATACTTGTCCTAAAATAAATGCTGATGATGTTGTTGGTGCAATTGCATTTAAGGTTGTATTACGTCTCCCATATCCTTTTAAAACAGCTGGCTCTCCATATTCTTTAGCCATTTCTTCTGAAGCTTTGTATGACTTTTCTTTAATTACTCTAAAAATTTCGCTATTCAAATCGTAAGCTTCAGGGCTATCAAAAGCATGCATTTTAGATTGTAATAAAGAATGCCAACCTAAAGCTCCTAAACCTAAAGCTCTATTTTCTTTTGCAAAATTATAGGCTTTTTCCATAAAGCGAAACGTAAACTGATCGTCTCTATCTGAAGAATCTTTATACACATCTAATTTTGTAATAAATTCTTCCATTACAGCATCTAAGAAATATGTTAATGTTTCTACAGCATCCGTATCTTTCCATTTATCGTAGTGTAATAAATTTACAGATGATAAACAGCAAACAAAA
Source organism: uncultured Polaribacter sp. (assembly GCA_965367085.1). GTDB lineage: Bacteria > Bacteroidota > Bacteroidia > Flavobacteriales > Flavobacteriaceae > Polaribacter. The sequence goes on from CBDUHF010000004.1 coordinate 15,659, forward strand.
GACCAATCTTCATTTGAAGGTAACATTATTTCAGTACAAAGATTACTTGCATAAATTTCATGATTTTTGTCTTTGTATACATCAACCGTCCCGTTATTTGCATTGTCTCTAAACAATATGTATGGATATCCTATTTCTCCTCTTCTTTGTAAAACTTTAGCCCAAAGACTTCTTTTTTCTACATCACCATCAATCATTTCTTGCATCCACTGATCACTTACAGTTACACCATGCGTTAATTCTTGAATTGGATTTCCTTCTGTACCTATTTCTAAAAACTCTTTAATATCATGATTATCAATTGGTAAATATTGACAAAAACGACCACGTCTTACAGAACCTTGACTTACTACATCAACCATTTTTTCAAACAATTGCATAATATGAACAGAACCAGATGAAGATCCATTATTTTTAACCTCAGCTCCTCTTTCACGCAACTTACCAAAATAACCAGAAGTACCACCTCCTAATTTAGACATCATACCAACTTCTGATTGCGAGAATAAAATATCTCCCATATCGTCTGCAACATGACTACCAAAACAACTAATTGGCAAACCTCTTTTCTTACCAAAGTTAGACCAAATTGGCGATGCTAAAGAATAAAATCCTGCAGCCATATATTTGTAAAACTTATCTGAAAAACCTGGTTTGTTTAAAATACGTTCTGCATTATCTGCAATTTCACGAATTCTTTCTTCTGGAGTTGTATTTCCTGTTAAATAACCTGATTCTAGAAATTTTCGGCTATTTTCTGTTAGCCAAGTAATTTCTGGTTCTTTCATGTTATTTAGCATCTCTTTTCTAGCAGTATTTCTTGCTTGAATTAATCTTTCGTGCTCGGTAAGTTCAGTTGTAGTTTTTTGGTCGTGTATGTTCATAGTTTAAAATAAGTCGTCGCTAGTTATACTTTTAGTTCTTTTGCTGTAGTTAATAGATCTTTTTACAAAGAAATCTCCATGTTTGGTTCCTATAATTTCATCATCAAACCAATCTGTTTCTGCTACTAAAGCTTCATCTACATCAAATACTTTTGATATACCTATACTTTCTAAAGATTTATTGAATCTGTTCTTAATGAATTCTTTTATTACTTTCTTAGGTAAGAAATCTAATTCTCCTTTTTCGAAAATCCAATCAATTAATTTACTTTCAGAAAGATAAGCTTCTCTACAGGTTTCTTGAACCAATAAAGCATGATCCTCATCAAACCAGTCTGGGTTTTCTTCTTTAATAATTTTAATTACATCAATACCAAAATCTCCATGAATTTGTTCTTCTTTAGAAGTAGCTTCTACTACATTAGAGATTCCTTTTAACACGTTTTTATGCTTATTAAAAGCCATGATAATTAGGAATTGAGAAAATAATGATACATGCTCTATAAATAAAGAAAACAAAATTATAGATTCTGAAAATTCTTGATTGTCTTCGCTATTTACATTTTTTAACGCGCCTTCTAAATAATTAACGCGTCTCATAATTACAGGCTTTTTCTTTAAGTTTTTAAACTCGTTATTAAGCCCTAAAATTTCTAGTAAGTGCGAATATGCATCATGATGTCTTACTTCACTTTCTGCAAATGTAGCTCCCACTGAACCAATTTCTGGTTTTGGCATTTTTTTATAAATGTCTCCCCAAAAAGTTTTTACTGCAACCTCTATTTGAGAAATTGCTAACATGGTATTTTTTATTGCATTTTTTTCTACCTCGGTAAGAGATGTCTTAAAATCTTGTATATCACTTGTGTAATTAAATTCTGTATGAATCCAATATGAATGTCTAATTGCATCTACATACTCACCTAAAGCAGGGTAATCATATGGTTTTAAGTTTATTCTTTTTTCAAAAATATTACTTTTTCTACTCCTTGTTTGTTCGTCTCTATATAAAATATAAGCCTTTGCAACATCATGAAAACGACTATCCATTAACTTATACTCTACAATATCTTGAACCTGTTCTACTGTAGGTGTATAACCAGGTTCATTTAGCTTTCTTTCTAATAAAGTACCATTTACAATTTTAGAAATAGCAACGGCATCTTTTCTTGTACCGTTATTTACAGAAAGCATTGCTTTTTCAATGGCATCAATAATTTTATCTAACTCAAAACTGGTAGTTTCAGAGTCTCTTTTTATGATTTGAGTAATTTCCACGGTATCTTTTTGTTATTTAAGCGTTATTGAGAGAATTACAAAGATTGGAATTTTTGTTCCAAAATGAAAGCCATACTTATTCACAAATCCCTTGAAGTTTTTAACAAATTAGATTTTTATTTATTTTTAACAACAAAAAACAACATTTGTAAAATATTGATAGTCATTGTTTTAAAAATAAAAAAACGCTACAACTACTAGTTTTACTGAAATCTGCTAAAACTGAATTTCAACTATAAATAATATTTTTTTTAAAATCCAATTCTTCATTTTTTAAAAATAAGATTCTCTAAGACCTTGAAAAAAAGTTAATTCTAGAAAACATGTTAAAAACCAGAGATATATACGTACATTTGTGTATTATTAACATTTATTTATATTAAAGTGAAAAACGGTAAAGTAAAATTTTTTAACGAATCTAAAGGATTTGGATTTGTAATTGAGGATGGTTCAAACGATGAATATTTTGTTCACGTATCAGGATTAATTGACGAAGTAAGAGAAGGTGATTCTGTAGAATTTGATTTAAAAGAAGGTAGAAAAGGCTTAAACGCTGTAGACGTTAGAGTAATCTAATTTTTATTATTTTCTTACAAAAAAAAGGTTGTCTAAATTATTTTAGGCGACCTTTTTTTTGAAGTATATTTGTGTAAAAATCTTTTTTGATGCAAAAAAATTTTCCAAAAATTGTACAAATTTCTATTATTTCTGTTTACCTAATTTTTTTAGCAGGATCTATTGTTAGAATGACAGGTTCTGGAATGGGATGTCCTGATTGGCCAAAATGTTTTGGTTATGTAATTCCGCCAACTTCTGAAGAACAAATTACTTGGCAACCAAATTCTGACTACAAAGAAGGAATGATCATCATTAAAAATGAAGCCTTATTTGTTGCCGAAAAAAACATTAAAACTTCTACAGAATTTAACGCTAATAACTGGACAAATTACACCAAACACAATTACGCTAAATTTAATAAATATCATACTTGGACAGAATACATTAACAGATTAGCTTCTGTTTTATCTGGTTTTGTTATCTTATTTTTAATTTACGGAGCTGCAAAATTCTGGAAAACAGACAAAAGAATTCCATTATTAGCATTTACAGCTTTCTTTTTAATGTTAGTAGAAGCTTGGTTAGGAAAAACTGTTGTAGACACCAATTTAAAACCAACAATTATAACCATACATATGGTTATTGGTTTGGTAATAATTGCACTTTTACTTCAATTAAAATTTATTGTTTCTGATAAAAAAACAAAGTATAATTATAATTCTCTTTTTAATAAATTATTAATTGTTTCTGTTGTTTTTTCATTGATTCAGATTGCTTTAGGAACTCAAGTAAGACAATTTATAGATGAACAAGTAAAGCTTTATGGCTTCGAAAACAAAGATTATAGTTTAATGAATCCTAGTTTTAAGTTCTATTTTCATAGATCTTTTACAATTGCAATTGTATTGGTAAACTTTGGCATGTTTTATCTAAATCAGATAAAAAATCTCGGCTACAAACTTGTAAATTGGATTGTTTTTATTCTTTTTATTGAAACTATTACTGGAATTTTAATGTATTACGCAGAATTTCCTTTAGGAACACAAGCTATACATTTATTAGCTGGAGCAATTTTATTTGGATTGCAATTTTACTTATGGACTCAGAGTAGAAAGTCAGTTAGCAGTTAGTAAAAATGAAAACTTCTCGATACATTTTTCATCATTCTTCAGAAAAACAATCAAAGTGACAGGCTCTAAAGTTTTGAAACTAAAAAAACATCATTAATAATGAAAGTAAGGTTGTAAACTAAAAAACTATCAACTAAATTACGGATGCGCATTTACCCAAACTTCTCCATCAGAAAAATATTCTTTTTTCCAAATAGGAACCGTTTCTTTTAAAGTATCTATGGCAAATTCACAAGCTTCAAAAGCAGCTTTTCTATGCTTTGACGAAGTTGTAATAATTACAGGAACATCGCCAACTTGCAACATACCTTCTGCATGATGAATGGCTATTTTTTTAATATCAAATTTCTCTAACGCAACATCTGCAATTTTTTGCATTTCTTTAATTGCCATAGGTTTGTAGGCAGAAAAATCTAACTGAATTACTTCTTTTCCTTGTGTATCATTTCTAACAGTTCCTACAAATGCAGAAATTCCGCCACAAGAATCATCTTCTACAAAACTGTAGCATTCTTGTAAATTTAATTTTTCTGATGTAATTTTTATTGAAGTTCTTTCCATTGATAAACAAAAATAGGAATTCTTAAACGTATATTTGCCATCAAATTTTTAAAGTATATAAAATGAAAAGCATTTTTAGAGTTGTTAGTTTTTTAGAAGGTGTTTCTTACCTATTATTAATGAGTTTAGGCTTGTATTATAAATATGCTTTAAACGACCCTAGTTTTGTAAAAATGTTTGGAATGCCTCATGGAATTCTTTTTATGTTATATATAATTTTGGCAATTATGATTAAAAAAGAGATGAAATGGGACAATAAAACTTTAGGTATAGTTTTATTAGCCTCTATTTTACCTTTTGGTACTTTCTATATTGATAAAAAGTATTTGCGTTAAATTTTAACCTCCACTAACTGGTGGAATAATAGCAACAACATCTTTTTCTTGTAGTATTAAATTATCATTTGCATACGTTTCATTTACTGCAATTGCATAAGAGTCTATGTTTTCTAATGTTGGATGTTTTTCTTTTAAAAGTGTTTTAATTTCTTTTACTGATGTGGTATTTGCAACTTCAATTTCTAACTGAGAAGTTCCTACCAAATCTGTAGTAATTCCAAAAAGTAATACTTGTATTTTCATCGTTGTAATTTATTCAAATAAACTTAATCTAAACAAGAAACCATCGTTTTTAATTCCTCCATAATTAGAACGCACATAATCTACCCGTAAAAAACGCCACTTACCAAAACCAAGATTTCCTAAACCAACAGAATATTCTGTGTATGGCTTTTTATCTGCAGTAAACAAAGTTTTTGCACCTCCAATTAAATGAAAATTTAGTTTATTTAATAAAGGAATTTTACCTAAAATTGCTCCTTTAAAATTATGTTCTACATGTGCTTCTGCATATTTATCATTAGTATAAAATTTATAATACTCTAACAAACTAAAACTGTTTAATTGCCCGTCTAAAGGAAAAGTTAACTGGTTTCCATTGGCTTGTAAATAATCCATAAAAGCAATGTTTTTCTTCTTTAAAAACAAACCTCCTCTAATATTATATGCAAACTGACCATAATTTCCTGCATTAATATCTTGCCTTAAATTAGCAGTAAACACATCTGAATTTAACTCAGAATTAGAAGCTGCAAATCTTTTTCTATAATTAATATTTAAAGATGGATATTTATCATTTCCAATATTAAACTTACTATCTGGATAAGACAAATATTTTTGTCCGAAAACAAAAGCTGCACCAACATTTAAAGTAGCAATTTTATGTTCTGTAAAAGGAGAATTCTCAAAATCTGAATTATCTAAAGGATTGTTAGAAGTATAACCTCCGTTTTTATCTTGACTAGCAAAAGAATAATCTGTGGTATTAAATAATGGTTTTCTATTGGCATATTCTAAAGAAGAAGAAAAATAGATTCCGTTTTTAATTTCTTCTGAATAACTAACTTTAGCAAAACTCTTTTCGTACATTTTTAAATAATTATTTCTGTACAACAAAGAACTTATCGTATTATTTAACCTCATTATAGGTTCTCTTTCATTAAATTGTGGTGTTGTTATACCTCCAGAAATTGACAATCTTGGTCTTGAGAAATTATTCCATTTTTTAGTGAAGAAAAAAGTCGGTCTTATACGTTCATCAGAAAAACCATAATTTGCTTTTATACCAGCATTCCACCATTTTCCTTTCTCATTTTGTCTTTTAAAATAACTTACTCCCAACGAAGTATTAAAACCTTGAACCGTATTAAAACCAATATTGTCAATTAAGCCATCATAAGATAAAGACCATTTTTCATATGAGTTTCTAAATGTATAGCCTGTAATTGGAGAGAGTAAACTAAACTTATTTTGTTTCTTATTTACAGAATCTAAATATTTTTTAGATTTTCTTACAACCTTAATACTGTCTTTTATTGTGTAATCTTTTATCTCTTCTATTGTTAATGGAACTGGTCTTAAATTGTTCCAATACACAGTATCTTTTTCGGTTGCTTTTTCTTCAAAAGTTAATACTTCATTTGTAAATGTACTTTCTAAAAATGTTGGAGAAAAATTATAATTAGAATATGCAGAAGAGAATTTTCCATCAAATTTAAAACCAAAGAAATTTACTTTAAAACCAATAGTTTGACTTATTAAAACCCAAGCATTTTGTTTTTCTGAAAAATTATAATTCTGTTTCAGTTTTAAAACATCTACCATTGGTAAATTTACTTGTGCGCCAGTTACTGAAACATCTGCACCATATAAAGCCCAATCATCTTCTACAATATATAAAAACCCATCAAAAACACGATCGTTTTTCCGCTTAGGAATTAGTTGTATTTTATTAATAAGTTTTCCGTTTTTATCATAAAAAGTTCCCACTAATTTAAAACGATAATAACTAAATGCATTTGTAGAAATTGGCGAAACTAAATCATTACCAAGTTCTACACTATTGCTATAAAAATTAATATTTGCATCTTCTGCTCTATTAAAACTAATGCCATTATCTCTACCAGAAACTTTAGATGCAATAATTTTTTCTTTAAATTTCTTAGGTTTCTTTTGAAATGAAATTTCAGAAACTGTTTCAGACAAGTAAATAATTCCGCTTCTTGTAGAATCTAAACCTCCACCAAAATCTCCCATAGTTTGGCCCATAAATTTTTCTGGTGCATCTTTAATTTTATATAAACCACGTGAATAAAACTTAGCCGTATATTTTGCTAATTTATCTGTATTCTTATCTTTATTAGCAATTACATTTCTAATAATTGCGTTTGCAGGATTGTCTTTTGTAGAAATAGAAATCTCATCTAAAAGCACATCTTCTTCTGCCAATTCTACATTTAATTCAAAAGGGAAAGACGTTATATTAACCTTTCTTTTTAAAGTTTTGTACCCTAAAAACTGGAAAACAATAATGTGCTTTCCTTTTTTAGTGATATTTAAAATATAATCTCCATTATCATTAGAAGTAGTTCCTGTAACTGTTTTATCTAAATAGACACTTACAAAAGATAATGGGTTCTTTTTTGTGTCAGTAATTTTACCTTTTATTTGTGAAAAAATAGAAGATGAAGTAATTAGAATTAGTAGTAAAGTAATTTTTTTCATACAATGAGTTTGGTTGACAAATGCAAACATAAACTTTATGTTAAATGTAAAACCTTAAAATTTGTTAAACAAGATATAATAAATCCTTAATTTTAAGACGCCAACAAGAAACTAAAGGTTGTATGAAACTACTTTTAGTTACTTAAATTACTTCAAATATCTGTTAAAAAATTAATGCTTTATTATATAATTTTGTTTGGTAAGACCTACTCCATTAATAGTCTGTAATTTCCATTTTTGTTAAAACTAGGTTTATTTGCATAATTCCTTCTTTTACTAATCTAGGTTTATAACATTTTATTTTTCATCACCAATTTTGTATAAAATTTATCTAAAAATTTGTGTTTTTTATGAATTAAGAAATTAATAAAAGGAAAACTTCTGAATTTGTATACCGAAAACGATTTCGGTTTTACAATTGCTGATTTTAAACTAAAAACACCATCATTAAACTACTGTTTCATTATTTTTAGTAAAAATTAACTAATAAAACATGAACAAAAAAATACTAATTTGGTCAATAACAGCTGCTTTAGCAGGGTTTTTATTTGGTTTTGATACCGTAGTAATCTCTGGGGCTGATAAAAAGTTACAGGCTCTTTGGGGTTCTTCCGATGCTTTTCATGGTTCTGTTGTTATGGCAATGGCACTTTGGGGAACTGTAATTGGAGCATTATTTGGTGGAATACCAACCAATAAACTTGGAAGAAAAAACACCTTACTAATTATTGGTATTTTATATACCGTTTCTGCAATAGGTTCTGCTTTTGCAAACGACCCTTATATATTTGCTTTTTTTAGATTTATTGGTGGTCTTGGTGTAGGAGCTTCAACAATTGCAGCGCCTGCATATATTTCTGAGATTGCACCTGCAAAAGATAGAGGAAGACTCGTTGCTTTGTATCAATTTAATATCGTTTTCGGAATTTTAGTAGCGTTTCTATCTAATTATTTATTAAACGGAATTGGCGAAAATGCTTGGAGATGGATGGTTGGCGTAGAAGCTATACCAGCAGTAATTTATACTTTATTAATGTTTACTGTACCTAAAAGTCCAAGGTGGTTACTTTCAAAATTTAGAAATGAGGAAGCAAAAAATGTTTTATCAATAATAAATCCAAATCAAGATCCAGAAAAATTACTATTAGAAATTACAGCTTCAGATCAAGAAGAAACCAAAAATGAAACTATCTTTTTAAAGAAATACAGGTTTCCCTTAACACTCGCTTTTTTAATAGCAATGTTTAATCAATTATCTGGAATCAATGCATTTCTATATTATGCTCCAAGAATTTTTGAAGAAGCTGGTTTGGGGGAAAGCACAGCATTACTAAGTAGTATTGGTATTGGTGTTACTAACTTAATATTTACACTTTTAGGTGTTTTTCTTATAGATAAATTAGGTAGAAAAACCTTAATGTATTTTGGTTCTATTGGCTATATAATATCTCTAACTCTTGTTGCTTGTGCTTTTTTCTTTGGATGGACAGGTATGGCAGTACCAATCTTTTTATTTATGTTTATAGCATCTCATGCTATTGGACAAGGTGCTGTTATTTGGGTATTTATTTCTGAAATTTTTCCAAATCATTTAAGAGCGTCAGGGCAATCTTTTGGTAGTTCAACACATTGGTTCTTGGCAGCTTTAATTCCTGCATTAATTCCTATACTTTTTTCAACAATTGGAGCAGGAACTGTATTCTTATTTTTTGCAATTATGATGGTATTTCAGTTATTATTTGTAATTTTTATGATGCCAGAAACAAAAGGAATTTCACTTGAAGAACTAAGTAAAAAATTAATAAAAGATGAAAAATAACAAAACTTACTACCTAATAACTGTTTTTTTAATCGCTTCAATTTTCACAACTTTTACAAGCTGCAAAAAAAACAAAGATAAAACCGATACTAAATCAATTTCCTCGTTAGAAAAAAGTGTAGAAGAGGCTTTATACAGGCCTAATTTTCACTTTACACCAAAGGCAAATTGGATGAATGATCCTAATGGAATGTTTTACCTAAATGGCAAATATCATTTGTATTTTCAATATTATCCAGATGGTAATGTTTGGGGACCAATGCATTGGGGACACGCAATTAGTAAAGATATGATTTCTTGGGAGGAACAACCAATTGCAATTTACCCAGACGAGTTGGGTCTTATCTTTTCTGGAAGTGCAGTTGTTGACATAAATAACACTTCTGGTTTTGGAAAAGACGGTATTACTCCAATAGTTGCAATGTACACTTACCATAATATGGAAGGGGAAAAAGCGAAAGAAATAGATTTTCAAACACAAGCTATTGCTTATTCATTAGATGAAGGAATGACTTGGAAAAAATATAATAAAAACCCAGTAATTTCAAATCCAGGAATTAAAGATTTTAGAGATCCAAAAGTTATTTGGAATGCCAAAAGCAATAAATGGATTATGGTTTTAGCAGCAGCTAATAAAATTATGTTTTATAGCTCCAAAAACTTAAAAGATTGGGATTTAGAATCAGATTTTGGACAAGAATTTGGACAACATGATGGTATGTGGGAATGCCCAGATTTATTTCCTATAAAAATTGAAGGAACTGATAAAACCAAATGGGTTTTAATAGTAAGTATAAACCCTGCAGCTCCAAATGGAGGTAGTGGAACACAATATTTTATTGGCGATTTTGATGGTACTAAATTTACACTTGATTCAAATTTTAAAACACAATTACAAAAACAAAATGCAGTTTGGTTAGATTATGGAAGAGATAATTATGCAGGCGTAACTTGGTCAAATATTCCAAAAAAAGATGGAAGAAAATTATTTATTGGTTGGATGTCTAATTGGGAATACGCAAGAGATGTACCCACAGAAACTTGGCGAAGTGCAATGACAATTCCAAGAGAATTAAAACTTAAAAAAGCTGAAGATAAATATTTATTGGTTTCTAATCCGGTATCAGAACTATCTAAATATGTTTCTAAAACCATTCTCAAAGACACCTTAAAAATAAACAAACAGAAAACAATCATTTCTAAAAATGAAGTAGATTTATCTCGTTTAAATCTGCAATTTGGAATCAAAAATTTAAATGAAAATAAATATACATTTCTATTTCATAATAAATTTGGGGATTCTCTTTCATTTGGTCTAGACAATATTGAAAAGAAATATTTTGTAAATAGACAAAAATCTGGAAAAGTAAATTTCTCAGATAAATTTGCGAATACAATTTCTAAAGCAAATAAAATGAATCTATCTAGTACCTTAAAAGTACAAGCAATTATAGATAAAACCTCAATAGAAATTTTTTATAATGATGGAGAAACTACAATGACTGAAATATTCTTTCCAAATCAGCCATTTGAAACTTTATCTGTTATTACTTCAGATGAAAAGTTAATTATAGAAAACCTAAAAATTGAAGAATTTAAGTCGAATTAATTAGTAATAAAATGTCAAATATTGTTTGTTTTGGAGAAGTTTTATGGGATGTGTTTCCATCGTATAAAAAGATTGGTGGCGCTCCACTTAATGTAGCCTTAAGACTTAATTCATTTAATAATAACGTTACAATCATTAGTAGTGTTGGTAAAGATGTAAATGGAACCGATTTATTGAACTATATAGAAAAAGAAGGATTAAGTAATTCAGCAATTCAAATTAATGAAGAATTTAATACCAGTGAAGTTATTGTAAGTTTAGATGAAACAGGATCTGCAAGTTATCGTATAGAATTTCCATGTGCATGGGATTATATAACATTAAACGAAAACAGTTTGAATACTGTAAAAAAATCTGACGCCTTTATATTTGGTAGTTTAATTGCAAGAAATAAAATGTCTTATAACACTTTATTACAACTTTTAGATGTTGCAAGTTTTAAAGTATTTGATATTAATTTAAGACCTCCACATTATAAAACAAATGTATTAGTAGCATTAATGCAAAAAGCAGATTTTATTAAATTTAATGATGAAGAGTTGTTTGAAATTTGTAAAAAGCTAGATTTTAACTCAAATGATTTAAAAAAGAACATTGAGTTTATTTCTAAAAAGACTGTTACAGACACTATTTGTGTAACTTTAGGAGGAAAAGGAGCTGTTATTTTTATAAATAAAAAGTTTTATTTTAACGAAGGTTATAAAGTTAATGTAATGGATACTGTAGGAGCTGGAGATTCTTTTTTAGCTTCTCTAATTCATAAATTACTAAAAAAAGAATTACCACAAAACGCAATTGATTTTGCATGTGCTGTAGGTGCTTTAGTAGCATCTAATATAGGTGCAAATCCAAAAATATCTAATAAAAACATAACTAATTTAATTAGTAATTTGAGTTAAATATTTCTAGTAGAACCTCTTGCAATTACGTGTGTAGGTATTTCAATAATTTGTGGATCACTATTATCTCCTTCTTTTAATTTTTTAATATCTTCAATTAACAATTTAAAGGCTTTTACTCCCATTTCATATCCTGGTTGATTAATGGTAGATAATTTTGGGGTTGTAATCTGAGAAAGAAACCAGTTACTAAAACCCATAACAGAAATTTTACCTGGCACATCAACTTTCATTTCTTTAAATCTAGTCAAAACACCTGTTGCTAAAAGATCTGTGAGTGCAAAAATTCCATCTAAATCTGGATGGTCTGAAGTCATTTTAACTGCTAAATTATACCCATCTTCATAAGATAAATTTTTACTTACATATACTAAAGATTTATCATAAACAATATCATGTTTTTCTAAAGCTCTTCTATAACCTTTAAGTCTATCTATTGTTGTTTGAGGTTTAAGAACACCACTTAAATGTGCTATTTTTTTACACCCTGTTTTAATAAGGTATTCAGTAGCATTAAAAGCTGCTTTAACATCATCAATTAATACTTTTGAACAGTTAATACTTCTTGAAATTCTATCATATAATACAATAGGAATACCTTGATTAATTATTTCTTTTATATGATTAAAACGAATTGTTTCTCCAGATAATGACAGTAATATTCCATCAACATTTTTTCCTACAAGAAGTTCTAGCAACTCTTTTTCATGATGATTAGATTCATCAGATTTTAAAACAATTACTAGATAACCTTCCTTTTCTGCTGTATTTATAACACCTTTAATAATATTTGAAAAAAAATGATGTACAATTTCTGGTATAATAAGACCAACAACTTTAGATTCCTGATTTCTAAGGTTTTGAGCAAATGAATTAGGCTTATAATTTAAGGCCTTTGCAAGGTTTAGAACTTTTAATTTTGTTTCATTATTAACATCTGGATAATTCTTTAATGCCTTTGATACTGTAGCAACAGAAATCTCTAACTTTTCTGCAATTATCTTTAATGTAACTTTTTGCATTATAAATTATTATTTTGATAGTTGTAATTTACACTTTTTCTTTAAAAAAACAATTCATTATACATAAATTGTTTAAAAATAAATACATAATATATATAAACAAAACAACCTCATCCTTTTTCAAAAAAAAGCATATTTCTGGTACATAAGCAGTTGTTAAAACTTCATTCTAAAACACTTTAAACCTTGTAAATAGGTATATTTTTTGTATATTTATCTACTATTTAAAACATAAAAAATGAGACAAATTTTAATTGCAGTTATAGGTTTATTTATAATAGTTAGCTGTGGAAAAAGCAAAAATGAAGATGCTGTTAAAGAAAAAATTAAACCTACTAAAAAAGTAGAAAAAATAATTAAACCTTCTGCGGTAACTATTGATGAAAACGGTGTTGCTAATATTTTGATAACAACAAATGATGTTATGAAATTTAATGTTAAGGAAATGACTGTTAAAGCAGGTCAAAAAGTAAAATTAACTTTAAAACATACTGGTAAATTAGAAAAAAGAATTATGGGGCATAATGTGGTAATTTTACAAAAAGGTGTAAAACTTTCTACTTTTGCTCAGAAAGCAGCCGCATCTAAAGAAAATGATTATATTCCTGAAGGAACAACAGATGTAATTGCTCATACTAAAATAATTGGAGGTGGTGAAACTACAACTATTGAATTTACTGCACCAGAAAAAGGTATCTATGATTTTATTTGTAGTTTCCCTGCACATTTTGCGATGATGAAAGGAAAGTTTATTGTAGAATAACTTTCTAAAAACAAGTGTTATTTTTTTATATACTTTGGGTAATATAGTTTACTTAAAACCTCATTATCTTTAAAGACTTTTATAAAATTTAATAGTAATAAGAATTAAATAAAAAAGCTAAATTTCTATGATTAGAAATTTAGCTTTTTTATTATATTAAAATTTAAAGTAGAATTACTTTATGAAAGATACATGTGGTTGGTATTATACTTTTATAAATAAGTGCTAAAACTCAATTATTTCTATATTTTTAAATTCAATTGGATGACTCTCGCTTTGTAGAGAAATATAACCACTTGTTAATGGCTGACCATCTTTAGTTTGAACTTCTTTAGATGTAGAATCTAAAAAATCTCCTCCAATAGTAGGTTTAGAATAAGAAATTACAAGTTTACCATCTATGTAATGATTTATAGAATCTTTGTTTACTTCGACTTCAGCAGTAATCCATTCTTCACCGTAATATGTTTTACAGTTTGCAGTTATACAATGTTCAGTAATCTGATTACCTTTCATTACAACATTTGTTCCTGGTGTACACAAATTTCCAGAAGGACGTAATTCATCCTTTTTTACACCACCTAAAAGTTGCACTTCTAAAGAAATTGGAAACCCTTGTTTTAATAACATTGTTTCAGGAGATTGACAATGAATCATAATACCACTATTTTTTGTTGCCCAAGATTCTCCTCCTAAAGCTTGTTCTCCAACAAATCTATATTTTAACCTTAATTTGTAATTAGAAAAAGGAGTTTTGTAAAATAAGTGTCCATATTGGTCTGTAAAATTATCGTAATTATCGTAAGATACTTTTATAACACCTTTTTCTACCCTAAATGTATTATTGTAATTATCTCCTAATTTATAACCATTAATCTTCGGTAACCAGCCTTCTAAATTTTTACCATTAAATAATGATTTCCATTCATTAGTTAATTCTTGTTTTATTAATGGTTTCTTTACTTCTCTTTTACAGCTAAAAAAAGCAATAAACATAAAAAACAATACTATTTTAAAAATATCTTTCATGCTTTATACTTTATTTTATAATCATTTATAGGGCTATAGAGAATATGATTTTCCTCCAGTCAATTCATGTAAATCACCACAATAATAAGTGGTAGGAATTGGATCATAAACCAGAACATTTTCTCCTACTTGTTCAGAATTTCTATAAGCGCTAATAGTCATCCTCTTTAGTTGTCCTAAAAACTCTGAGGTTGTTAATGATTTTGATTCAGGGTTTGCTTTACGTTCTTCATCAATATCTCCCTTTACTAATAAATATTTATCTAATAAGTTTGTGTATTGTTTTGTTGTAATATCACTTATAGATATGTTTTCATTTGATTTTAAAATTGCTATTACTTTTGAAAGAGCTGCTCTTGTAATTTTTTGATCTTCAATTTCTAAAACTTCATTCATGTATTTATCTAAAAATTGAGGAACTTTTACTTCTGATGCAGATGGTGTAGTTGCTGTCTTAGGTAAAATGATATCTACTAAATTAGTAAGAACTGAATTCTCTTCTGATGTTAAAAAAGCAGGTATCCAAGTTTTAGTGTCACTTGTACAACTTTGTAACATACTAAAGATACTTGGTGTAACTATTGCAAAACCTGCAGCAAGTCCTATATTTTTTAATGCGTCTCTACGTTTCATAATACTAATTTATTTAGCGTTTTTTTTTAGTTCATTAGCAGCATGATTTGCTGCTCTAGCAGTAAATGCCATATAGGTTAATGATGGGTTTTGGCAACCAGAAGAAGTCATAAATGATCCATCGGTAACATATACATTAGTACATGCATGCACTTGATTATATTTATTTAAAACTGAAGTTTTAGGGTCTTTCCCCATTCTTGCAGTTCCCATTTCATGAATTCCAAGCCCCATTGCTCTACCACCCGATCTATCATAACCTTTCACATCTTTATAACCTGCAGCTTCTAACATTTTTACAGCTTGTTCTTGCATATCTTTTCGCATTGCTAATTCATTTTCACCAAAATCAGCATCAAAAGTAATCGTAGGTAACCCCCATTCATCTTTTTTGGTTTCATCCATATACATTCTGTTTTTATGATTTGGTAACGTTTCTCCAAAAGCTAATAAATTAACATTCCATTGTCCAGGTTTTAAAATCGCCTCCACTAATTCAGGCCCATATTTTAATTCTGCAACCATTTCAGAAGTTCCTTCTCTACTCGCCCCACCTTGATAGCCATAACCTCTAATAAAATCTTTAGCATCTGTATTTCCTCCTAAATTTCTAAATCTAGGGATGTAAATTCCATTTGCTCTTCTTCCTTTTTCAATTTTGTCATCAAAACCTTCTGCTGTTGCTTGAGCTCCAACATGAAAGTGATGATCCATAATATTATGACCTAACTCACCACTGTCATTACCCAATCCGTTTGGAAATCTTTCAGATTTGGATTGCAATAAGATAGAAGCTGATGCAATCGTAGAGGCACATAAAAAAATAACTTTTGCATTAAATATATGTACTTCTTTAGTTTCTGCATCTATAACACGCACTCCAGTTGCTTTCTTTGTTGTGTCATCATAAATAACTTCGTGTACAATAGAGTTTGGTCTTAATGTCATATTACCTGTTGCATCTGCGGCAGGTAAAGTAGATGAATTACTACTAAAATATGCGCCAAAAGGACAACCTCTCATACATCTATTTCTATATTGACAAGTACTTCTTCCTAATCCTTCTTTGGTTCCTTCTGTAATATGTGCTGTTCTTCCTATAGTTAATAACCTATCATCATCAAAGTTCTCTGATATTTTTCCTTTAAGATGTTCTTCTACACAATTTAAGTTCATAGGTTTTAATAACTTCTGATCTGGCAATTGTTTAATCCCTAAATTTTGCCCACTAACTCCAATATATTCTTCTACTTTATCATACCAAGGCTCAATATCCTTATAACGAACAGGCCAATCTACAGCAATACCGTCTTTTTTATTGGCTTCAAAATCTATATCACTTAATCTATAACTTTGTCTTCCCCACATTAATGAACGACCTCCTACATGATAACCTCTAATCCAATCAAAACGTTTATCCTCATTATATGGATGTTTAATATCATCAACAAAAAAATGTTGACGAGCCTCATGTGTTGTATACCCTGTTCGATGTTGTTTATGTTTTCTTTCTTTAGTTTCCCTACTAGCCTTTCCTCCATTTGGTAAATCCCAAGGATCTAAATGAGCAGTTGGGTAATCTTCTACGTGCTTTACCATTCTTCCCCTTTCAAGAACTAATGTTTTTAATCCGTTTTCGCAAAGTTCTTTGGCGGCCCATCCACCAGAAATTCCTGTGCCAACTACTATAGCATCGTATTGATTATTTTCCATATTTGTTATAATTATTTATTATTATATGTAATTTTTGATATAGATTTTTTAGATATTCAAAATTTAAATCATCAAAAAATACATATTTCTCAGCCAAATTAATTAATTTGGCATTTTATAATGTTCAATATTTTTCAGTGAAATTAAATATACAAAATATTACGCCGTTTAAAACAGACGGAATCGAGTATCATGCAGATACTTGTTTGCCATTAATTGATGCTATTTCTAGAAATAAGTTAAAATTTAATGCCTTAGCTAGATACACATACCCAGGGAAGCGCTTAACCAAAGACACTCTAGGAATTAACAGTATTGGTTATTGGGATGCTAACGAACCTCAAGATTGGGGTTTAGACTGGCATAGAAATGAAGGTATAGAAATTCACTTCCTAGAATCTGGAAAAATGCCTTATTCTCAGCAGGATAAAGAAATGACCTTGTCTCCAAATCATCTAACCATAACAAGGCCTTGGGAAGCTCATAAAGTAGGTAATCCCACTATTGGAATGGGTAAATTTTATTGGGTAATTTTAGACTTAGATGTTCGACGCCCACATCAAAATTGGACATGGCCAGATTGGATTGTTTTAGCCCCAAAAGACCTTGAAAAACTAACACTTATTTTAAGGCAAAATGAAAAAATTTGTTGGAAAGCTGACAAACGAATATTAGCTTGTTTTCAAAAAATTGGAAAAGCAGTAGATACTGATAATGAAGGGAGTAATACATCAAAAATAAGGTTATTAGTAAACAACTTACTGCTATATATATTAGATTTATTACTAATTGATGAGGTTCAATTAGATGAAGAATTAATGAATAGTTCAAGAAGTGTTCAATTATTTTTACAAGAGCTAGACGCTAATTTACATGATAATTGGACAGTAGAACAGATGGCAAAATCTTCAGGGGTTGGATTAACTCGTTTTACACATCATTGTAAGCAATTAACCAATTTAACCCCCATGAAATATTTAATGCTTAAAAGGATTCAGATGTCTAAACAAATATTGTTAGAGCAATTAGATTTAAGTATTTCTGACGTAGCGTATTTATGTGGTTTCTCTACAAGCCAATATTTTGCAACGATGTTTAAAAAACAAGAAAAATGCACTCCTGTAGCCTACCGAAAAAGAGCTGAAACTAACATTTAATTCTTGTTCAAAATTTTTCACTGAATAATTATACACATTATTTCATAGATGATTTTATAATTTTAAATTCTTAAACCTAAAATCACCTATCTTAATGTACTCAAATATCATCTCAAAATCAAATTTTTATTTCACCTTAATAACACTTCTTTTTGTTTTTCAAAGTTGTAAAAATGAGGTAAAAAAAGTAGAAACGAAAACCGCTACTGTATCTAAAGATATAAAACCATTTTTTAAACTTTCATTGGCACAATGGTCTTTACATAAATATGTAAATGATGAAAATGGATCTCCTTTTGATTTTGTTTATCAGGCAAAAGAAATGGGGTTTGAAGGCTTAGAATATGTAAATCATTTATATGCAAAAGAAATTGAAAAATTAGGTTTTGATACAGTAATAGACTCACTTAAAACGTTAAGTGAAAAACATGGTATGCAAAATGTACTAATTATGATAGATGGTCAAGGAGATTTAGCAGACCCAGATGTTGCTGTAAGAGATAAAGCAGTAGAAAATCATAAAAAATGGATAGATGCAGCACAAAAATTAGGATGTCATTCTATTAGAGTGAATACTTTTGGAACTAATGACGCAGCTCTTTGGGTACCTTCTGTAGTAGATGGCCTGAAAAAACTATCAACTTATGCAGCAACAAAAAATATAAATGTATTGTGTGAGAATCATGGTTGGTTATCATCAGATGTTCCTGTTTTAATGGATGCTATCAATAAGGTAAATATGGATAATTGTGGAACATTACCAGATTTTGGAAATTGGTGTGTTAAAAGAAAGCAAGGTGCTATGTGGGGGGAATGTTTAGAGGTATACCCAGATAAATATAAAGGCATTGAAATGATGCTTACAAAAGCTAAAGCAGTAAGTGCAAAAGCCTATGATTTTGATGAAAACGGAAATGAAACGACGTTAGATTTTCCTAGAATAATACAAATGGTAAAGGAGTCTGGATATACAGGTTATGTTGGTGTAGAATATGAAGGAGATCGTTTAAATGAAAAAGAAGGGATTATAGCTATTAGAGACTTATTATTAAAATCTGCCAAAACAGTTAAGTAAATACAACTAACAAAGTAAAAAGATGAAAAATTCTACAAAATACCAATTGTCATTCATGATGTTTCTTGAGTTCTTTATTTGGGGCGGATGGTTTGTAACAATGGGAAGTTTTTTAGGAAGTAATTTAGGCGCTTCTGGTGCTGAAACAGGAATGGCCTATTCAACCCAATCTTGGGGTGCTATTATTGCTCCTTTTATTATTGGAATGATAGCAGACCGTTATTTTAACGCAGAAAAAATTCTTGGTGTTTTGCATCTTGTAGGTGCTGTATTAATGTATATGATGTCTCAGGCAACAGAATTTAGTACATTCTACCCATACGTTTTAGGATATATGATTACTTATATGCCAACATTGGCTTTAGTTAACTCTGTTTCTTTTAATCAAATGAGCGATCCCGCAAAACAGTTTCCTATGGTTAGAGTTTGGGGAACAATAGGTTGGATATTAGCAGGCTTAGCAATTAGCTTCCTTTTTAAATGGGATTCTGAAGCAAATATTGCAAACGGAATGTTGTCTAATACTTTTGTAATGGTAGCAATTGCTTCTGTAGCATTAGGTGTGTTTAGTTTCTTTTTACCAAAAACACCACCAACAGCAAATAGAAATAAAAAAGCGTCAATTTCTGATATTCTAGGGCTAGATGCCTTAAAATTATTAAAAGACAGAAACTTTTTAATATTCTTTCTGTCTTCGTTTTTAATCTGTATCCCATTAGCATTTTATTATCAAAATATAAGTTTATTTCTAACAGAATATAAAGTTGATAATTCCACAGCTTGGGCGTCTTTAGGGCAAATATCTGAAGTTGCATTTATGTTATTATTGCCATTTTTCTTCAAAAAATATGGTTTTAAAAATACAGTCTTATTTGGAATGTTAGCATGGGTAATTCGTTATGTATTGTTTGCATATGGAAATAATGGAGATTTATTCTTTATGCTAATAACAGGAATTGCTTTACACGGTATTTGTTATGATTTCTTCTTTGTTTCTGGACAAATCTATACAGACTCTAAAGCTGGTGAAAAAGTAAAAAGTGCAGCACAAGGTTTAATTACATTGGCAACTTATGGTATTGGTATGCTAGTTGGGTTTTGGGTAGCAGGTAAAATTGTTGATGCTAATTTAGTTGAAAGCGGATTGCATAGTTGGGAATCTATATGGATATTCCCAGCATTATTTGCAGTTGGTGTATTAATAGTATTTGCATTATTATTTAAAAATGAAAAAGTAGAATACAAATCTTAAAAAATTAAATGAATTCTAAAATTAGATTAGGAATATTAGGCGGTGGTGGCGATTCATTAATTGGTGTTTTACATCGAATAGCATCTGCCATGCATGATAAATATCAAATAATTGGTGGTGTTTTCAATCCAAATTGGGAAGACAACATTGGCTTTGCTAAAAAAATAGGCCTACCAACAAACAGAATCTATTTAGATTTCGATACACTTATTGAAGAGGAATTAAAACTTCCAGAAAATGAAAGAATGCAAGTTGTATCTATATTAACTCCAAACTTCTTGCACTTTCCTATGGCTAAGAAGCTTCTAGAAAATGGATTTAATGTTATATGTGAAAAACCAATGACCACTACTTTTTCTGAAGCTGCAATTCTAAATGAAATTCTTAAAAAATCAAAAACTGTATTTGCTGTAACATATACTTATACTGGTTACCCTATGATTCGTCAAATGCGCGAAATGATAAAAAAAGGTGAGCTAGGAGACATTCAAAAAATAGATGCACAATATTATCAAGGTTGGATAAATCCTATTATTCATGATAAAAAAATGCGTTCTTCAACTTGGCGCTTAAATCCAGAAAAATCTGGAATTAGTTGCTGTATTGGTGATATTGGAACACATGCTTTTGATATGTTAGAATTTGTTTCTGGAGTAAAAATAGAATCGGTCTTAGCAGATTTAAATTACTTGTATTCTGATAATAAAATGGATATTGATGGAACCGTTTTACTTCGTTGTAGTAATAATGTAAAAGGTGTTATTTGTACCAGTCAGATAGCTACTGGTGAAGAAAATAGCTTTATTGTAAAAGTTTATGGCGATAAAGCAGGAATAAAATGGGAACAAGAAAACCCTAACTACCTTTACTTAATGGAAGATGGAAAACCTCTTCAAGTACTAAAACCAGGTCATACATATAATAGTGACTTATCTTTAGATGGAACAAAACTACCACCTGGACATCCAGAAGGTATTTTCGATTCTATGGGTAATATATACAAAGGTGTTGCAAAAGCTATAAACAAAGAATCCTATAATTCTGGTGAGTTTCCAACCATGATTGATGGAGTTCGTGGTATGAGTTTTATAGAAAAAGCAGTAGAATCGCATCAAAATGGAAACGTTTGGGTTAAAATAGATAAGATAGAATAATGAAGACAATTAAAGGACCAGGTATATTTTTAGCTCAATTTATGGACAATAATGCGCCATTTAATTCACTAGATGGATTATGTAAATGGGCTTCAGATCTTGGGTATATAGGTGTACAAATACCAACAATAGATAAATCTATAATCGATTTAGATATTGCTGCAGGTAGCCAAACGTATTGCGATGAGTTTAAAGGAAAAATAAATAGCTACGGATTAGAAATAACAGAACTATCAACACACATACAAGGACAATTAGTTGCAGTGCACCCTGCGCACGATATAATGTTTGATGTTTTTGCACCAAATGAATTAAAAGGTAAATACAAAGAAAGAACAGCTTGGGCAATAGACCAAATGCACAAAGCAGGAATAACAAGTAGACGTTTGGGTTTAAAAGCGCATGCTACATTTTCTGGCTCATTACTTTGGCCTTTGATGCACCCTTGGCCACAGCAACCAAAAGGATTGGTAGAAACAGGTTTTAAGGAACTTGCTAATAGATGGAAACCTATTTTAAATACTTTTGAAGATAATGGAGTAGCAGTTTGTTATGAAGCTCATCCTGTAGAAGATATTCATGATGGTGATACATTCGAACGTTTTTTGGAAGCAACTGGAAATCATAAAGCGGTCAATATTCTTTATGATCCATCACATTTTGTATTACAACAATTAGACTATATAAAATACATAGATCATTATCATGAATTTATAAAAGCGTTCCACGTAAAAGACTCAGAATTCAATCCGTCAGGAAAAAAAGGAACTTTTGGCGGTTATAACGATTGGAAAAATAGAGCAGGACGTTATCGTTCTCCTGGTGACGGACAAATAGATTTTAAAAAAGTGTTTTCTAAATTAACAGAATACAATTGTGATGTTTGGGCAGTTTTAGAATGGGAATGTGTTATTAAAAGTCCGGAACAAGGTGCCCGTGAAGGCGCTGGCTTTATCAAAAACCACATTATTGAAGCAACAAACAAACGCTTTGATGATTTTGCAGGAACAAATACAACAGATGAAACATATTTAAAAAAAATTTTAGGACTATAACATGAAAAAAATAATACTATTATTTTGTTTGAGCTTCGTATTCGATGCATGTAATAAATCAGAAAACAAAACATCATTAACAGAGGAAACTATAACAGAGATCGTTGTAAAAGAACCTACAAAGCCAGAAGAAACAGAAATTTGGGAGCCAAAACCAAAAGTAGTGACTGTTGATATAAAAACAGGAATTCCTTCTGATGCAATTGTGCTTTTTGATGGAACAAATTTTGACGAATGGATTTCTTCAAAAGACTCTACATCTGTAAAATGGCTTTTAAATAAAGAGGGAAGCATGACTGTTAAAGATAAAGAAGGAGATATTCAAACAAAAAGAAATTTTGGCTCAGTACAACTACATATAGAGTGGCGTTCTAATTCAGAGATTAGAGCAAATGGCCAAAATAGAAGTAATAGTGGTGTTTTTCTTCAAAATAGATATGAAGTTCAAATTCTAGATAATAATAACAATGATACATACGTAAACGGTCAAGTAGGCTCTATATACAAACAATCTATACCGTTAGTAAAAGCGTCTTCTAAAACAGGAAATTGGAATAGTTATGATATCATATATCATCAACCATTCTTTAACAAAAATGGTAGCATTTCAAAAAAAGCAACAATTACTGTTTTACATAACGGCGTCTTAATACAAGATCATTTTAAAATAAAAGGAACAACTGAATATATCGGTTGGCCCAAAAACACAACTCATAGTAGGCAGCCAATTAAATTACAAGACCACCAAGATAATAGTGGGGTTAGCTTTAAAAACATATGGGTAAGAGAATTAAATGAATAGCAAAACTTTACCGAAAACGTTTTCGGTGTGTTTTTAAGGTTATTTTTACACTATTCTCTTTAAAATCATAAAATATTGTTAATATTACAATCTTTTATAAATGTTTTTACCAATTATACAAGTAATAGGTAAGAAAATCAATTAACTTTTAAAACTCAAATTTAAATGAAAAACAAATTACTTAAAAAAATAATACTGCCAGTATTAGTCTTGATTGGTAGTATTATGTATGGGCAAACTGTTACAGGTGTTGTGTCTGACGCAACTGGTGCTTTACCAGGTGTAAGTGTAAGTGTAAAAGGCACCACAATTGGTACAGAAACAGACTTTGACGGTAAATACTCAGTTGCTGCAAAAATTGGAGATATTCTTATCTTTAGATCTTTAGGATTTAAGACAGAAGAAAAAACAGTTAATTCAAATACTGTAAATGTAACATTAGTAGAAGACGCAACTTCTTTAGACGAGATAGTTGTTGTAGGATATGGTAGTAGTGCTAAGAAAGAAATTACTTCTTCAGTTACAAAAGTATCAGAAGAAGAATTCAACAGAGGTACTATTAATGCTCCTTCAGAATTACTTCAAGGTAAAGTTGCAGGTTTAACTATTTACAACAAAGGAGGTAATCCTAATGAGGATGCTGTAATTAGATTAAGAGGTATTTCATCTGTGGGTTCTAATTCGCAACCATTAATTGTTGTAGATGGAGTTATAGGTGCATCATTAAATAACGTAGATCCAAGTGATATTTCTAGTATGACGGTTTTAAAAGATGGTTCTGCTGCCGCTATTTATGGATCTCGTGGTTCTAGTGGGGTTATTATTGTAACAACCAAAAAAGGTAAGTCAGGTACAACTCAAGTATCTTATAATGGATCTGTTGCAGTTGCTTCTATATTAAACACAATAGACGTAATGTCTGGAGATCAATTTGCTGCTGCAGGTGGTACAGATTTAAATAGTAGAACAAATTGGTTAGATGAAGTAACAAGAACTGCTGTTAGTAAAGTACATAATGTTTCTGTTTCTGGAGGGTATGAAGATACTACGTTTAGAGTTTCTACAAACTTTAGAGATGCTCAAGGTATTTTAAATAAATCTGGATTTGATCAGTTTAATACTAGACTACAAGCAAGTACAAAAATATTAAATGACAAACTAAAAGTTGATTTTAATGCTTCTTACACTAAAAGAGATTCAGAATTTGGATTTAACGAAGCGTTAAGATATGCAGTTTTGTACAACCCAACAGCGCCAATATATGGTGCAGATTCACCGTATCCATTTAACGCAGATCCTTATGGAGGTTATTTTGAAACTTTAGGATTATTTGATAGTTTCAATCCAGTTTCTATTCAAAACCAGAACACTAACAATGGAAGTAAAAATGAATTTACATACAGTGCTAATTTTAAGTATGAAGTAAATGAAAACCTTTCTGCAAGTGCTATATATTCAGAGCAAACTTCTAAATATACTGATAGCCAGTATTACAGAACAACTTCTTTATTTAGAGGTAGTGCTTCAAGTCCTACTCGTAAAGGTTTGGCTCGTTTAACTTCTGGAGAAAATAGATTCAAATTATTTGAATTATATGGAGATTATAACATGGATGTAAATGATAAAATTAATTTAAAATTTACAGGGGGTTACTCATGGCAACAAGAAAATTATAATAATTATTTCTTAGCAGCAGGAGATTTTCCAAATGATAATTTGTCATATGTTGATGCTTTAGAATGGTCTCAAGATCAAGTTAATGCAGGTCAGATTGAGATTAACAGTGATAGATCACCAGATCAACAAATTATAGCATTTTTTGGTAGATTAAACTTTTCATATGATGATGCAATCTATTTCAATGCATCTGTTCGTAGAGAAGGTTCTACTAAATTAGGAGAAAACAATAAATGGGGTTTATTTCCAGCCTTAGGTTTGGGAGTAGATGTTAACAAATACTTAGAACTTGATAATGTAAATTTATTTAAAGTTCGTTTAGGGTATGGTGTTACTGGTTCTTTACCATCTCAATATGGTCTTCAATATGCAAGATTTGATCCTGCTTCAGACTTACTAAGCACAAATCAAGTTACTGATGCAAATGATGACTTAAAATGGGAAGAAAAAGCTGAAACTAACTTAGGTATAGAATATGCTTCTGGAAGATTATCTGCAACTTTAGATCTATATACTCGTAAAGTTTCTGATTTTATTTTAGAGAGAACTGTAGATGTAGCAGTATACCCAACAGGTAGTCGTGTTGAAAACGGAGGAGATTTATCTACAAAGGGTATAGAATTATCTGTAAATTATGACATCTTTAAAAATGAAGATTTAACATATAATTCTGGAATTGTTTTTTCTAGTTATAAATCTACTTTAGATTCTTTTGACAGAAATGGATTAAGAGGTAATTTAGGAGCTCCAGGACAAAATGATACAAATGTTATATTAGTTGCTCCAGGTGAAGAAATAGGATTAATCTATGGACCTGTTTGGGATGGAACAATTACAGATGGTAGTCAGAATTTTGTTGATGTAAACGGTGATGGTACTTTACAAACAGACCAATTATATGATAATGCAATTGATGCTGATGGTGATGGTGTAATAGATGGTGATTTAAAAAAATTAGGTAAAGGTATTCCAGATTTTGAATTAGGTTGGTCTCATTCTCTTTCTTATAAAAACTGGGATGTGAATGCATTGTTTAGAGGTGCTTTCGGTCACAGTATGGTAAATAACTTTAGAGTATTTTATGAGCCAAGAGTAGGTAGTCAAGGTTCTTATAACTTTGTAAATACTTCTTTAGCAAATGCTGAAATTACAAATGCAAAATTTAGTTCACATTATGTAGAAAAAGCAGATTTCGTAAAGTTATCTAACTTATCAGTAGGATATACTTTTGATATAGCTGAAGACAATAAATATTTTAGCGACATAAGATTATCTTTAAGTGGTCAGAACTTATTTACACTTACAGGATATACTGGTGCAGATCCAGAACCAGCATTACAAGATAAAGGTTCTATAGATAACGGAGGGTTTTTAGGAACTTCTGCAGATCCATTAATACCTGGTATAGACAGAAGATATAATTATTTTTCTTCAAGAACCATAACTTTTGGAATTAACATTAACTTTTAAAAAAAACATAAATGAAATTAACATATAAATTATTTACAATTTGTTTTGCACTACTTACTGTAGGTGCTTGTACAGATTTAGATGACGTTTTAGTAGGAGAAGTTGATTCTGCCTTTAATGGAACTGAGCCTTCTTTTGGAAATTTTGACGGAGGTGGTTCAGGGCCTTCAGATGCGGTAAGTTCTGCTTACAATCAGTTAAGAGAATCAGGATCTGCAAATCACGGTGGTTATTGGTCAGTACAATCTGTTTCTTCAGATGAAATGGCAATTACACAGAAAGGTGGAGATTGGTATGATGGTGGTATTTGGATAAACATGCACAGACATACATTTACATCTACAAATGGGCCAATAAAAGATGCTTGGAACCAACAATATGCTGCAATTGGAGCGTGTAACACTTCTTTAGCTGACGGTGGTTTAGATGCTAATCAAACAGCACAAGTAAAAGCGTTAAGAGCATTTTTCTATTATAGATTATTAGACATGTATGGTAGAGTGAAGATTGTTACTACTCCTGGAGTAGATGCACCTCAATCTTCTAGAGCAGATGTATATAACTTTGTTGAAAGTGAATTATTAGCATCATTAGGAATTGCAAGTGTTACTGCTGGTATGGATTTATCTGCTAGTCCTTTAGGAACTGCAAATAACCCTTACAGAATTAATCAATTTGCTGCCTTAGGTTTATTAGCTAAATTATATTTAAATGCAGAAGTATATTCAGGAACTCCAAAATATGCAGAAGCTGCATTAGCTGCTGGTTATGTTATAGACAATGGAGGTTATATGTTATGTGATACTGGTTGTTCTGAAATTAATGAAGGTAGAAGACCTTCTGTAGCATCTGATCCAGAAACATTAGAAGGATATGCAGCAGTTTTTGCTCCGAACAATCAAAACAATCCAGAAATTATTTGGTCTATTGCTTATGATAATGTTTCAGGAACAAATATGAACTTTGCACAAATGTCTTTACATTATTCAAGTCAGTTTACATGGAACCTTGCAAATCAACCTTGGAATGGATATTCTGCGTTAGAAGATTTTTATAATTCTTATGAAGCTACTGATAAGCGTAAAACTGCAAACTTTATTGTTGGCCCACAATCAGATTATGAGGGTTCTGTTATTTTAGATTATGCTGCTTCAGGTGGAGATTTAGAATTAACTTATACTCCAGAGATTGATGAATTAGAGCCTAATGCTTCTAGAAAAGGTGGTGCACGTTTAGGTAAATTTAGTTTTAGACAAGGACAACAAGATAATATGGATAATGATATGCCAATTATTCGTTTAGGAGATTTATATTTAATTAGAGCTGAAGGTAATGCAAGAGCAGCTTCTGATTGGAGTTTAGCAATGACCGATGTAAATACTATTAGAGCAAGAGCAGGTGTAGCTGCAATGACTAGTGTAACTGCAGATAGCTTTTTAGCAGAAAGGGGTAGAGAAATGTTTATGGAGGTTACTCGTAGACAAGATTTAATTCGTTTTGGTAAATGGTCTAGCTCATGGTGGGAAAAATCTAACAGTGATTCATTTAGAACTGTTTTTCCAATACCACAAGAACAAATAGATGCTAGTGGTGGTACTTTAACACAAAACCCTGGGTACTAGTATTTAAAATTTAAGTTAATTATTTGATTTTTAAAGCGGATTACCCCATGGTAATCCGCTTTTTAATATCTAATCATTTTAATAAATTTCTTTAATTAAAAATGATTGAATAGCAACTGTTTTATAATTAATATGAAAGCTTTTTGTTTTATCTTTGAAAATATTGAGTACAACTCAACTAAAGACTGCAATTACAAATTTGTAACTGAAAAATTATTACTTATCACACCCTAAATTTGTAAACAGTAAATTCACAAATTTTTAATGACCAATATGGTTTTGTAAACCTTTCTAATGGACTTAAAAAAAATATATTGTATCTTACTCATAGTACTTTTCTTTTCTTGTAAAAATAAAGAAAACTCAAAACCACTTTTTGCTTTAAAACATAATATTGGGATTAATTTTTCTAATATTTTAAAGGAAACTGAAGCGTTAAACCCATATACATATAAAAATTTTTATAATGGTGGTGGGGTTGCGTTAGGAGATATTAATAATGATGGTTTATTAGATATTTACTTTAGTGGAAATCAAGTTGAAAACCAATTATATCTTAATAAAGGAAATTGGAAATTTGATAATATTACTAAAAAATCTAATGTTTCTTGTAAAGACAATTGGTCTTCTGGTGTAACTTTTGTAGATATAAATAGTGATGGCTTTTTAGACATTTATGTTTGTCAAGCTGGTCCACCAAAAGAAACAGATAGACACAATAAACTTTTTATAAATAATGGCGATCTAACTTTTACTGAGCAATCAGAAAAGTATGGACTTAATATTACTGGTTTAGCAGTTCAAGCAAATTTTTTCGATTTCGATAAAGATGGTGATCTAGACTGTTACCTCTTAAATAATTCTATACGATCTGTTGGTAATTATGATTTAATAAAAAATCAACGAGATAAATCAACAGAAAAAGGAAATAAATTATTAAGAAATGATGATGGCTTATTTATAGATGTTACTGAAGAAGCTAATATATATTCAAGCGAAATTGGTTTTGGTTTAGGAATAACTGTCAGTGATTATAATAACGATACATGGCCAGATATATTTATTTCAAATGATTTTTTTGAAAGAGATTATTTATACATCAATCAACAAAATGGAACTTTTAAAGAAAAATTAACTACTCAATTCGAATCTATTTCAATGGGTTCAATGGGCGCAGATGCTGCAGATTTAAATAATGATTCTAAAACAGATATTATGGTTACAGAAATGTTACCTAAAACTATAGAAAGACAGCGTACTAAAACGTTGTTTGAATCTTGGAATAAATATGCATTGAGCGTTAAAAATGGTTATCATTATCAATTTTCTAGAAATGCGTTGCATCAAAACATGGGAAATGATACTTTTTTAGAAATAAGTCGTTTTTCAAATGTTTCTGCATCTGAATGGAGTTGGTCTTCTTTATTGTTTGATGCTGATAATGATGGATTAAAAGATATTTTTATTAGTAATGGTATCTATAAAGACTTGTTAGATAGAGATTATTTAACATATATGGCTAATGAGCAACAGATAAAAGAAATGATGCAAAATGACAAAGATGTCATTAAAAAATTAATTGATAAAATGCCTTCTGAAGCAGTTCCAAACGTTATGTATAAGAACCAAGGAGACTTTAAATTTAAAAATAAAACACAAGATTGGGGTTTGCAGCAACCTAGTTTTAGTAACGGAAGTGCATATGGTGATTTAGATAATGATGGTGATTTAGATTTAGTTTTAAATAACGTAAATATGCCAGCATTTGTCTATGAAAATAAATTAGATAGCACTAAATATAAAAGCATTACACTTCAACTAAAAGGTAGTAATAAAAACACTAAAGCTGTAGGTGCAAAAGCAGAAATTTTTTACAATGATTCAAAATATAGTACTTTAGAAAACTTTCCTTCACGAGGATTTCAAAGCTCTGTAGGACATCAACTTGTTTTTGGAGTTGGCAATTGTTCTATTATTGATAGTTTAAAAATAAGTTGGCCAAATGGAGCTAATAGTGTTTACAAAAACTTAAAAACCAATTCTAACTACGTTTACAAAGAACCAAAAGAAGGAAATAAAACTATCATAAAAAAGGAAATAAATTCTCAAAATCCGTTAAAGTTAGCTGAAAAAAAATTTCACTTTAATCATAAAGAAAATAAAGCAGTAGATTTTAATAGTGAGCAGTTATTACCAGAAATGTTTAATAATGAAGGACCTCATATAGCTACTGCAGATATTAATAATGATGGAAATCCAGATTTTTATATAGGAGGCGCAAAAGGACAATCAGGAAAATTATTTATTTCTCAAAAAGACAAAAGTTATAAAGAAATAACAAGACCATTTAACACACATTATACTTCTGAAGATACAGATGCCATTTTTTTTGATAGTGATGGTGATGGTGATTTAGATTTATATGTATGTAGTGGTGGAAAATCATTTTCAAAGTATGATTTTTCTTTACACGATAGATTGTATATAAATAATGGTAATAAAAACTTTACAATTAGTAAATCAAAACTACCCTTTAAAACACCTATTAGCACTTCAACAGTTTCTGCATATGATTATGATAATGATGGTGATGAAGACCTTTTTGTAGGAGAACGATTTAAAGTTGCTACTTATGGTATTCCTGTAAGTGGTTATCTTTTAGAAAATAAAGGAAATAATGTTTTTGAAATATCTAATCAAGAGGTATTAAAAAATATTGGATTAATTACAGATTCTTTCTGGAAAGACATTAACAATGATGGTGTAAAAGAACTAATAGTTGCAGGAGAATGGATGCCAATTAGTGTTTTTAAATTCTCTGAAGGGAAATTAATAAACATCACAAAAGAATTTGGATTAGAAAACTCAAATGGGTTATGGAAAAGGATAAAAATAGTAGATATAGATGGTGATGGTGATCTAGATATTATAGCAGGAAATAAAGGAGAAAACACATTTTTTGAAGAAGAAATGAGAATGTATGTTTCAGATTTTGATAATAACGGAACTGTAGAATCTATTATTTGCTATAAGAAAGGTAACGAGTATTATCCTATTGTAGATAGAGATGAATTAATTGGTCAAATTGCAAGCTTAAAACAAAAACTACTTTATTATAAAGATTATGAAAATGCTACAATGAATTCTATTTTCACTAAAGAACAACTTCAAAAAGCAATATTTTTAGATATAAAAACGGTACAATCAAAATTATTTATTAATACTGAAAATAAATATAAAGCCCTTAGACTTCCAAATAAAATCCAGTATTCAAATACCTCAGCAATTGAAACTATAGACATTAATAACGATGGAAATTTAGATATTTTATTTGGTGGAAATCAATATCTTGTAAAGCCGCAATTTGGAAGACAAGATGCTTCATCTGGCTGGCTATTGTATGGAAGTAAAAAGAAAAACAGTTTTAATAAAGTAATTCCTTTAAATATAAAAGGGCAAATAAGGGATTTTAAAATCAAAGAAATCAATCATAAAAAATACATAATAACTACTATAAATAATGATAGCATACAATTTCATGAAATACAATAAACTCACTAAAGGCGTATTCTTTTTTAGCTTACTATTTTTATTTTCCTGTCAATCAGACTATACAAAATTGGTAAAAAAAGAACTTGCTACTGGGATTAAAAATGATACCCTCCTTTATAATTTAAAATTTGGTAACACTAAAAAAGAATTTTATACAATTTGCTGGAATTTAAATAGTAAAGGGACTGTTACTCATGGAGGTAATAATAATTACGTAAAAACTGTTTTACGTCCAAAAGATAGTATCAATAAAACAAAAGCAATTAAGATGCTGTTTTATGCAAAATTTAATACCGAAGATATTATTACAGGAATGGACATGAAATTTACATATTCTGCTTGGGCACCTTGGAATAAGGATTTACAAGCAGACAGTTTATTCCCAGTTGTACAAGACACTCTTCTAAAATGGTATCCTGGTAACGAATTTATAGAAGTAAAGAAAGGTATTCTAGTAAAAATAGATGGAAATAGGCAAATACAACTCAAAAAAGAATCTGATAAAGATGTTTCTGTTTTGATAGAAAATTTAGAATACAAATACAAAACATTAGTTGATTAAAAATAGATATACAATGAAACAATATTACAGTGTTTTTTTGATAGTTTTTATTCTGTCTTGTGGCAAAACAGAAGAAAATAAAACCCAGTTTGAACTTTTATCTTCAGAAACAACAAATATTAATTTTAGTAACGATTTAACCTCTACAGATACATTTAATGTCTATAGATATAGAAATTTTTACAACGGCGGTGGTGTAGCTATTGGTGATGTAAATAATGATGGTTTACAAGATATATATCTGACAGCCAACCTAAAAGAAAATAAATTGTTTTTAAATAAAGGTAATTTTAAGTTTGAAGATATTACTAAAAAAGCAAACGTTGGCGGAACAAAAGCATGGTCTACAGGAGTTTCTATGGTAGATATTAATGCAGATGGATTTATAGATATTTATGTTTGTAATTCTGGTGATGTAAAGGGAGATAACAAGCAAAATGAATTATTTATTAATAATGGAGATGGAACTTTTTTAGAAAAAGCAGCTGAATATGGGTTAGCAGATTTAGGGTTTTCTACACATGCTTCTTTTTTCGATTATGATAAAGATGGAGATTTAGATGTGTATTTATTAAACAATTCTTATCAATCTATAGGTAGTTTTAACCTTACAAAAAATGAAAGACCAAATCGTGACGTTTTAGGTGGAGATAAATTGTTTGAAAACAACAATAATCATTTTGTAGATGTAAGCGAAAAAGCAGGTATTTATGGCAGTATTATTGGGTTTGGTTTAGGTGTAACTGTAAGTGATTTAAATAATGATGGTTGGGAAGATATTTATGTTTCTAATGATTTTTTTGAAAGAGATTACCTTTATATTAATCAACAAAACGGCACTTTTAAAGAACAATTAACTAGTGCTATTAGCTCTATTAGTGGGGCTTCTATGGGAGCAGATGCAGCAGATATTAATAATGATGGTTTTAATGATATTTTTGTTACTGAAATGCTACCAAAAGACTACGAGAGGTTAAAAACTGTAACAACATTTGAAGATTGGAACAAATACCAATACAATCTTAAAAATGATTATTACCACCAGTTTACTAGAAATATGTTACAGTTAAATAACAGTGACGAAACGTTTAGTGAAGTAGGAAGATTTAGTGGTGTAGAAGCTTCTGACTGGAGTTGGGGAGCATTGTCTTTCGATATGAATAATGATGGTTCTAAAGATCTATTTATTGCCAATGGAATATATAAAGATTTAACAAATCAAG
Source organism: uncultured Polaribacter sp. (assembly GCA_965367085.1). Taxonomy (GTDB): domain Bacteria; phylum Bacteroidota; class Bacteroidia; order Flavobacteriales; family Flavobacteriaceae; genus Polaribacter. Next base: position 49,220 of record CBDUHF010000004.1, read on the forward strand.
ATTATTTACGCTATGTTTCTAACGAAGAAGTACTACAATCTTTAGTAAAAGGTAATAAAGTAGATTACAAAAAATTAATTGACATTATTCCTTCTAATAAAGTAAAAAACCATGCTTATATTAATAAAGGGAATCTTGCATTTGAACGTGAAAATAATGGCTTAAATGCAGAAGGGTTTTCTAATGGTGCTGCTTATGGAGATTTAGATAATGATGGAGACATGGACTTGGTTGTAAACAACGTTAATATGCCATTATTTGTTTATAAAAATAATTTAGACACACAGAAAACCAATTATGTAAAACTTATTTTAAATGGCGAAGGTGCTAATAAAAACGCTATTGGAGCAAAAATAAAATTAGCAACAAAATCTGGTAATTATTATTTAGAACAACAACCTGTTAGAGGTTTTCAATCTTCAATGGATAATAGACCAAACTTTGGTTTTAAAGACAAAGAAAATGTTAGTTTAACTGTAACCTGGCCTTCAGGAAAAAGAACTCAATTAGAAAATATTGAAGTAAATAAAACTTTAACACTATTTGAAAAAGATGCACAAGAATATTTAAATAAAGACGAAAAAAACAATAAAAAACTCTTTATTAAAAATCAAAACACACTTCAATTTGTGCATAAAGAAAATAATTATAGCGATTTTAATGTAGATCGTTTGTTGCCATTTATGAGAAGTACAGAAGGACCAAAAATGGCAATTGCAGATATTAATAATGATGGAAAAGCAGCTGTTTTTATTGGTGGATCTAAAAACAATATATCATCATTATTTTTACAGAATAATGATTCTTTTACACAAAGTAAAACATCCGTTTTTGATAAACAAAAATCTGCAGAAGATACAGAAAGCCTATTTTTTGATGCAGATGGCGATGGAGATTTAGATTTATATGTATGCAGTGGAAGTATAGAAACATCTAAATACAGCGCAAATTATTTAGATAAATTATATGTAAATGATGGAAAAGGAAATTTTTCAATATCCAATCAAAAATTACCAAGTATTACTAAATTTCATAGTACAAGCACAGTTATTGCTGCTGACATTGATAATGATAACGATTTAGATTTATTTGTAGGCGAAAGAGCTGTTCCAAACTCTTATGGAGTTCCTGGTTCAGGTTTTTTATTAATAAATGATGGAAAAGGAAATTTTATAGAAAAATCTGAAAGTTTAGCTCCTCAATTTAAAAACCTAGGTATGATTACTGATGCCGTTTTTATTGACATTAATAAAAATGGATATGAAGATTTGGTTGTTGTTGGAGAGTTTATGGGAATTGAAGTTTTTGAAAATCAAAAAGGAAGTTTCCAAAAATTAAAAGACAGTCCATTATCTCAAGTAAAAGGTTGGTTTAAAACAATTGAAAAAAGCGATTTGGATAATGATGGGGATTTAGACTTAATTCTAGGAAATCATGGTTTAAATAGTAGATTTAGAGCCAATGAAAAGCATCCTATAAAATTATTCTTAAACGATTATGACAACAATGGTTTTTTAGATCCAATTCTTTCTTTTACTGCAGAAAACGGGAAAAATTATCCATATGCATTGCGTCATGATTTAGTAGATCAATTAAAATATTTAAGTAAAAAATTTCCTGATTACGATTCTTTTAAAGCAGCAACAATTGAAGATATTTTCACCAAAGAACAACTTCAAAAGAGCACTGTTTTGGAAGCAAATACATTAAGCTCCATAATACTTATTAATGAAGGTAATTTTAAATTTAAAATTCAAGAATTGCCTACAGAAACACAGTTTTCACCTATTTATGCAATTGCTACATCAGATTTTGACAAAGATGGTGATCAAGACATTATTTTAGGAGGAAATCTTAACGGTGTAAAACCTGAGTTTGGTAAATATGATGCTTCTTTTGGAAATTATTTAGAAAATATAGGTAATAATCAATTTAAGTTTCATCAAACAGGAAAAGGACTAAAAGTTAAAGGGCAAATACGAGATATTAAGGTATTGAACAATACGATTTTTATCACAAAAAACAACGATTCATTAGAAGTTTACAAATATTAATATGATAAAAAGAATAATTTTATTTTCTCTTATTATAGTTGGTTGTACCAAAGATAAAATAGTAAAAGAAAGCATAGAAAAAGAACTATTTACTGAAGTAGCTTCTGAAGTTTCTGGCATTCATTTTTCAAATGATTTAAAAGAAAAAGGAGACTTAAATATTATTGAGTACTTGTATTATTATAATGGTGGTGGGGTTGCTTTAGGCGATATAAATAATGACGGATTAGATGATATTTATTTAACAGCAAATCAAAAACCAGATAAATTATATCTTAATGAAGGAAATTTAAAGTTTAAAGATATTTCATTGCTTGGTAAAATAAGTCAAGATAGCACTTGGTCTACAGGTGTTACCATGGTAGATATCAATAAAGATGGTTTTCTAGATATTTATGTTTGTAAAGTTGGTAATTACAAAACTTTAAAAGCAACAAATGAGTTGTATATTAATAACGGAGATAACACTTTTACGGAAGAAGCAAAAAAGTATGGATTAGACTTTTCAGGTTTTTCTACACAGGCTTCTTTTTTCGATTATGACCAAGATGGAGATATGGATATGTATCTATTAAATCATTCTGTACACTCTACCTACTCTTATGGAAATGCTAAGTTAAGAGAAAAATCAGATGTGTTAGCTGGTGATATTTTATTTGAAAACATTGGTAAAAATGGAACAATTAAATTTGTTGATGTTACTAAAAAAGCAGGTATTTATAATAGTGCATTAGGATATGGATTGGCTATTGCTACTTCAGATTTTAATAATGATGGATTAATGGATATTTATGTTGGTAATGATTTTCATGAAAATGATTATTTATACATCAATAATGGAAATAAGACCTTTACAGAATCTACTGCAGATTACTTTACGAGTACTTCTAGATTTACGATGGGTGTTGATGTTGCAGACATTAATAATGATAAAAAATTAGATTTAATTTCTTTAGATATGATGCCTTACAAATCAGAAGTATTTCTGAAATCTGGTGGAGAAGATTCTGATAAAATTAATGAAATCAAAAAATCGTTTGGCTTTCAACAGCAATATGCCAGAAACCATTTGCAAATAAATAAAGGAACTCATTTTTCTGATGTAGCTTTATATGCTGGAGTCCATGCAACAGATTGGAGCTGGTCTCCACTATTATTAGATTATAATAACGATGGATTACAAGATATTTATATTACAAACGGAATTTACAAAAGACCAAATGATTTAGATTATGTAAATTATTTAAGTAATCTAGATTTTGCAAAATATACTTCAAATCAACAGGATACATTAGAAAAAAAATTAATTGAAACAATGCCAACTTTAGGGTTGTCTAATATATTATTTCAAAATAATGACAATCTAGATTTTACAAAAACGATTATCAATTCTAAGAAAAAAACAAGCTATTCTAATGGTGCTGCTTATTCTGATTTAGATTTAGATGGTGATTTAGATATTGTTGTAAATAATCTAAATGAAAAAGCAACTTTGCTAGAAAACAAAACTACATCAACTAATTATATATCTATAAATTTATTAGAAGAGGAGAATGGTCTAAACACAAATGGAGTAAAAGTATCCCTTTATGCTGGTGATAAAAGTTTTTATAAAGAACAAACTACTGTTAGAGGTTTTCAATCTAGTTCTACAAGAAAAGTTCATTTTGGTTTAGCAGATTTGTCTAAAGTAGATTCTATAATAGTTGTTTGGAATGATGGTTCAGAAACTCTTCAAAAAGAAATTTCTATCAATAAAGTAATAACCATTAAAAAAGGAAAAACTTCTAAACATATTTTTGAAAAACCAACAAAAAACACACACAAAGAGTTTATATATAAACATATAGAAAATGATTTCCTAGATTATGAAAGAGAAGCTTTAATGCCAGAAAAATTATCTACTGAAGGTCCTTCTGTTGTTCAGGCAGATTTTAATGCTGATGGTTTAAAAGACCTGTTTATTGGTGGCGCAAGAAATCAAAAACCTGTTTTATATTTTCAAACTAAAGATGGAAAATATATGCTTCAAAACAATGCTGTTTTTGAAAAAGACAACATATATGAAGATGTAGATGCTATTGCTTTTGATATTGATGGCGATAATGATTTAGATATTTACGCTTTAAGTGGAGGAAATGATTTTAAAGAGGGAGATCCGATGTTAGAAGATCGTGTGTATATAAATGATGGAAAAGGGAATTTCACAAAACTAGATGCAAGATTATTAGCTACAAATGGAGGGTCGGTTTCATCTTTTGATTATAATAAAGATGGATTTCAAGATTTATTTATTGGAAATAGATCTATTCCTGGAGCTTATGGTTTATCACCATTTAGTTTTATTCTTAAAAATACTGGAAATAACAATTTTGAGATTGAGGTAAAGACTCGTTTTGGAATGGTTACAGATAGTAAATGGGCAGATTTAGAAAATGATGGAGAAATAGAATTAATAGTTGCTGGAGACTGGATGCCAATAACCGTTTTATCGTATACAAAAGAAGGAAAGTTTGAAAACAAAACCAAAGAAATGGGATTGGATAAAACAAATGGAATGTGGAATGTTCTTAAAATAACAGATATTAATAAAGATGGACTTTTAGATATACTAGGAGGAAATACAGGAACCAATTTTAAATGGACAGCTTCTAAAGAAAAACCAGTAAAAATGTATTTAGATGATTTTGATGGAAACAAACAATTAGATCAACTTATATTTTATAATTATTTTGGTACAGACGTGCCTTTTGCTTCTAAAGATAAATTGGTACAACAAATACCTAAATTAAAAAAACAGTTTTTAAAGTATGCTGCTTTTTCAAAAGTAGCATCTATAGAAGATTTAAATTTAAAAGATAAAAAATCTATTTTAGAAACTAAATATATTTATGAATTACGTTCTATGCTATATATAAATAATGGAACTACATTCACTCAAAAAGCATTAGCAAAAGAATCTCAGTTAAGTACTATCGAAGATTTTTATATAAATAATGATGAAATTATTTATACTGGAAACTTTGATGGTTTTGTAACAGAACTAGGAAAAAGTATTTCAAATTCTGGAGGAATCTTATCTTTTACAGATAATAATATATACCAAAAAAGTGCCTTGCAATTACCTACAAAATTTCACGGAAGAAAAATTGTAAAACTAAATGATGAAGAATATTTAATTCTATCTAATAACGGAAACTCATATATTTTAAATACTAAAAAATAGACCAAACTCATATGAATAATTTATTAAAATCTTTGCTTTTTATATTCATAATAGGAACTTTGATTCGTTGTCAAAAACCATCAGAACCTATAGAAATTAATATAAATACTTATCATGCAGCTGTAGATAAGGTTACAGAAATTATGATTCATGATATTTTTTCGCCACCAGTAGCAAGTAGAATTTTTGCATATCCTAATATTGCTGCGTATGAAATTTTAGCACAAAATGATTCTATTTACAAATCTATAGAAAATACATTAAATGGATTAACATCTATTCCTAAAGTAGCTGAAATTGATAAAGTAAATTTAAAAGTGTCGGCATTAATAGCACATATGGAATTAAGCAAAATGTTGGTTTTTTCTGAAGATAAACTAAACGTTTTAAAAGATAGTTTATATCAAAAATGGAATGACACAAATGAACAAGAGTTTATGAATTCTAAAGAATATGCTTTAAAAGTTGTAAAACATATTAAAAAATGGATGGATGCAGATAATTACAATCAGACCAGAACAATGCCAAAATTTACGGTAGACACAGATGATCCTTCTAGGTGGCAACCTACTCCACCAGCCTATATGGATGGAATAGAACCTCATTGGAATAAAATTAGACCTTTTATTTTAGAAACTGCCTCACAATTTAAACCTATACCTCCACCAAAGTTTTCAATGGATAAAGACTCTGATTTTTATAAAGAGCTAATAGAAGTCTATAATATCAGTCAGAAAATAACAAAAGAAGGAGATAAATCTGAAGAGATTGCAATTGCCCAATTTTGGGATTGTAATCCGTTTGTTTCTGTAACCAGAGGGCATTTTATGTTTGCTACAAAAAAGATTTCTCCAGGTGCACATTGGATTGGAATTGTAAAAATTGCAACGAAGAAAACCAATTCAAATTTTATGGAAACTGTAAATGCATATACCAAAACATCTTTGGCAATCGCAGATGGTTTTATTAGTTGTTGGGATGAAAAATACAGAAGTAATTTAGTTCGTCCAGAAACACTAATAAATCTAAATATAGATCCAGATTGGCTTCCAATTTTACAAACACCTCCTTTTCCAGAATATACAAGTGGTCATTCTGTAGTTTCTGGAGCAGCTTCAACAATGTTAACAGCTATTTTTGGTGATAATTTTGCTTTTGATGATGATACTGAAGTTCAATTTGGTTTGCCTATAAGAACGTTTAAATCTTTTAATGCAGCAGCAGATGAAGCAGCAATTAGTAGAATGTATGGAGGTATTCATTATAGAGCTGCTGTTGAAGTTGGTGTAAAGCAAGGTAGAGACCTAGGAAAGTTTGTTGTTAGTAAATTAAGCACTAAATAGTTGGCTTAATTTTTCAACAAACCGAAACGTTTTCGATTTAAAAATGGAAAAATTATATTAAAACCTTACCAAACAATTATTTGTGAAATAAATTAAGAACTGTATTATGAAAAAAATTAATTCCTATTTATTATTATTAACATTTGCTGCATTAATTATTTCTGCATGTAGCACTTCAGAAAAAAGTACTTCTGTTACTTCACCAGATAAAAACATTACTATTGAATTTGCTTTATCAAAAACTGGAGAGCCAATGTATTTGGTAGCACATAAAAACATGCCAGTTATTGACACCTCCTTTATCAGTTTTGATTTTAAAGATTTAGCTTCTTTAAAAGAGAATTTTAAAATTATAAAAACAACAACAGGAACTATAGATGAAACATGGAAAATGCCTTGGGGTGAGCAAATAGATGTTAGAAATAACTATAATGAATTAGTAGTTTTTTTAGAAGAACAAACTGAAGATAAAAGACAATTAAATATTCACTTTAAAGTTTATAATGACGGATTAGGATTTAGATATGAATTTCCTGAGCAAGCTAACTTAAAAGAGGTTTTAATTACAGATGAAAACACAGAATTCAATTTAACTGGAGATCATAAGGTCTGGTGGATTCCTGGAGATTGGGATATTTATGAGCATTTATATAACAAAACAACATTTTCTGAAATTGATGCGCTTTCAAAACAAAATCATGAAAACTTATCTGCAACCTATATTCCACAAAATGCAGTAAATACGCCAGTAACAATGAAAACTGATGATGGTTTATATCTAAGTTTTCATGAAGCAGATTTAACTAATTATTCAGGTATGACTTTAAAGGTTGATACTGATAACTTGAGTATGACAAGTGAACTAGTTGGATCAGAACGATTAGGTGGAAAAGCAAAAGTAACGTTACCTTTTAATACTCCTTGGCGAACAATTCAAATTGCAGAAAAAGCTGGCGATTTAATTGAATCTAAAATGACATTAAATCTTAATGAGCCTAATGAAATAGGAGATGTTGATTATTTTACACCAATGAAATATGTTGGAATTTGGTGGGAAATGCATATTGGGAAATCTACTTGGGATTTAGAAGGAAGTCAAGATATGAATACTTTTACGACTGGTAAAGCAGGAACCTCTAGACACGGAGCTAACACAAAAAATGCTAAAAAATATATAGATTTTGCTTCTCAAAATGGCATAAAAGGACTTTTAGTTGAAGGGTGGAATACTGGATGGGATAAATGGATAAGCAACGATCGAGAAGGTGTTTTTGACTTTATGACACCATATTCAGATTATAATTTTGAGGAAGTAATGGCATATGCCAAAGAAAAAGGTGTAGAAGTAATTATGCATCACGAAACTTCTGCAGCACCGCTTACGTATGAAAAACAAATGAATGTTGCTTACGATTTTATGAAAGCAAATGATATCAATTCAGTTAAAACTGGTTATGTAGGTAAAATAATTCCAAAGGGAGAATATCATCATGGTCAATGGATGGTAAATCATTATCATAAAGTATTGGTAGAGGCTGCTAAAAAGAAAATTGCAGTTAATGCACACGAACCAATTAAAGCAACTGGTAAACGTAGAACTTACCCTAATGCTATTGCAAGAGAAGGATTAAGAGGGCAAGAGTTTAATGCTTGGGCAACAGATGGTGGTAACCCTCCAAATCATATACCAACCGTTGCATTTACAAGAATGTTATCAGGTCCAATAGATTTTACACCAGGAGTTTTTAACATAAAGTTTAATGAATTCAAAAAAGAAAATCAAGTAAACACTACCCTAGCACATCAATTGGCTTTGTATGTGGTCATTTATAGTCCAATTCAAATGGCTTGCGATTTACCAGAACATTATATGGATGAAGGTAAAGTTCATCCTGCACTTCAATTTATTACAGATGTTGGAGTAGATTGGCAACAAACTAAGGTATTAAGCGGTGAAATTGGCGAATATGTTACGATTGCTCGACAAGAAAGAAAAACTGAAAATTGGTTTATTGGAGGAATTACTGATGAAAATGAAAGAACAGAATCTTTAATTTTTGATTTTTTAGAAGAAGGAAAAAAATATAAAGCAATTGTATATAAAGACTCTAAAGATTCACACTGGAATACGAATCCAGAGGCTTATAAAATTGAAGAAATAGAAATAACGAAAACATCTACTTTAGATATAAAATTAGCTTCAGGTGGTGGTTTTGCAATGAGCCTTATAAAAGAGTAAAAAGTACATACTTAATAATTAAAACTAACTAAATAATATATGAAACTATCTAAACCAAGTTTATCTTTTTGGCAAATTTTTAATATGAATGTTGGGTTTTTAGGAATTCAATATAGTTTTGGTTTACAGCAAACCGCAATAAATCCAATCTTTTTATATTTAGGAGCACCAGAAGATATGTTGCCTATTTTAAATATTGCTGGCCCAGTTACAGGATTAATTATTCAGCCCATTATTGGAGCCATGTCAGATAAAACATGGTCTAATCGCTGGGGTAGACGAAAGCCTTATTTTTTAATTGGAGCCTTAATGGGTAGTTTATGTTTATTTGTATTTCCTCATAGTCCTATTCTTTGGTTTGCAGTTGGTTTGTTGTGGATTTTAGATGTAGGTAACAATATGGCTATGGAACCTTATAGAGCATTTGTTGGAGATAAATTACCAGAAAAACAATTAAGTATGGGGTATCAAATGCAAAGTTTATTTGTAGGTGCAGGTATTTTATTAGCAAACGGATCTATTGTTTTATTTCAATATTGGTTTGGAGGTGAATCTGTTGAAGCAGCAGGCTCAATTCCACAATGGTTATATTATTCATTTTACATAGGTGCTTTCTTGTCTTTAACTACTATTTTGTGGTCGGTTTTTAAAACTCCAGAAATTCCACCAAGTGATAAGGAACTAGAAGAAATTAATGCTATAAAAGCTTTACCACTTAGCCAACGTATATCACAACCATTTTCAGAAATTGCAGAAGCTATAAAAAAGATGCCAAAATTTATGTGGAAAATTGGAGCTGTTTATTTATTTCAATGGTATGCACTTTTTATTTACTGGCAGTTTACAACGCCTTTATTTAAATTAACGCTTGGGTTCTCTACATCTGAAGCTGCTTCACAAGCTGCTAAAATGAGTTTAACTTACAACATTGTTACTATGGTAGTTGCTTTGGCTTTAGTGCCTTTAACACTTCGTTTTGGAGGTAAAAAAATATATGCTTTAAGTTTAATAGGTACTGCAATTGCTTTATTTTCAATACCATATATTTCAGACCCAATGTTGGTACTTGCACCAATGGTGTTATTTGGTATTGGTTGGGCAGCAATGATGGGAATTCCTTATACAATGGTTTCAAAAATTGTGCCTCAAGATAGAAGAGGTGTTTATATGGGTATTTTAAATATGATGATAGTAATACCTATGTTTATTCAGACTTTAACTTTTGGTCCAATCTATAAATATTTACTTGGAGGAAATGCAATAAATGCAATGCTTTTTGCCGGCGTATTTTTTGCTATTGCAGCTTTCTTAGCATTCCGATTAAATGAAGGAAAATCAACAATTGAAGACTAAAAATTAGATATGAAAAACCTAGCCATTAAAATATCTATTTACCTTAACTATTTTGTTTTTGCTATTTTATTAAATAGTGTTGGTATTGTAATAGAAAAATCTATTGATGTTTATAAAGTAAGTGAATCTCAAGCTTCAGTTTTAGAAGCTTTTAAAGACTTACCAATTGCATTAGTTTCTTTTTTAATTGCATCTTTCCTACCACGTTTTGGTTATAAAAAAGCGATGTTAACAGCTTTAGCAATTGTGTTTTTTGGCTGCTTATATATGATCTTTGGAAATACTTTTTATCATACCAAAGTTTTGTTTTTATCAATAGGTGTTAGTTTTGCTTTAATAAAATTATCTGTTTATTCTCTTATAGGAATTCTAACAGATTCTAAAAAAGAACATGCTTCAATGATGAGTTCTATTGAAGGGTTTTTTATGGTAGGTATTGCTTTGGCTTATTTTTTATTCCCAGTTTTTTATTCTGAAGATGAAAATTCTTGGCTAAATGTATATTTCCTTTTATGTGGACTTATTTTAATCTCATTTTTATTTCTTCTATTTTCTAAAATAGAATATGAAGTAGAGGTTATAGGCTCTAGCTTAAAAGAAGACTTAAGGGAATCTGTTAAATTAATTATCATTCCATTAGTTTTAATTTTTATCATTTCTGCTTTTTTGTTTGTTATGATAGAACAAGGAATTATGACTTGGTTGCCAACTTTTAATAAGAAAATATTTAATTTTAGCTCTGTGCTAAGCGTTCAAATGGCCAGTATACTAGCGCTCTCTCTAGCACTTGGTAGGTTTATTGCTGGTTTTTTAACCAAACATATTAACTGGGTAGTTTTAGTAATAGTCTGTGTTGTAATTTCTGGAGGAATTCTTTTATATATTTTACCTCAATTACAAGGAGATATTGAATCTATTGGAGAAATAACAAGCTTATCAGATGTTCCAATGCTTGGTTTTATTTTACCATTAATTGGGCTGTTTATTGCTCCTATTTATCCATTATTAAATTCAACTGTATTAAGTTCTTTGCCAAAAAGTTTACACTCACCAATGTCTGGTTTAATTATTATATTTTCTGCTTTAGGAGGAACAATTGGTTCTAGAATTGTTGGTGAATTATTTGAAAGTATTGGTGGTGCAAGTGCTTTTTACTTCCTGTTAATTCCAATGACTTTGCTAATAATTTTTGTTTTATTAATTGATAGAATGTCTAAAAAACAAGTTGTTTCAAAATCATGATTTTCAATCTAAAAATAGAAGATACTTTATATAAGTTATTACAACAAGAAGATACTGATGGAGATAAAAAAATTACGATTGAAGATAAAGGACCTAAATCATTTGAATTAGTTTCTAAAAATGGTGAAAAGTATATTGTAAATAGCACATATCATTTATCTAACCTTTTACAGGAATTGGTAATTTCAAAAAATGAAGGTTTAACAATTGCACAAATTCCTTTAAATCATATAGAAGAATTACCAGTAGATAGAGTTTCAAGAATGATAAAAGATTATTTTTGGAATGGATTAACAAGAACTCTTGATGAAAAAGGCATTGAAAACCTTATAAATGACTCCAAAAATGAAACTCTTATCTCAAATAATCTAAGAGTTTATATTCCTTTTAAGGATGAAATTGCATTTAATTATTACAAAAAATTAGAAAGTAATTTTCCAATAGAAGCAATTAAACTTCCTGAAAAAATAACTCCAGAATTTGTTAAAAAAATAAACACAAAACCTGGTATTTTATCACTAAAACTAGAACAAAAAAATAATAAAATTAGTGCAATACCTTTTGTTGTTCCTGGAGGACGTTTTAATGAAATGTACGGTTGGGATAGTTATTTTCAATCTATAGGCTTAATTATAGATGGTAAAGTTGAATTAGCAAAGGCTGCAGCAGAACACTTTCAATATGAAATACGGCATTATGGTAAAATATTAAATGCAAATAGATCTTATTATTTAACAAGAACACAACCTCCTTTTTATTCAAGTTTAATAAGAGAAGTTTTTGAAGTAACTGATGATAAAAAATGGCTAAAGAGTAATTTAATAACTGCCATTTTTGAATATGAAACAGTTTGGATGACAGAAGGAAACCGTCTTACAAAAAACGGATTAAATCGTTATTTGGCTGAAGGTATTGGGATGCCACCTGAATGTGAAGAAGGTCACTTTGATGCTACCGTAAAACCTTTTGCTGATGAAATTCAACTTTCAATAAGTGTTTATTTAGAACAATATCAACTTGGTGAAATAAAAAACAAAACACTAGATACTTATTTTATAAATGATAGAAGTGTTCGTGAATCTGGTCATGATACCTCCTATCGAATTGATGGTAATTGTGCAGATTTAAATTTGGTAGAACTAAATGCGTTGCTTTTTAAATATGAAACTGATTTTGCTAAATTAATTAAAGAAGAATTTAATGATAAATTAGTCGTTAATTCAAAAACATATACGAGTGCTTATTGGCTAGAAAAAGCAAAAAACAGACAAGAAAAAGCAAATCAGTTATTATGGAATGAAACGAGTGGGCTTTATTTAGATTATAATTTTAAAACAACAAAACAGTCTAATTTTATAGCTGCAACAACATTTGCTCCTCTTTGGAGTAAAATGGCTTCACAAGAACAAGCAGAAAGTCTTGTTAAAAATATATTGCCATTACTTATAGAACAAGGTGGAATTGCAGGAAGCACTAAAGAAAGTATTGGTATAATTTCAAATGAAAGACCTCAACGTCAATGGGATTATCCTAATGGTTGGGCTCCACATCAAATGTTAATTTGGAAAGGTTTAATAAACTACGGGTTTTTAGATGCAACACAAGAGTTAATATATAGATGGCTATATATGATCACTAAAAATGCAGTAGATTATAATGGTACAATACCAGAGAAATATGATGTTGTAGAAGCAACTCATAAAGTTTTTGCAGAATATGGAAATGTTGGAACTGACTTTGAATATATTACTCAAGAAGGTTTTGGTTGGATGAATGCTTCATATCAATATGGTTTAACACTATTAAAAAAAGAATATGTTAGTAGTTTAAATAATCTAATTCCACCAAAATCAGTTTTTTAAAATGAATTCACTAAAACTAATTTTAACTAATATCAAATACTTTTCAGTAGTGTGGATATTTAGTTCATTAAACTTTATTGTGGGTACTTGGGTTTTATATATACCCTTTGTAAAAACAAAATTGAATTTAAATAACTCTCAAATAGGGTTTGCTTTATTCTGTTTAGCTTTAGGAATTTTAACTTTCCTTCCATTAGTTCCTTATTTAAGCAAAAAAATAGGGTTAGGACGTTTAACATTTTTTGCAATTGTACTTTTTGCAATTGCATTTATATTTCCTTTATTAATGCCAGATTACGTTTCATTATGTATATCATTATTTATAGTTGGTGTTTTTACTGGAATAACAGATATTGCAATGAATGCATTAGTTTCTGAAATTGAAAAAACTGAAAAAGTTAATATAATGTCTGCAGCACATGGTTTTTTTAGTTTGGGAGGGGCTCTAGGTGCAGCTTTGGGAAGTATTTTAATGCCCGTTTTTAATCTACCTGTATATTATATGGTTACAGTGTTTGTCCTTATTATATTTATAAATATAATGTTAGTCAAAAATTATTTTTCTATAGCAGAAGAACAGCATATAAAACAGAAAAATAATTACTCTTTTGAATTAATTAAGCCATTAATAGTTATCTCTTTTATTGCTTTTGTTATTATGAGTAGCGAAGGTGCCATAGAACATTGGAGTAGTCTTTACCTTATTGAGGTGGTAAAAGTTACGCATCAAAACCTTGCAGGTTTAGGTTTTATTGTTTTTTCTGTAATGATGACTATCGGTCGCTTTTTTGGTGATGGAATTAGTGCTAAAATAGGCTCAATAAAAATAATTATTTTAGGATGTGTTTTAGCAAGTATTGGTTATTTATGTATTCTTATTGGTCAATTAACTATAACTATTTTAGGCTTCAGCATAGTAGGTCTAGGACTTTCTGTTATTATTCCAGAATTATTTAGAATCGCTGGAAAAGTTAAAGGTGTTAAAGCATCGGTAGGTATTTCAATTGTTTCAGGAATTGGCTTTTCAGGATTTTTATTAGGACCCGTTGTTTTGGGCTATATATCAAACTCTTATAATTTAAAAATAAGCTTTTTAACATTATTAATTCTAACATTTTTTGCTTTGTTAATAGCAAGTTTAAATTTTAGAAACGAAAAAAATGTTTAGACATTCATTACAAAAATGAATTTACGAAAACGTTTTCATTAGATAAAGAGATGTTTATTTCAAAAAAAAAGATTTTTTTAAAAACATATTTGTACGTTTATAATTGATGTAGAAATAAGTCGCTAAAAAAGGTTGAAATTTTGAAAAAGAATATAGATATATTATGTGTTGGAGAAGTACTTATAGATTTCATTGGTCATCAATCTGGTGTACTAATTAATAACACAAGAGATTACCATAGATATTTAGGTGGCTCGCCAACTAATGTTGCTATGAATTCAGCTAGATTAGGTTTAAATCCAATTATGGTTTCTTCTGTTGGAAATGATGGTTTTGGCGAATACATTTTTAAAAGGTTAGCGGAAGAGGGTGTAAATACAAATAATATTAAAAAACTAGATAATAAACCTACAAGTGTAATTTTTGTTTCAAAATCAGAAAGCACACCAGATTTTATTCCTTTTCGTGAAGCAGATTATCAAATTACAGAAGAACAAATTGATACTGAAACACTTGCACAAACAAATATTTTTCACACAACATGTTTTGCGTTAAGTAAAGAACCTGCACAAACTACAATTTTACAAAAGGCAGAAGAAGCTTATAACTTAGGGTGTAAATTAAGTATAGATTTAAATTATGCTAAGAAATTATGGAGCAGTCAAGACCTAGCTTTAAAAGTAATTAAAGCATATTGCAAATATAATCCGTTAATAAAAATTAGCGAAGATGATATGCTTCGTTTATTTGAGAAGGAATTACCACATGAGGAAATTTTTCAATTCTTCCATAATCAAGGTGTAGAAACTGTCTGCTTAACCTTAGGAAGTAACGGTGTAAAATTATCTCAAATTAATAAAGAAATTATTCAATTACCAGCCATAAAGGTTGAAAAAGTAATGGATACTACAGGTGCAGGAGATGCTTTTTGGTCTGGTTTTCTTTTTGCTTACATTAAAGAAAAACCAATAGAAGATTGTCTACAAGTGGCTTTAAAATTAGCGGCTTTAAAACTTCAAAATGTCGGTAGATTGCCAGATAACATAAACATTTTATCTAAACTTTTATAGTAATTACAATCTCATGCAAATAGAAAAAAATTTAATTTCTAACGGAGTAATGCTGAATGCTTATCCAGATAGTATTGGGCAAAAATTAAGCGACACTATTTCTATGCTTAAAATGCAAGAATTTAAAGACGTTTTTTCTTTATTTTATGTGTTACCTACGTTTTTTAATAGTGATTTAGACAGGGGGTTTTCTGTAATAGATTATAATTTAAATGAAGAATTAGTTTCTAAAAAAGATTTAAAAGACTTAGAAAATTTAAATATTGAATTAAAATTTGATATTGTTCTAAATCATTTATCTGTAAACTCTCCACAATTCAAAGATCTATTAGAAAATGGAGAACAATCTATATTTAAAGATTTTTTTATCAATTGGAATACTTTTTGGCAAGAAAACGGAACTAAAAATAATGAAGGAATTATAATACCAAAAGAAGAGTTTCTCAATAAATTATTTATGAGAAAATCTGGTCTTCCTATACTTAAAGTTCCTTTCCCTGATGGCACAGAAAAACCATATTGGAATACTTTTTATCAAGAAATAAACTATCAAAAAATTAATATTGAAGATTTAATTGAAACCATCCCTATAGGTTTTCAAAAAGCTGAATTGATTTGTAATCAAATCGATTCAGCTATTAATAATAAGAACGATATTAATGATCTTGATTTTGGAGATTGTAATAAATATAAAAAAGAAATAAACCTGTTAATAGAAAAAAACAGGTCTTTTTTAGGCCAAATGGATGTAAATGCCAAGTCTGAATTGGTTTGGGATTTTTATGAAGAAACTTTAGCAAAAGTTAAAAGTTTTGGATGCAAAATTTTACGTCTAGATGCTTTTGCATACTTACATAAAGAAGTTGGTCAAACTAATTTTTTTAACAAACCAGGTACTTGGAATTATTTAGATAGAATTAATGAAATTGCTAAAAAAAACGATTTAATTCTTCTACCAGAAATTCATGCAGAATATGGTTTAGATTTACATGATGAAGTAGCAAAAGAAGGATATCAAATTTACGACTTTTTCTTACCTGGTTTAATGATTCATACCATTGAAACTTCTAATTCTAAAGCACTTTTAACTTGGGCTAAAGAAATTATTAGCAAAGGTTATAAAACTGTAAATATGTTGGGTTGCCATGATGGAATTCCTGTTTTAGATTTAAAAGGAAAAGAAGTAAATGGAACTTATAATAAAGGTTTGCTAGAAGATACTGAAATAGAATCTATTATGAATACTATTTTAGAGCGTGGAGGAAGAGTAAAAAATTTATATGATCCGGCAGGAAATAAAATTTCTTATTACCAAGTTAATGCAACATTCTTTAGTGCTTTAGGAGAAAATGAACAAAAACTATTATTAGCAAGAGCTATTCAAATGTTTATGCCTGGAATTCCTCAAGTTTGGTATCTAGATATTTTTGCCGGAAAAAATAATTATGCAGCAGCTGATAAAGGTGGAAGTGGTGGACACAAAGAAATTAATAGAACAACGTTGTCAAATAAAGATATTGAAGAAGGTTTAAAAACAGAAATTGTTTTAAATCAGCTTAAAATAATGCGATTAAGAAATACATTAAAGGCTTTTTTGGGTACTATAAATATTAAGGAATCTACTGATAATGAACTAGATATAACTTGGTCTTCTGGTGATGATTTTGCACAACTAACAGCAAATCTTATCACATATTCATTTTCAATTACATATTCAGAAAACAATATCACAAAAACTTTATCTTATTAGAAGATTATATATCAAAACATTAAGTTAAAAAGACTACTTAAAAGAATAGAAAATTAATTTACTCTTCCGCTGAAAACCATATATTTGTATGCTTAAACAAGCAAACACCTATTATATGAGCGATTCTAGAAAAAGACACGAAGCTTTACTATATCACGCAAAGCCAAAACCAGGTAAAATTGAAGTTGTTCCTACTAAAAAATATGCAACTCAACACGATTTAGCTTTAGCATATTCTCCAGGTGTTGCAGAACCTTGTTTAGAAATTGCTAAAGATAAAAACAACGCTTATAAATATACTTCTAAAGGTAATTTAGTGGCAGTTATTTCTAACGGAACAGCGGTTTTAGGTTTGGGTGATATTGGCCCAGAAGCCTCTAAACCAGTAATGGAAGGAAAAGGATTACTTTTTAAAATTTTTGCAGATATCGATGTTTTTGATATTGAAGTTGATGCAACAGATGTAGAACAATTTATTCAAACTGTAAAAGCAATTGCTCCTACTTTTGGCGGAATTAATCTAGAAGATATTAAAGCTCCTGAAGCTTTTGAAATAGAAAGAAGATTAAAAGAAGAATTAGACATCCCTGTAATGCATGATGATCAGCATGGAACTGCAATTATTTCTGCTGCTGCTCTTAAAAATGCAATTGATATTACAGAAAAAGATATTAGCAAAGTAAAAATAGTTGTTAATGGAGCTGGAGCTGCAGCAATTTCTTGTACTCGTTTGTATTTAAAACTCGGTGCAAAAAGAGAAAATGTAGTAATGTGCGATAGCAAAGGGGTTATTAGAAAAGATAGAGATAATCTTACTTCTCAAAAAGCTGAATTTGCAACAGATAAAGATTTAAAAACATTAGACGAAGCCATGCATAATGCAGATGTCTTTATTGGCTTATCTAAAGGAAACGTTGTTTCTCCAGAAATGCTATTATCTATGGCAAAAGACCCAATTGTATTTGCTATGGCAAACCCTGTAGCAGAAATAGAGTATGATTTAGCGGTTGCTACGAGAAAGGATATTATTATGGCTACTGGTAGATCAGACCATCCTAACCAAGTAAACAATGTACTTGGATTTCCGTTTATTTTTAGAGGTGCTTTAGATGTTAGAGCAACTAAAATTAATGAAGAAATGAAGATGGCTGCAGTTCATGCTCTTGCTGATTTAGCAAAGCAATCTGTACCAGAGCAAGTAAATATTGTGTATGATGAAGTAAGTTTAGCTTACGGAAGAGAATATATTATTCCTAAACCTTTTGATCCAAGATTAATTTATGAAATTCCACCAGCAATTGCAAAAGCTGCTATGGATTCTGGTGTTGCTCTAGAACCAATTGAAGATTGGGATAAATACAGAGAAGAATTAATGGAAAGATCTGGTTCTGGAAGTAAAGAAATCAGACTTTTACACAATAGAGCAAAAAGTAATAGAAAACGTATTGTTTTTGCAGAAGCAGACCATTTAGATGTTTTAAAAGCTGCGCAAAGAGTATATGATGAAAAAATTGGAAATCCAATATTACTAGGAAGAAAAGAAGTAATCTTAGAATTAATGGAAGAAATTGGTTTTACAGGAAATGTGCCAATTATAGATCCAAAAACTGATGAAGAAACAGAACGAAGAGAGCGTTTTGGAGAAATTTATTGGAAAAACAGACGCAGAAAAGGACGTACTTTATCTGAAGCACAAAAATTAATGCGAGAGCGTAATTATTTTGCTGCAATGATGGTAAATGAGGGGGAAGCAGATGCATTAATTACAGGATATTCAAGACCTTACCCAACAGTTTTAAGACCAATTTTAGAACTGATTGAAAAAGACAAAGGAGTTACCAAAATTGCAGCAACCAATCTTATGCTAACAAAACAGGGTCCTTTATTTTTATCAGACACAACAATTAACATCAATCCAACTGCAAAAGATTTAGTAAAGATTTCTCAAATGACAGGAAACTTTGTTAAAATGTTTGGTATGAAAGCAAATATGGCAATGGTATCTTTTTCTAATTTTGGCTCTTCAAATTCTGAAACATCTAAAAAAATTAGAGAAGCTGTTTCTTATTTACATCGTCATTTCCCTAATACAGTTGTTGATGGAGAATTACAAGCAGATTTTGCTCTAAACCCAGAAATGTTAGCGAAAGAGTTTCCTTTTTCTAAACTAAATGGAAAAAAAGTAAATGTTTTAATTTTCCCTAATTTAGAATCAGCAAATATTACTTACAAGTTATTAAAGCAAGTAAACAAAGCAGAATCTATTGGACCAATAATTTTAGGTTTAAGTAAACCTGTACATATTTTACAACTAGGATCTAGTGTAGATGAAATGGTAAACATGGCTGCTCTTGCTGCTGTAGATGCCCAAGAAAAAGAAAAAAGAAACAAAAAATAAAATTGTTACTTTAGAGACCTAAAAAAAATAGCTAAATGATAACACAAATTAGAGGAAGACTTGTAGAGAAAAATCCAACAGATGTTGTTGTAGACTGCAATGGTGTAGGTTATTTATTACATATTTCACTAAATACTTATTCTAGTTTACCAGATGATGAAGCTGTTATTTTATACACGCATTTATCAATAAGAGAAGATGCACACACACTTTTTGGATTTATAAGTAAAACAGAAAGAGAAGTTTTTAAATTACTTATTTCTGTTTCTGGTGTTGGACCAAGTATTGCAAGAACCATGTTATCTTCTATGACATCAGAAGAAATACAGAATGCAATTGCAACAGAAAATGTAGCTTTAATTCAATCTGTAAAAGGAATTGGAGCAAAAACAGCACAAAGAGTTATTGTAGATTTAAAAGATAAAATTTTAAAAACCTTTGATATTGATGAAGTTTCTATTAATACAAGCAATACTAATAAAGATGAAGCGTTATCTGCTTTAGAGGTTTTAGGATTCCAAAGAAAACAATCCGATAAAATTATATCTGCAATTATAAAAGAAAATGCAGATGCATCTGTAGAAAAGTTAATAAAATTAGCACTAAAAAGCTTATAGTCAATTGAATAGATTTTTAAAAAATATTTTTTTACTTGGTATACTTACTTTTATAGTAAACCTTTCTTCTTACGCACAAAACAACCCAGAGAAAGATACAATTGCCCTAAAAAAAGATACCGTAAAATTAAAGTATAACTTTAACAGGCTACAAAAAGGAGGATTATTTTTAGATGATTTAGCAGAAAAAACAATCATTTTTGATAAAGCTTTAGACAAATATGTAATTGTAGAAAAAATAGGAGATTATTCTACAAGAACACCTATTTACATGACTCCTAAAGAATATGAACAATATCGTTTAAAACACGATATGATACAATATTTTAAAGATAAAGTAAGTGCTGCAAGTGGTAAAAAGAAAGGAGCAAAAGATGCTCAAAAAAACTTACTACCAACGTATTATGTAAACTCTAAATTTTTTGAAACTATTTTTGGTGGAAACACAGTTGAAGTTACTCCTACAGGAAATCTAAATTTAAAACTTGGTTTTATTTATCAAAATACAGACAACCCACAATTATCAGAAGAAAATAGAAGCAGTTTTACTTTTGATTTTGACCAACAAATTAACGCAAGTATACAAGCAAAAGTTGGAAATAGATTAAAGTTTACTGCCAATTATGACACCCAATCTTCTTTCGATTTTCAGAATTTAGTAAAAGTTGAATTTATTCCTCCTTCTCTTTCTGATGTAAAATATTCTGAAGATGGAATTATACAAGGAATTGAAGCTGGTAATATTTCTATGCCAATTAAAAACTCATTAATAAACGGTGCTCAAAGTTTATTTGGTGTAAAAACAAAATTACAATTTGGAAACACCAATGTTACTGCCGTTTTTTCTCAGCAAAACTCAGAAAGTAAAACTGTTGTTGCAGAAGCTGGTGCATCTATTCAGTCTTTTGAATTAAAAGCAACAGATTATGATAATGACAGGCACTTTTTCTTATCGCAATATTTTATAGACAATTACGCAAACTCTTTAAAAAGGTATCCTTTAATTAATAGTCCAGTAAATATTACGAGAATAGAAGTTTGGATTACCAACAGAAATGCAAGTACAGAAGATTACAGAAGTATTGTTGCTTTTGCAGATATTGGTGAATCAGAAAACAGTGTTCTTGTAAATCAAACTGGTGCTATACAACCAACAAGCCCTCCTTCTGTTTCTGGAGGAAATTTACCTTCAAACGAATCTAATAATTTATCTACATTATTAACTTCAAATAGCGGAATTAGAGATATTTCTACAGTTGATGCTACGTTGCTTCCTTTAATGATGCAACAAGGAACAGATTACTCTATTCTACAAAATGCTAGGAGATTAAGTACAAATGAATTTACATTAAACCCACAATTAGGTTTTATTTCTTTAAACAGAAGACTAAATGATGGTGAAGTTTTAGCAGTTGCATATGAATATACTGTTGCAGGAAATGTAAATGGTAGCACAAAAAAATCTTTTAAAGTTGGTGAATTTTCTAATGATGGAATACAAGCACCAGAAAATTTAGCTGTAAAATTATTACGTAGTGAAATTTTACAAACAAAAAGAACAGTTGCTGGTGTAGAAGAATCTTTTCCTACTTGGCGTTTAATGATGAAAAACGTCTATGCTTTAGGAGCTTATCCTTTATCTCAAGATGGTTTTAGATTTGAAATACAATATAGAGATGATGCTACAGGAATAGCTTCAAATGTATTACAGAATGCCAAAACTACAGGAATTGCGAATCAACCTTTAATACAAGTTTTAAAATTAGACCAATTAGATCAAAGTCAGTTTAGAAACCCAGATGGTTTTATAGATTATGTAGAAGGAATTACTGTAAATTCTGAAAACGGATATGTTATTTTTCCTGAACCAGAACCTTTTGGTAAAGATTTAATAAGAGATATTACTATTACAGATGATGAAGGATTAGACCCAACAACAACAGATGTTTCTAATTATTTGTTTGAAGAATTATATTTAAATACAAAAATTAACGTAAAAAACAATTTTCAGAATAAAGATAAATACTTTTTAAAAGGATATTTTAAATCAGAAAGTTCTGGAGGAATTCCTATTGGAGCATTTAACGTACCAAGAGGTTCTGTTAGAGTTACTGCAGGAGGTAGACAATTAGTAGAAGGTGTAGATTATGTAGTAGATTATCAATTAGGTAGAGTACAAATTATAGATCCTGGTTTACAAGCTTCTGGAACTCCAATAAGTGTTTCTACAGAAAATAATGCTGTTTTTAATCAACAAAGAAAAACCTTTATGGGTATTGATGTTGAACACAAATTCTCTGATGATTTTATCGTTGGTGCAACAATTTTAAATGTTAATGAAAGACCAATTACTCCAAAAGTAAATTTTGGAGCAGAACCAATAGACAACACCATGTTTGGTGTAAATATAAATTACTCTACAGAAGTGCCTTATTTTACTAAATTAGCAAATAAATTACCTTTTGTAGATACAGATGCTCCTTCTAATTTATCTGTAAAAGCAGATATGGCTTATTTATTACCAGGAACACCAAGTGGAATTGATGTAGCAGGCGCAGCAACTTCTTATATAGATGATTTTGAAGCCTCTCAAATTCCTATTAGTTTATTATCTCCTTTAGATTGGTATGAAGCAAGTACACCAAAATATTTTCCAACATTTAATGGAGATCAGGACGATTTATCTTACAATTACAAAAGAGCAAAATTAGCTTGGTATAATGTAGATCAAATTTTTTACGGGGCAGGACAAACACCTGTAAGTGTTAATGCAGATGAATTATCTAGAGCAGAAACAAGACAAATTAATTACAGAGAATTATTTCCAAACGTACAATTAGATATTACTCAAAATTCATTAATTAGAACGTTAGATTTAGCTTATTTTCCAGAAGAAAGAGGTTCTTATAACTTTAATCCTAGTGCTAAAGTTGAAGGAGAATTTGTAAAGCTTAACAATCCTCAAGGCAATTGGGGAGGTATTATGCGCCCTTTAACAACAAATAACTTTGACCAAGCAAATGTAGAATACATTCAATTTTGGATTATGGATCCTTATGAAAATTATTCTTTAACAAGTGAGGAAGGTTTAACAGAAGAATCAAATCCAAGTGACCCAACTAATCAAGTAGGAGACTTATACATCAACCTTGGTAATATTTCTGAAGATATTTTAAAAGACAACCGTAAAATGTACGAAAACGGTTTGCCTGAAGATGGTTTAAAAGTAGATGGAAATAATGTAAATAGAACAACTTGGGGAGATGTTCCTAGAAATCCATCAATCATCTATGCTTTTGATCAAGAAGATGCTTCAAGAACATTTCAAGATGTTGGTTTTGATGGATTAAATGATGCTGATGAAAAAAAATTAGCAGGTATTGGTGTTTATGCTAATCTATCTGACCCGGCAGCAGATAACTTTGAATATTTTAGAGGAGCAGAATTAGATGCTATAAATGCATCTATCATTAAAAGATATAAAAATTTCAATAATACAGAGGGCAACTCAGTAACATTAAATCAATCTACAGAATCTTATCCAACTTCTTCTACAACATATCCAGATGTAGAAGATATTAATAAAGATCAAACAATGAGTACTGTAGAAAGTTACTACGAGTATAAAATTTCTTTGAATAAAGCCAATTTGGTAAAAGGAGAAAACTTTATTGTTGATGAAAAAACAACAACAGTTACTTTAGAAAATGGTAATTCTCAGCAAACAAAATGGTATCAATTTAGAGTTCCTGTTAGAAGCGGAACACCAATAAATGGAATTTCTGACTTTAATAGTATCCGTTTTGTAAGAATGTTTTTAACCAATTTTAAAATACCAGTTGTAATTAGATTTGGAGAACTAGATTTGGTTCGTGGAGACTGGAGACGTTATGTTAGAACTCTAGATAAAGATGTAGAACCTGCTATAGATTTAACACAAACAGAATTAAATGATTTTGAAGTTGGTGTTGTAAGTATAGAACAAAATGAAGGTAGTTATATTCAACCTCCAGGAATTGAGAGAGAACGTTTGCAAGGAAGTACAACAGTTCAATTACAAAATGAACAATCTGTAACGCTTAAAGTAAAAAACTTACAAGCAAATAAAACTAGAGCTATCTATAAAAACATAAGTGTAGATTTAAGAAGATTTAAAAACCTTAAAATGTTTATGCACTTACAATCTAATTCTGGTTCTAATATAGATGCAGAAGGTTTAAATGCTGTAATAAGACTAGGAACAGATTTAGATGATAATTACTATCAAATAGAATTGCCTTTAACTGTTAGTCCTGCTGGAACTTCTCAATTAGATCTTTGGCCAGAAGCAAATAATTTAGATGCCTTTTTAGAAACTTTTGGAAAAGTAAAACTAGAAAGAGACGCACTGGGTATAACGGTTGCTCCGCCAAATGAATTGTATACATCTACACAACAAGATCCAAACTCTACTTATACAATTAGTGTAAAAGGGAATCCTACTTTAGCTCAATTAAAAACCATAATGTTGGGAGTAAAAAACACAACATCTTCACCAAAAAGCGGAGAAGTTTGGTTTAATGAATTACGTTCTTCTGGTTTCGATAATAAAGCTGGTTGGGCTGCAGTTGTAAATGCTGATGCAAATTTTGCAGATGTTGCCAATGTATCTTTATCTGGTAGTATGCAAACTATAGGTTTTGGTAATGTAGAAGACAGAGTTGGGCAGCGTACTTTAGATGAAACTAAGCAATATGATGTTGCTACAAGTATTAATTTAGGAAAAGTGTTTACTCCAAAAAAATGGGGAATTCAATTACCAATGAGTTATAGTGTTGGAGAAAAATTCATAGACCCTAAGTTCGATCCACAATATCAAGATGTTAAATTAGCAGATGCTTTAGAACAAAATCCTAACAGTGAATTTTCAAGAGATTACACAAAAAGAACTAGTATTAGTTTTACAAATGTTAAAAAGAATAGAAACCCTAATTCTACTAAAAAACCAAAATTTTACGATGTAGAAAATGTATCTGTTTCTTATGCACACAATAAAGAGTTTCATAGAGATTATAACATTAAAAAATATATAAACGAAAATGTAACTGCTTCTGCATCTTACAATTTTAACTTTCAATCTAAATCAATAGAACCTTTTAAAAATTCTAATAAATTTAAAAGTAAGTATTGGAAACTAATTAAGGATATTAATTTTAATCCAATTCCAAAAACATTAGCTTTAAATTCTAGAATTAATAGAAATTATAATGAACAACAATCTAGAAATTTAGTTGCAGATTTATCTGATCAACCAGAATTAAAACAACGTAGATTTTTGTTCGATTGGGATTATACAATTGGTTTCGATTTAACAAAATCGCTTCAATTAAACTTTAACGCAACCAATAGTTATATCTATGATGCATTTGAAAGTGATGAAGAGTTAGAAGTTTTTGATGATTTCTTTAACACAGGAAGACCTAATCATTATCATCAAAAATTAAATGCAACGTATAATTTACCTATTGATAAAATTCCGTTTTTAAGTTTCATAAAAGCAGATTATGGATATACAGCAGATTTTGATTGGCAAACATCATCACAAGACCTAACAATTGTAAGTGAAATTGGTAATGTTATTCAAAATGCAAATACACATAATTTAAATACATCAATTAATTTTGATAAGTTTTATAAAGGTCTTGGGTTTGAAAAGTTATTATTAACCAAAAGCCAACGTAAAAAAGATAAAAAGTTACAAGGAAATGGATTGCCTCCAACACCTAGAAGAATCAATAAAAAGAAAAAATTAAGCTTAGGAAAAAAGATTTTAAAAGGAACTTATGACGTAATTACATCAGTAAAAACAGGAAAAATAAGTTACTCAGAAAATAACGGACAATTACTACCTGGTTATACAGAAGATATTGGGTTTTTAGGTGGCGCACCAACTTCATTTGCTTTTGGTAGCCAAGTAGATATTAGAAATAAAGCTTTAATAAATGGTTGGTTAATTAATCCTAGAGATCCTGAAAATAGCGAATACTATAATAAAACCTATAGTAAAACACATTATAACAAATTAGATTATTCATTTACTTTAAAACCTTTTAAAGATTTTAACATTGAAGTAAGAGGAAATAAAATTCAAACTAGAGACTTATCTCAACAACTAGATGTTATTGAAAATGGTGATGAATTTGGAGAATTAGACACAAATATTAGTGCTTTTGAAACAGGAAACTTTAGTACAAGTCATTCTATGATTTCTACATCTTTTACAGATGGAGATGCTTTATTTCAAAAAATGAGAGATTATAGGTCTATTCTTTCTAATAGGTTAGCTATAGAAAATGGAGTTCCTGCAGCCGGCTTTGGAGAAAACAGTCAACAAGTATTATTACCAGCATTTATGGCTGCTTATTCTGGTAAAGACCCAGATAAAGTAAGTACTGGTTTGTTTAGAGATATTCCAGTTCCAAACTGGTCTTTACGTTATAACGGACTAATGAAGTTTAAATTTTTCAAGAAGAACTTTAGCAATTTTGTAGTTTCTCATGGTTATAATTCTTCTTATACTGTGTCGAGTTTTACAAATAACTTACAACACAATACATCAGCTCCATATGCAGAAACAAACATAACTTCTGGTAATTATGAACCAGAATTATTAGTATCTGCAGTTACTTTGGTTGATGAGTTTTCGCCTTTAGTAAAAGTAGATATGAAAATGAAAAATTCATTTTCATTTAGAGGAGAAATTAAAAGAGATAGAACTTTAACAATGAACTTTAACAATAGTACATTAACAGACATTAAAGGAACAGAATATATCTTTGGTTTAGGTTATGTATTTAAAGACGTTAAGTTTGATACTCGTTTTACGGGAAAGAAACAAACCTTAAAAGGCGATGTTAATTTAAGAGCAGATGTATCTTTAAGAGATAATTTAACGCAAATTAGATCTGTAGATGAAGATAATAATCAAATAAGTGGTGGTCAAAAGCTATTTTCTATTAAATTTACAGCCGATTATAGATTGAATAGTAATTTAACAGCATCGTTTTATTACAATCATCAAACATCTAAATATGCTATTTCTACCACTTTCCCAAGACAGGCAATTAATGGTGGATTTAACATTATTTATAATTTAGGAGGAAATTAAAATAATAACACTATAAATTTTTATTAAGAAATGAATATTCCATCAGAATTAAAATACACTAAAGATCACGAGTGGATTAAGATTGAAGATAACATTGCAACTGTAGGAATTACAGATTTTGCACAAGGAGAATTAGGAGACATTGTATATGTAGATGTAGACACATTAGATGATACCGTTGAAGAAGGTGAAGTTTTTGGATCTGTAGAAGCTGTAAAAACAGTATCAGATTTATTTATGCCTTTATCTGGTGAAATTATAGAATTTAATGAAGGTTTAGAAGATGAACCAGAATTAGTTAATTCTGATCCTTATGAAAAAGGTTGGATGATTAAAATTGATATTTCCGACAGCTCACAAATAGAAGGTTTATTAGATGCAGAAGCGTATAAAGAGCTTATTACAGGATAATTTATTTATGATTTCAATAGGCATTACAATTTGTATTGCCTATTTAAGTTTAATGAAAATGCCAAAAGCAGAAGTGGGTTTTGGTAATATAGATAAGGTTTATCATCTATTTGCATATTTTACATTAACTATTTGTTGGTTATTTACTTTTTATAAGAAACCTAAGGTAAAGTATATTGTAGTAATTGCTTGTGTATTTTTTGGCATAATTATTGAAGTACTTCAGTCTACAACAACAACTTATAGAACTGGAGACTACTTAGATGTGATTGCAAATTCTATTGGAGTAGTCTTAGCGTTAACGATTTACAACCTGATTTTAAAAAAAAATCAAGTAAATTCACATTAACACTTGTATATAATATAATAATTTAACTAAATTAGCGAACTATTAAAAAATCCTTACAATGGAAATAAAGAAGAATCCGAAATCAAATTTAGAAAATTACAGCAAAATTTTTATGCAAATTGGGCTTGTATTAGCACTTTTTATAACTTATGCTGCAATAGAAAAGAAAACATACGATAGAAATATTGGTGACTTGGGATCTGTAACTATGAATGCTGACATGGAAGAGGAAACTGTAATTACAGAAAGAGTAGAGCCTGTAAAGCCAAAAACTCCACCACCACCAACTCCAGAAAAGATTGAAATTGTAGAAGATGAAAAGGAAGTTGAAGAAACTGTAATTGAATCTACAGAAACAGATGAAACTGAAGCTGTTGAAGTAGAAGAAATTGTAGAGGTTGAAGAAGTTGAAGAAGTTGTAGAGGATGTAAGTTTCATGATTATTGAAGACGTTCCTGTATTTCCTGGTTGTAAAGGAAGCAAAGCAGCACTTAAAAAATGTTTCAGTAAAATGGTTCAAAAACATTTTTCTAGAAAGTTTGATGCAGATTTACCTAATGAGTTAGGATTAGCTCCAGGAAAGAAAAGAGTATTTATTGGTTTTAAAATTGATAAAAACGGTAACATTGTAGATGTTAATGCAAGAGCACCTCACCCAAAAATTAAAAAGGAAGTAATTAAGGTAATGAAATTGTTACCTAAAATGAAACCAGGTAAACAAAGAGGTAAGCCAGTAGGTGTAAAATATAGTATTCCTTTTACGTTATTAGTAGAGTAATTTTTAAAGGAATTATAAGATAAAAGAACCCGTTTAGAAAAATTCTCAACGGGTTTTTACATTGATATTTATTTATAAAAAAGAATTTCTTTATATTTACTACTTATAAATCAATTTAAAAAAATTATTATGGCAGTAATGAAAGTTATTGAAGTGTTAGCAAATTCTGAAAAAAGTTGGGAAGATGCAACTAGAAAAGCAGTAAAACATGCTTCTAAATCTGTAAAAAATATTAAATCGGTATTTGTACAATCGCAAAGTGCAGTTGTTAAAGATAATGATGTAGCAGAATTTAGAGTAAATTTAAAAATTACTTTTGAAGTAAACTAAAGCCATAAATACTAACTACTACCAAAAGCGATTTGATAATTTTATTAAATCGCTTTTTTTAATCTAAAAAGAATG
Source organism: uncultured Polaribacter sp. (assembly GCA_965367085.1). Classification (GTDB taxonomy): domain Bacteria; phylum Bacteroidota; class Bacteroidia; order Flavobacteriales; family Flavobacteriaceae; genus Polaribacter. The sequence goes on from CBDUHF010000004.1 coordinate 78,632, forward strand.
AATTACTTTCAAATTGCCATTATTAGTTTTGTAGCTATTATTCATATTTACATCTTATATATAGAAATGTTTTTATGGACAAAACCAAAAGGAATTAAAACTTTTGGACTAAAAAGCAAAGAATTTGCAGAAGAAACTAAAGTTATGGGAGCTAACCAAGGTTTATATAATGGTTTTTTAGCTGCGGGTTTAATTTGGTCTATAATAAGCAAACAAAATGATGTAGCAGTTTTCTTTTTAACCTGTGTGTTTGTTGCTGGAATATACGGCGCATATTCAACCAACAAAAAGAAGATACTTTACATACAATCTATCCCCGCAATTATTGGACTAATATTAATGTTAATTAATTAAATAATCTTTCACTTCTTTTTTAAAAACGATTACTTTTGCCAAAATAAATTTATTGAAAATGGAAACATATTTAGAAAAATTAAAAGACTTACTTATTGAATTTACACCAACCATTATAACTGCTTTAGCAATTTTAATTATTGGATTATTTATAATTAATTTAATTGTAAAAGCATCTAGAAAAGTAATGGAAAAAAGAGGTGTAGATGTAACACTTCAAAAATTTTTAGGAAACTTAGTTGGCTGGATTCTTAAAATATTATTAATCGTAACTGTTATTGCTAAATTAGGTATAGCAACTACATCTTTTGCTGCAATAATTGCTGCTGCTGGTTTAGCTGTAGGTTTAGCATTACAAGGTTCGCTTGCAAATTTTGCTGGTGGTGTATTAATAATGATTTTTAAACCTTTTAAAATTGGAGATTTAGTAGAAGCTCAAGGGGAAATTGGTGTGATAAAAGAAATTGAGATTTTTACAACAAAACTTACTGGATTATCAAACAAAGAAATTATAATTCCTAATGGAACTTTATCTAACGGAAATATTATAAATTATTCTACAGAAGGAACTCGTAGAGTAGATTTAACTTTTGGAGTAGATTATGCTGCAGACATTAAACAAACAAAAGAAGTTTTAATGAGTGTAATAACTTCTCATCCTAAAGTATTAAAAGATCCTGCTCCTGCAGTTACTGTTTCTGAATTAGCAGATAGTTCTGTAAACTTTGCAGTAAGACCTTGGTGTAAAACTGAAGATTATTGGACGGTATTTTTTGATGTAACAGAAAACACAAAAATTGCTTTAGATAAAGCAGGAATAGATATTCCTTATCCTCATCAAGTAAACGTTAAAAAGTAGGTTTCTTTTTCTTTTCAGGAATAACAACGAAATCTTTTAAATAAAAAGGCTCAAAATAAGCGACATCTTCGATGTCGTTTTTTTTGTATTTATCATAAGATAATTCTGCCATTTCTTTTGCTGATGGAAATTTATCATCAACAAAAACAGCATTCTTGTGCGTAATAAGTTCTTTGCATTTCTGAGCTCCATCACCTAAAAAATATACTTTCTGATTTTCGAGATACTCTAAAAATGATGTTTCATCTATAATTTCGGCTTTAATTTCTCTTATAGAATCATAATCAGCATTAAAAACTGCAGCATACACTTCCATTCTTCTAGCATCTAACATCGGAATAATAACTCCATTATCAATAGAAACAGAATGTGCTAAAGATTTTAAAGTTTCAATAGAAATTAAAGGCTTGTCAAACGCAAAACAAAGCCCTTTTGCAGCCGAAACTCCAATTCTTAACCCAGTATAAGACCCAGGTCCTTTACTAACTGCTACAGCATCTATTTCTTGCGAAGTACTATTAGCTTCTTCTAAAACATCTACAATAAAAGGGTGTAAAACCTCTGCATGAGAATAATTACCGTTGTTTAGTTCTTTTAATGCTAATATTTCTCCGTTTTTAGATACGGATACAGAGCAATTTTTGGTTGCTGTTTCAATGTTAAGAATTAGTGCCAATGTTTATAAATTTGATACAAATATACAAGTTAGAAAAAAGAAAACCTCGCATAAATGCGAGGTTCTATAATATTTTTAAGTTCAAATTAATCTAAAACCAACTCTCCTGAATAGAACTGTAATACTTTTGTTTTAAAAACATAATCATATTTAGAACTTATTAAAGACGCTTCTGCACTTACCAAACGATTTCTTACTTGGTCAAAATCGAACAAAGTCATTGCACCATAATTATATCTTTCTTGTGCATTCTTAAATGCTTCTTTTTGTGCTTCTAATGAAATTTTAGAAGCTTCAAAAGTTTTTAATGCAGATTTAACATCTAAAAAAGCTTGTTCTATAGTTTGCTTTAATTGTAGTTTTTCGCTTTCTAATCTAGTTTCAGAAATTTCTCTATTAATGATAGATTTTGCTACATTATTTTTTGTTTGAAATCTATTAAAGATTGGAATATTTAAAGAAATACCTGCTCCGTATTGAAATCTATCGCTTGTTTGAGAGAAAAAATCATCATTAAATCTTCCTGGTAATAAATTATTAAATTGATGATAATATGAAGTACCAGCACTTATGCTATAACTTAATGTTGGTAAAAAAGCACCTTTTGAAATTTCAATATTTAAATCTGCATTTTCTATTGCTAATTTTGCTCTAGCAATTTCTGGCATATTATTTAAAGAACTATTGTAAACAGAATTTGAGTTTTTATATAATAAGTTTGCTGAAGGAGTGCCAACATCTATAGAAGCTATATCAAAACCTTCTACTGGTGTTTGTATTAATTGTGCTAAATTTAATAACGCAATATCTAAAGCATTCTCTTGCGTTATTACGGTTTGTAAGTTTGTTGCAGCTGTAGATTCTGTATTTAATAATTCTCCTTTAGGAATTACTCCTGCATTAAACCTATTTTTTGCAGCTTCAATTTGCTTTTTACTAATATCAAACTGAACCTTAGCTACATTTAAATTTTCTTTTGCAAACAATACATTTAAATATCCATTAACTACAAATAAAGAAATGTCGTTTTCTATTTTTTCTAAATCTAACAAACTAGACTCTACACCTAATTGTGCTCGTTTAAAAGTATTTGTATTTCTATAACCATTAAAAATAATACCAGAACTATTTAATCCGAAAGAACCATTAAAGTTATTTGTGTTGGTTAAAACACCACTACTGTTTGGTGATAAACCTGAATTAACACTACCGCTAGTAGAACCATTTAAATTTGGTAAAAAATTTCCTTTAGAAATATCTACATCTTTTTTAGCTAATTCTAGATTTAATTTATTTTGTTGAATTGAAATATTTTTTTCTAATGCCTGATCAACACACTCTCTAAGAGTCCATTGTTTTTGAGAAAAAGTTGTTATTGATGTTAATACAACGATTGCCAGTAAAAGTTTAGTTTTCAAAATCTTAAATTTTATAATTTCAATAATTAGTTTTAAATGATAATACTAAAAGAAAAAAAAATAATACCAACTAGTAATCAAACAGTTACATCAATTAAATATTTAATACTACTATTTATTAATCAGTGTTAAAAATTCTATCTTCTGATAGTTTTAATAAGACGATTAAAAGTAAAATATGTTACACTATTTTACTCTTATTGAAATGTTAATTTTTAGCTTTCTTTTTGTACCTATAAATTACATAGAATAATACACCAATTAGAAGGTAAGGAAAAACCATTAAATAGGTAATTCCGTTGTTTACTCCTTCAGCCATAGAAGCATCTCCATTTTCAACAACAGCTTTACACATTGCACATTGAGAAAATGTGGTTTTAGATGTAAAAACCATCAGTAAAAAGATAAAAAATAATTTATTTTTAAACATAATATGGAGATATCATTAAATAAACTACAACACCAGTAATTGCAACATATAACCACAAAGGAAATGTAATTTTTGCTATTTTTTTATGTTCTGGAAATTTACCTAATTTAGCTCTCATATAGGTTGTTAACACAAAAGGAATAACAATTATTGATAAAACAATATGAGTAAATAAAATAAAATAATAGATATATCTTATAGCTCCTTCGCCACCAAATTTTGTAGAATCAGATGTCATATGATAGGCGATATAAAGTAATAAAAACACTAAAGAACAACCAATAGCAAAAGTATTTAATTGTTCATGCAATTTTCTATTTCCTTTTTTTATAGATACAACAGAAGCTATTAAAACGATAGCAGTTATTGCATTTATTGATGCATAAATTGGAGGTAAAAAAGTTAAAGGTGCTACATTAAAACCTAAATCTTTTAAATTTACTCCAAACAAAGCAGCCACAGCCAAAGGAATAATGATTGATAATGCTGTAATTATTTTCTTGTATTTTTTTTCTTGTGATATATTACTCATTCAACAAAATTTTAATGTCTTCTTTTAATTCTTTTATCTGATCTTCAAATCCATGTTCTTCTAAAGCTCTGTAGTATAAAATAGGGTTTCCATGTTCATCTTTTCTAGAACGAATAATACCATCTTTATCTACTAAGGCAAATAAACCTGAATGCTCAAAACCTCCATGATTTTCTTCCCCTTTTCCTACAAATAATTTAAAACCTTTATTAGACAATGCATACACAATGTCTTCAGATTTACCTGTAAGGAGGTTCCAATTAGGATGTGTAATTTTATATGTATTAGCGTATTCTTTAAGAATTTCTGGAGTATCTATTTCTGGTGTTATAGAAATAGAAGCAATTCCAAAATTTGGATTTCCAAAAAACTCATCTTGAATTGTTACCATTTTCTGGTTCATTATTGGGCAAATAGTTGGACACGTTGTAAAAAAGAATTCTACAACATAGACTTTACCTTCATAACTTTTATTGGTAATAGTTTTTCCATTCTGGTTTGTAAACTCAAAATCTGGAACTTTATTAAAAGCATGTAATTTTTCTGAACCTTTAAAGCGTTCAACAACTTTAGGAATTGTGTAAATTCCGAATAACAAGATGATGAAAGCTACTCCTACGTAAGAATATTTTTTATTCATTGTTTTTAGATTTCTCTATCTGCGTTGTTCTTTTTTAAAGCTAATCTATATTCTGCTAAAACAACTTTTAAATCATCTTTCATTTTGTTGTTTAGTTCAGCTACAGAATTCATGTTATACCCAAAAAGTTTACCATCTTTAGCATCTTCATCATCAGTTCTACCTCTTAAACCTCCTTCTCTATCAATTATAAAAGCTTTAGAGCTATAATAATTAGTTAGTGGTTCTTCTACCTTAAAACTAGCATAAAAAGCATCTATCTCTTCTTTAGAGCTGGCAACAAACTTCCATTTTACCATATCTGTAAAATTGCTTATTTCTTTTTTAAGCTCAATTACTTCTTGATCTTTTCCTTTAGGATAAATAGCAATTATCTGAAAATCTTTAAATCCATAAAAGGGTTTATATATTTTCTGATTTAAATTGAATAATCCTCCTTTTATCGCTTCTATATCATCTCCTAAAAAACATACAATAGAAATTTTATTTTCTAACGTAGTTGTTTTTGTACTATCTATTAGAGAAACATCAGTAATATTTTTGGTTACTACTGGTAATTTAGCAAAATTATTTACTCCTTGTTGTAATGCCAAATAGAACATTAAAGGAAAAATAAAAAGCAAAAAAAGGACAACTCTTTTTTTAGATATTTTCATGATTGTTTTATATAAAAAAAGGTGGTTAAAAAAACCACCTTATTATTTTTTAGATTACCATCTTACAAGTGGCGCTAGTGTACTGTGTAAATAATCTCCTTCTATTAAAAGTAAGGTTACTAAGTAACAGATTAAGAATACTGCTGTCCAAACAACAGCACGTCTAAACCATTTTTTCTCACCTTCCATGTGCATAAAAGCCCAAGTAATTCCATAAGCTTTAAAAAGTGTTAGAATGATAAAAATCCAGTTTAATGGACTAGTTCCTAAAAAACTAGTAAGGTGTAATGATGCTGGTTTGTATATACCTAATATTACTTCTACAATTGTAATAGCAGATAATATCCAGAATACGTTCCAAATTCTTTTTGTATGTGATTGTGCGTGTGCCATTTTTTAATGCTATTTTATAATTAAACTAAGTAGAAGAAAGTAAATACAAATACCCAAACTAAATCTACAAAGTGCCAATATAATCCCACTTTTTCAACCATTTCATAATGCCCTCTACGTTCGTAAGTACCTAAAATAACATTAAAGAAAATGATAATATTAATTATGATTCCTGATAATACGTGAAAACCATGGAAACCTGTTATGAAGAAAAAGAAATCTGCAAAAATGGTATTACCATATTCATTAACTTCTAAATTAGCTCCTTCTACAACCATTTTTGTTTTTGCTAAAGCAGCAGCACCTGCTTCTCTAGAAAGAATTACTTTGCTTTTTTCATCAGCATTTATAAGCTCAGACTTTATTTGAATTGCCGGATTTGCATTATAAGAAGTAATTATTTGATCTATTGAATATGTTGAAATTGTTCCTTCTTTCTCAAACCATAAACCATTTTTTCTTGTATGTTGCTCTCTTACATCTGTTCTTTCTCCAACAACAAAATCTGATAACGCTATTTGATGGCCATCTTTTACAAATTGTAAAACTTTACCATCTGTAGTTTTAACAGCTCCATAAGAACCTTTAATAAAAGTATTCCATTCCCAAGCTTGAGAACCTAAAAAGATTAAACCTCCTATAATAGTTAAAAACATATAGATTGTTACTTTCTTCTTATTCATATGATGACCTGCATCTACAGCCAAAACCATAGTTACAGATGATGCAATTAGGACAAATGTCATAAATGCAACGTAAATCATTGGATAATTACCGTGGAAAAAAGGAATGTGTGTAAAAACCTCATCGGCAATAGGCCAAGAATCTATAAATTTAAAACGTGTTAAACCATAAGCCGCCAAAAAAGCTGAAAAGGTTAATGCATCTGATACGATAAAAAACCACATCATCATTTTACCATAACTTGCGCCAAATGGTTTTACACCACCTCCGCCCCAAGTTTCTTTTTTGTTAGAAGGTATAGCAATCTTTGCTTCCATAAATATTCTATGTTAATTATTCTTAGTTAGTTTGCCAAAATTAAACATTTTTCATCACCTAATAAAATAGAAAAAGAAAAATAGATAAATCCATAATATATCTACAAAGTGCCAGAAGATTGCACCGAGTTCAAACCCTAGTAAATCATCTGATTTATATTTGTATTTAAAATGATTATAAATAACAACTAAAAGTACAACTAAGCCTGCAAATAGGTGTAAAACGTGCATAAACGTTATACCTATTATAAATGAAGTTGACACTGTGCTTTCTGGTCCTGTAAAAAATAAACCTACACTTTTTAGTTGATTAAAGCCAACATATTGTTGCCATACAAATCCAATTCCTAACAATAATGTTGCTACTGAAAGTAATAAAGAGAGTTGTCTTTTATTGTTTTTTAAGAATTTTTGAGCTAAAAAAAGCGTAATACTACTTCCAATAATCAAAAAAGTACTAATATAAAAAGCTTGAGGTAAATCAAAAGAAACCCAATCATCACGTTTCATACTAATTACATACGCACTTGTTAATCCTGCAAAAAACATAACCATACTAATCATAGAAACCCACAACATTGGTTTTGCTGATTTCCTTTTAGCAACGGTTAATTCTTTTTGTAATGTTTCTTCGTTTATCATTGTTTAATGTAAAAATTTATCTACAACGTATATAATTTGTACTAATGTTATGTATAAAACACTAGATAACATTAGTTTTCTTGCATCTACGTTTTCTTCACTTTTGTGTAATTTAAGTCCATAATACAACATAATTAATCCTAAAAAGGCAATAATTACTGCTGTTAATGGATAAATATAAAATGCTCCAGATACTTTAAAAACAGGTGCAATTGAAACTACAATCATAATTATTGTATAAAAAATGATTTGTTTTACCGCTCCTTTATCTTTAGTATTCATTGGCATCATATTGAAACCTGCTTTTTTATACTCCTCAAATTGTAACCAACCAATTGCCCAAAAATGAGGAAATTGCCAAAAAAATTGAATCATGAATAAAAACCCTGCTTCTAAACCAAAATTATTTGTTGCAGCAACCCAACCTAACATAAAAGGAATTGCCCCAGGAATTGCACCAACAAAAACTGATAAAGGTGTAACGGCTTTTAATGGAGTATAAACACTTGTATATAAAAATATAGAAATAGCACCAAACAATGCTGTTTTTGGATTGATAATATATAAAATTGTTAAACCTGAAATTGTAAACAAGATTGCTATTGCTAAAGCTGTATTAACAGACATTCTCTCTGTAGGCAAAGGTCTATTTTGTGTACGTTTCATAATAGCGTCTGTGTCTTTTTCTATAATTTGATTAAATGCATTAGAAGCACCAACCATAAAAAAACCACCAATAGCTAATAAAAATAAGATGAAATAATTAATAGATTCTACTGCTAATAAATATCCTGCAACAGAAGAAAACACTACACTTAAAGACAGTCCAACTTTAGTAAGTTGCTTTAAGTCTGAAATTATAGTATGCATAGATGTTTTATTGTCTGTAATAACTGTTGTACTCATTTTATCACAATTCGGCTGCAAAGATATTTGATAATTATGAATTTACCACACATTTTAATAGTTATTGAGTTAAAATAAAAAACCCACTCAATAAATTGAGTGGGAAATTGCTATGAAAAAGAAAAAGTGTGATCTATGAAAATCACGCTGTAAATATATATATAAATATTTTACTTTCTCTTAATGAATTTATAAAATTTTTAAAAATCGAAATACCAATTAAATAAATCTGCTTTAACCCCAACAGATAACCAAATATTATTTCCTTCTGGAAAACCTATTAAAGAAACTTCTGGAGAAAATTTTCTATACGATAATCCTCCAAATAGATTTAGATTATTAGAAGGGTTTATTAAGTAGTTTGCTTGAAAATCTGCAATAAAAATATTTGCAGTATTACCTTGTGCAAGTTCATTTCCTGTATCTCCAAATCTATCTTCATAAGATTGATAAATATCTCCACCATAACTTACAACTTGGTCTTGTAGATCAAATCCTTTTTTTCCAAGTGTTATTTTAGCACTTCCACTCCATCTATCTTTTTTATATCTGGCTATTGCAATTGCTTCCCAAAAATTTGCACCCCATAAATGTCCTAAAGGTTGGCTATAGTTTCCATAATTTAAAACGGGTGATTTATGAGCAAATGTATATGGTCTTGCATAATTATATTCTAATTGTAAATAAAGGTTCTCAATTTCGAAAGCATCAAAATATTTTGCTCCAAATTGGTAAGCAAATTTATTTTCCCATTTTCCTAAATCATTTAAGTTTCCTACAGAAAATTCATCAATAACTAATTGAGAGTATAAAGAAACATTATCGTTCAACTTATATTTACCTGTTAAACCAACAAGTGCATTACCAGCGTCTTCACCTCTATTAAACTCTACAGATCTATAAAAAATTATAGGATTTAAAAAACCAGCATCAAAACCTTGCTCACCCGTTGAGATTGCAGTTTCGAAAAAACCAATATTTAGTTTATTTGTTAAGTTGAGACTTAAATAATGTGCTGCAACGTATTTTCTTGCATGTTCATTTGGATTAGAAGCTGCACTTAAAGAAGGTTCTGTGTTCCACATCCAAACGTTAGTATATTGAAATTTCCAAAAATCAACCTTCATTTTTAAATATGTAGTTGGAGAAGAAACATCTGAAAGTATAAATGATCGATATCCATCTCCAATAAAGTTTTTACCGTTACCGAATTGAAACTGCATAAACTGATTTGGTTTATATGACAAATATCCTTCTGCAACAGGATAATCATGAGAATCTGTTTTAAATCCTTTAGATTTTCCTCTTCCAGGAACCAATCCTTCAGAATTTTTTGGTCTTACATTTAAAGCAGGATTTTCGATATAACTATTTATATAATCTGCAAATCTTGCCTGACTTTCGTAAATCGTAGCTGAGTAAGAAAGTTTATCGCCTAAACCTCCATTTACAGTAACAATTCTAGAATTATTATATGTATATGTTTGGTTTGAGTTATCTTTTCCAAATTGAACATCAACTAAAAAATCTAACGTAAACCAGTAATCTTCTTTCTTAACTTGAAGCAAATGTTCATTCCATATTTTATTACCTACCCAGGTTTTCATTTGGGGTTTTAAAAATTTCTTTTTTTCTTCAGTAAGATTGTAATATTTATTTACATCACTATAAATATATGGTTTAGAAGCTGTATGAGTTCCATTAGCTTTGTGCATAGCAAAATCATAATCTACATATTTTTGATGCGTAAACGGAATATTTAACTGGCTATTATGTTCTAAGAAAGTAGAGTCTGCTATTCTATTTTTTTCTACGGTAACAAATAAATCTTCTTTTGGTTTTGAAGTTTTAGTTATTCCGCTTTCAATTATATTTTTATCAATAGGAAATGTAATTGGAATTTCAAATGTCATTTCTATAGGATGATTATTATACCAACCTGGAGTTACTCTTGGAAATATTTTAAAAGCTCTTTCTACTTCTTTTCTTACTTCTACATAAGGTGAGTTTACGTAAATTAACTTAAAGTCTCCTTTATTAGTAACCACAAAAATAGCATTTGCAGTTCCTTTAAAGTTTTCATTTTCTACAATAGCTGGTGTCTTAAACTCTGCAAAAAAATGTTTTTTTGTGGTTGATAAAAAGCAGTCTTCCATAGAACTAATTTCAGATCCTTTACACACATCAAAAACGGGAAATTTTTCTGTTTGTGACAACATTATTGAAGGAAACAATAAAACTACTAGTAAATATTTTTTAATCATTCTATAATTTTAAAACGCTATTATTTTTTAATTGATATTCTTGCTTACTTTCTGTACAAGTTGCAAAACCATTTTCATTAAACTGTAATCTATGTCCATATTCGCTAACCCAACCTATTTGTTTAGAAGGATTACCTACAACAAGAGCATAAGGTAATATTTCTTTTGTAACAACTGCTCCAGCTCCTACAAAAGCATATTCACCAATATTATTTCCACACACAATTGTTGCATTTGCACCAATACTTGCTCCTTTCTTTACAATTGTTTTTTGATATTCGTTTTTTCTTTTAATTGCACTTCTTGGGTTTATAACGTTTGTAAAAACCATTGAAGGCCCAAGAAAAACATCATCTTCACAAATAACTCCTGTGTAAATTGAAACGTTATTTTGCACTTTTACGTTATTTCCTAAAACAACTTCTGGAGAAACTACAACATTTTGACCAATATTGCACGCTTTTCCAATGACACAATTAGACATAATATGACTAAAATGCCAGATTTTAGTTTCTTCTCCAATACTGCAATCTTTATCTATTACAGCTGTTTCATGTGCAAAATAATTTATCAAACTAATATCCTGTATTTGTATTTTTTTCTCTGTTTATTATTTCTTTAGATGAAGAAGTACCAATTCTATCTACTCCTAAAGAAATCATTTTTAATGCAGTTTCGTAATCTCTTACTCCGCCAGCTGCTTTAATTTTTAATGGTTTTGCTGTTTCAGAAATAATTTTCATTACTTCTAATGTTGCACCATTTGGTAAATTATTTTCCGTTTTAAAAAACCCTGTAGATGATTTTACGAAAACATTTTTAGCATTTTCTTCGCCAAATTCTTCAAAAACAATTGTTTTTATTAATTGTGAAATTACAATTATTTCTTCATTTGTTAAGGCTGCTACTTCAATTATCCATTTTACAACCTTGTTGTTGTCTAGAGAAAGTTTTATTCCTTTAGTAATTTCATTTCTTACTAAATCAATATCACCATTTTTAAAAGCGCTGTAATTGGCAACAAAATCTAATTCATCTGCACCTAAATCAATTGCATTTTTTGCTTCTTCTAATTTATCTTCTGTTGAATAAGTTCCTTCATGAAACCCAATTACAGTTCCTATTAAAACATTAGAATTTGCTGCTTTCAACATTTTCTTTGCTAAAGGAATATGTTTTGCACGAATCATAACTAACTTATAATCATACAAAATTGCTTCTTCAACTAACTCAATAACTTTTTGTTGAGTTTCTTCTTCTGTTAGATTGGCTTGACTTGCTGTTTTTAAGTAAGTAGCATCTAAAAATTGATTAATTTTCATATTGCAAAAATAAGAAATAATAAAAAGAGAGCATTAAAAAACCCAACCTTTTGGTTGGGCTTAAATTTTATTCTATTTTAAATGTTATGGGCAAGGTATATCTGACCTTTACAGTTCTGTTATTCTGTTTACCTGGTTTAAATTTGGGCAACTTTTTTATAATTCTTTGGGTTTCTTTTTTTAACTTATTATGTGGTGCTGTTATTTGTATATTAATAATATTACCTTCTTGGTTGATAATAAATTGTGTTTTAATTTTATGTATGCCAGAATGTAACCCTAATTCGTTTGCAAGTTCTATATCAAAATTTCGCTGTACAAATTTTTTCATTTTTTTATCGAAACAAATTTTATTTTCTTCTTTTGATAATCCTTCACAGCCTTTAAAAACTGGCGCATTTTGAATGTTTACAAAATCTACATCTTCAATAAATTTTTCAGGTATTTTTACTATATCAACTTTATCAATATCAATCAAAACAGGAATTTCTAATGGAGCTTCATCAATAAAAATTTCTAAATCTGTATCTTCTCCTTTTACAACTTCATCAATCATAAAGATTTGTGGTTTCGTTAGTTCTACTTTGGGAATAACTTTGGGCTCTTTTGTAAAAATTATTTCTTGTTCTTGATCTACATAAACAACTTTGCTCTTATCTGGTTTAAAAACGGCTGCTGTTTTTTGTTCGGTTTGGTACTCTAAAGTTATAAAAACAATAAAGAGCACTAATACAAGTCCTAACTGCATAAAAATGTTAGAGAACTTTTCTAATTGTTTGGTTGGTAGTTTTTTTGAATTCATCATAATTAGAAAGTTTTAAATGTTAAGAACATGTTAAAACAAAGAATATGCCATAAAAAAAAGCATCACGAAGTTGTGATGCTTTTTTGATAAATTAATTAACCCCCTACAGTTAAATAATTTAATATCTTAATTCTTTTTCTTAATATGCATTTCCCCCAAAATGCTATACAAATGTAAGAAACGATGTAGGTTTAAAAATTCACTTTTGTATAAATGGTTCAAAATATTGTATAAATGGTATAAAAAACAAATATTATGTATTGCTAAAAAATTTCATTTCATATAAATAATAGTATTTTTGGGTAAAATATTTTTTTATGTTAACATCAGTAATTGTAGATGATGAGCCAAAAGCAATACAAAGCTTAACTTGGGAGTTATCAAATTTTGATACTCAAATTAGTATAGTTGCTACATTTAATAACCCAGAAGAAGCTTTAATTTACTTATCTCAGAATGAAATTGACTGTCTTTTTTTAGACATTGAAATGCCAACAATGGATGGTTTTCAGTTTTTAGATAAACTAAAATCTCGTGAATTTGCAGTAGTTATTACCACTGCTTATAATGAGTATGCAATTAAAGCACTTAAGAATGAGGCTATAGATTATTTATTAAAACCTATAGATACAGACGATTTAGAAGAAACTTTAATAAAAGTTAAAAAGTACAACTCAAGAACTTTAAATTCTAACAAAGTAGAAAAGGTATTATTGAATTTTAATAAAAACTTAAGCGCAAAAAAGATTACAATAAATACTGATGGAAAACTAATTTTTTTAGAACCTGAAGAAATTGTCTTTATAGAGTCTGATGGAAATTACTCTACAATTCACACCATTGAAAATAAAAAAATTGTTGTTACAAAAAAACTTAAAGAAGTAAACTCTTTATTACCAAATGAGTTATTTTTTAGAATTCATAACTCATATGTTATCAACCTAAAAAAAGTAAAAGAATTTTATAAAACAGATGGTTATGTTGTTTTAGAAAACAATCACAAAATACCTGTTTCTCGTCAGAAAAAAGCAGCGTTTTTAGATAAATTTTAATTAATGAAAGCAAAATTAATATTACTTTCTTTCTTGTTTTTAAGTCTGTTTTCTTTTTCTCAAGACTCAGAAATAAACACTCAGATAGAATATCTAATAGAAAATAAAATTTCTTCTTTAGATATTATTGATTCTGTCTTTTTAAAAAACAGAAAAATAAAAAACAAATTAGAGTTATTAGTAGCAAAAAGTAAAGAGGCTTCTTATATAGAAGGTGAGTTTTATGGCAGCAATGCTTTGGGAAGATATTATAGAGATCATTCTCTTTTTAATAAATCTATTACTGAATATAAAAATGCTCTTAACCTTAATCAGATAATAAAAGATACTGTTTCTGAAGTAAAAATTTTAAATGCTATTGGTTCTGTTTATCGAAGACAAGATGATATTAGAAACGCTTTAAATTATCATCAAGAAGCATTAGAAAAAGCTCTTAAAATTAAAAATCCTTCAGTAAGTATTAAAAAAAGCATTAGTATTTCTCAAAATAGTATTGGTAATATTTATATTTCTTTAAAGCAATATAAATTAGCTTTAGATGAGTTTAGTAAATCTATTGTTACGCAAAGTGAGCTAGATCATAAACTTGGTCTTGCTATAAATTATCAAAATATTGGAAATGCACAATATGAATTAGGCGATTTAAATAACGCTTATAAGAATTATACAAAATCATTATACTATAATAATTTAATTGAATCAAAAATTGGAAGAGTAATTTGTGGATATAGTATTGCTAACCTTTTAATAAAGCAAAAAAAATATAACCAAGCATTTGCAACTGTAGATACTATTTTACAAACCGCTATTAATGAAAAAGATAAATATTATCTTTCTAACACATATAACACCTTAGGTTTATCTCAATTACATATAGGTAAATTAGATTTGGCAAAAAACAATTTAACAACAGCCTTAGAGATTGCAACAGAATATAATGTACAAACAATAATAGTTAAAGCAAATGAAAATTTAGCTTTATTGTACGATAAGAAAAAAGACTACCAAAAAGCATACACTTATTATAAAAAAGCAAAAGAAGAAGATGCAAAAACTTTTAACGAGCGCAACCTTCTTTACGTTAGTCAATTAATTACAAAATACGATAAAGAACATAGTGAAAACCAAATAAAAGATTTAGCTAAAAAGAATCAAATAGCACAATTACAACTTACACGAAATAGAAATCTATGGATAATGGCTTTAAGTATTCTTACTTTAATTGTAGTCATTTTATTCTCTGTTAATAAGCAAAAAGGGTTAAGAAATGAAAAGAGGATTCTTACATTAAAACAAGATGCGTTAAGAAGTCAAATGAATCCTCATTTTATGTTTAATGCTCTAAATTCTATTAAATTATATATTATAGAGAACAATCAAAAAAAGGCAACATCTTACTTAAATAAGTTTTCTAAATTGATGAGAAAAATACTAGAAGCATCATCTGTTCAAGAAATCTCTTTGGCTGAAGAAATAGAAACCATGAAGCTATATATGAGTATAGAAAACATTCGATTTTCGAATGAAATTGATTTTAATATAGACACCGATCCTTTAGTAAATTTAAATACAATAAAAATTCCGCCCTTAGTTTTACAACCTTTCTTAGAAAACTCTTTGTGGCATGGTTTATCATCAAAAAAAGGAGAAAAAGAAATAACAATTTCTATTCATAAACTATCTACTAATTTTATTGAAATTGAGATTAAAGACAATGGAATTGGAAGAATAGCTTCTGCAGAAATTAAAGCAAAAAAATTTATAAAAAGAAAATCTGTTGGTATCGATTTAACAAAACAGCGATTAAAGGCTTTTGTTAAAGGTTTTAAAAACGACTATAAATTAAGCTATGAAGATGTTTTATCTGAAAATAAAAAAATCTGTGGAACAAAAGTAATATTAAAGCTACCATTATCTTAAATGCTTTTCTGCAACTTTCTCTAGTTCGTCATACCAATTTTGCCCAAACTTTCTAACCAAAGCTTGTTTTACAAATTTATAAACAGGCACTTGAAGTTCTTTTCCTAAAGAGCACGCATCATCGCATATTTCCCATTTATGGTAATTTACGGCAGAGAATTCGCTATAATCTTTTACTCTAATGGGGTATAAATGACAAGAAACTGGTTTTTTCCAATCTATTTCTCCTTGATTATATGCTTCTTCAATTGCGCATAAAGCTGTATTCTTTTCATCAAAAATAACATAAGCACAATCAGCACCATTAATTAATGGAGTTTCTAATTCTCCCCATTCACTTTTTACCCAAGTTCCTTCTTTTTCAATTACATCAATCCCTTCTTGTCTTAAAAAAGGTTTTACTTTCGGATAAATTTTTTCTAAAATTTTAGCTTCTTCTTCATCTATTGGCGCTCCTGCTTCACCATCTACACAACAAGCTCCTTTACATGCAGATAAATTACACACAAAATCTTTTTCTATAATATCTTCTGATACAATGGTTTTTCCTAGTTGAAACATATTGCAAAAATAGTATTATTTTTTTCTTTAACTTTACATTTAGCTAAACTAAGTTATCTAAGTTTGCAAAATAAAATAAACTCTCATGAATTTTAATTTAAAACAAATTATCACTGCTTTTATGGTGCTTTTTGCAGTAATAGATATTATAGGAAATATTCCTATTATTATTGATTTACGTAAAAAAGCAGGTCATATTCAATCTGAAAAAGCCTCTTTAATTGCTGGGTTTATTATGATAATTTTCCTTTTCTTAGGTCAAAGTTTATTGAGTCTTATTGGTATTGATGTAAATTCATTTGCTGTTGCAGGTTCATTTATTTTATTTTTTATTGCATTAGAAATGATTTTAGGAATAACTTTATATAAAGACAACGAAGAAAACGTAAGCGCAATTACTGCATCTGTTTTCCCTTTAGCTTTTCCTCTTATTGCTGGCCCAGGAAGTTTAACAACTTTACTTTCTTTACGTGCAGAATTTGCTCTAGAAAATATAATTGTTGCTGTTTTTTTAAATGTAATATTAATTTATGCCGTTTTAAAAACATCATCAAAAATAGAACGTCTTTTAGGTCCAAATGGAATACAAATTATAAGAAAAGTATTTGGTGTAATTTTATTAGCTATTTCTGTAAAATTATTTGCCGCAAATATTAAAATGCTCTTTATATAAAATGATTTTTGATGTACTAATTATTGGTGGTGGTGTTTCTGGAATGCAATGTGCGTTGGTTTTAGGTTCTGCTAAAAATAAAGCGTTTGCTATCAATAAAAATATTGGCATCATAATGCATCAAAAAACTTCTCACTTACAAAATGCACTTTTTAATAATGTTTTGGGATTATCACCTAAAACTCTTGGGAAAAACATTTTAAATGAAGGAAAAGAGCAATTATCAACCTTATATCCACATGTTTCTCAGATAGAAGAAGAAAAAGTGCTCTCTATTTTAAATGATAAGGAAGGATATAAAATTACTACCAATAAAAATAGCTACGTTTCTAAAAAAGTAGTTCTTGCATTAAACTACTCTAAACCTTTTTCTATTTCTGGATTAGAAGATTATATAGAACCTCATCAACGAGCAAATCCGTTAAAAGATAGAATTCAACTTAAAAATACAAACCATTTTATAAAAGAAGGTATGTATTGCTGTGGCACAATTGCTGGATGGAGAAGTCAATTTGCAATTGCAGCGGGTAGTGGGGCCAGTGTAGCAACAGATATTCTAACAATTTGGAACAATAATTCTTCTACCAAAGTACACGATAAAGTATGATTTTAATCATATTTTAAATCTTTTAAAGCATATACTTTTACACAGTAATACTGTCTCTATTAGACAATTTACAAAGTAAAATAACATGTTTCAAGACAATAAAAAAATGTCTGTTTATTATAAAATAAACATTAAAAGTTTTAAAAATGATCGTCAAAAAAAACCCAAAACAACAGTTAGAAAATTACAGTAAAATATTTCTACAAATAGGTTTAGCTCTAACCTTATTCATTGTTTACAGTCTAATTGAGCACAAAACTTACGATAGAAGTGATTTAAAAAGTTTAGGTCAAGCAAACATGACCGACGATATGAAGGAAGATATTCCTATCATAGTAATACCAGAAGTTGCACCTCCTCCTAAAAATGTACCTGTTCTTGTAGAAAAAATTAAGATTGTAGAAGATGAAATGAAAGTAGAAGAAACTATTATTGAATCTACGGAAACAGATGAAGCAGAGGCTATTATTGTAAATACAGATGATATTCTTGAAGTAGAAGAAGCAGAAGAAGTTGTGGAAGATATTCCTTTTATCCTTATTGAAAATGTACCTGTATATCCAGGATGTAGAGGTAACAATACCAAATTGAAGAAATGTTTTACAAAAAAAATAACAGAGTTTTTTGGAAGAAAATTTAATACTGATTTAGCAAATGAACTTGGATTGGTTCCTGGAAAGAAAAAACTTTTTGTAATGTTTAAGATTGATAAAACAGGAAAAGTTTCTAATGTAAAAGCAAGAGGACCTCATCCAAGATTAGAAAAAGAAGTTGTAAAAGTTTTAACTGCTTTGCCTAGAATGACACCCGGTAAGCAGAGAGGTGCGCCTGTAGGTGTAAGTTATAGTATACCCATAACACTTGAGGTTAGATAATAAAAAACCCAGCTTTCTAAGCTGGGTTTTTTATTATCTATTTTTTAAAATCTCTACTCTACAGTAACAGATTTTGCTAAATTTCTTGGTTGATCTACATTCTTATCTAACATTACAGCTATATGATAAGATAACAATTGAAACGGAATTGTAGTTAACAATGGTGTTAACGCTTCTTCAGTTTCTGGTATTTCAATTACATGATCTGCAATTTCTTTTACTTGTGTATCTCCTTCTGTAACAATTGCAATAATTTTTCCAGCTCTAGATTTTATTTCCTGAATGTTACTAACTACTTTTTCATAATGTCCTTTATTTGTTGCAATAACAAATATTGGCATATTTTCATCAATCAAAGCAATTGGTCCGTGTTTCATTTCTGCAGCAGGATACCCTTCAGCATGAATATAAGATATTTCTTTTAACTTTAAAGCTCCTTCTAAAGCAACTGGAAAATTAAAACCTCTTCCTAAATACAAACAATTTTTAGCATCCTTATAAACAGCGGCAATTTCTTTTACTTTCTCATCTATTTTTAAAAGAGCTTCTACTTTTGCAGTTATTAATTGCATTTTTTGTAAGTATGTTCTTAAATCTGATTTAGAAAGTTCTCCTTTCTTTGATGCTAATTTAAACGCTATTAAGGTTAAAACTGTTATTTGTGTTGTAAATGCTTTTGTTGATGCAACACCAATTTCTGGTCCTGCATGTGTGTAAGCACCTGCATCTGTTTCTCTAGCGATAGATGAACCAACAACATTACAAATTCCAAAAACAAAAGCTCCTTTAGATTTTGCTAATTTTATTGCTGCTAATGTATCTGCAGTTTCTCCAGATTGAGAAATTGCAATTACAACATCTTTGGGTGTAATAATTGGGTTTCTATATCTAAATTCAGAAGCATATTCTACTTCAACAGGAATTCTTGAAAACTCTTCTATAAGATACTCTCCAACTAGACCAGCATGCCAAGAAGTTCCACAAGCAACAATTATAATTCTTTCTGCATTTAAGAATTTATTCATGTGGTTGTCTATACCTGCCATTCTTATAATTCCTTCATCAGCTATCATTCTTCCTCTGTAAGTATCAATAATAGCTTTAGGCTGTTCATGAATTTCTTTAAGCATAAAATGATCGTAACCACCTTTTTCAATTTGCTCTAAACTCATTTTTAGTTTTTGAACATTTGCATCTACTAAAGAATCATCTTTTATTTTATGAACTTTTATCCCTTTATTTAATTTTATAATTGCCATTTCTTCATCTTCTAAATAAATAGCATCTTTAGTATATTCAATAAATGGCGATGCATCTGAGGCAATAAAAAACTCTGAATTATCTTTTCCTACACCAATTGCTATTGGGCTCCCTAAACGAGCTACAACAATTTCATTTGGCTTTGTTTTATCGAACACAGCAATTGCATAGGCTCCAATTACATTATTTAAGGCCAATTGAACGGCTTTACCTAACATACAACCCTCTTGTTTTTTAACTTCTTCAATTAAATTAACAAGAACTTCAGTATCTGTATCACTTTGAAAAACATACCCTCTGGTAATTAACTCTTTTCTTAAGCTATCATAATTTTCTATAATTCCATTATGAACAATAACTAAATCTCCAGATTGAGAAAAATGTGGGTGAGAATTCACATCATTAGGAACTCCATGAGTTGCCCATCGAGTGTGACCCATTCCTATATTTCCTTTTTTTCTTTCTTCTTCTTTATTTGTAATTAATTCAAGGTCTGAAACTTTTCCTTTTGTTTTAGATAAATGTATTTTTTTTCCATCAAACATCATTATCCCAGCACTATCATAACCTCGGTACTCTAATCTTTTTAAACCGTTAATTACAATTGGGTAAGCGTCTCTAAAACCAATATAACCTGTAATTCCGCACATAACAATTTTAATTTAAGTTAATCTATTAATTCTTTCTCTCTGAATATGAAATCTTCAATTGAGCTCTTCTAGTGCCATTTAAAGTTTCATCATGATTCAATATTGTAACAGCTTTTGGACTCCAATTATAATTTTTATAAATTGTATCAGAAATTGGAGTGTCTGAAGTATTAAATACTTTTAATCTTAATTCTGGTGAGTAATCTGTTTCACCACTTAATAAATCAGAGATATAATCTGTAATTTTAAATGTATATTTATTTGGATTATCACTTTCATTCTCTAAAGCACCTCCAAAGAAAGATTGCTCAGAATAGCTATCTTTAACATGACTTAAATTAGTTCCTCCTCCATTTTTGTATAAAAACAAATTATTTGGCACAATAGTTATGTCTGAAGATTGATTTACATAAAAAGTTAGTGCAGCATCATTAATCAACCAATTTTTATTTCTTAAATCAGTAAGCTCAGTCCCATTTAAAATTTTAACAGTTGCTTCGCTACCTGCAAGACCTTGTAATTTTACTTCATTATTTGAAGGATACACTTTATCTGTCATTTTAAATGAATTATTTACAATTCCAGATAATTGAAAAGAACGGTTTCTAGTAAACACTGTATCTATAGTGCCATTTCTTAAAAAAGTATTCGTATAATAAATTTCGATAGATGGGTTTAATGTTGAAGATGTATTGCTAAAATCAAAGCCGATTAATGAACCTCCTTTTTCACCAGAAGCGTGAGTTTTCTCTTTAGCTTCTATCGTAATTCCTCTAAAATAATTATTAAAAACATCTTGAGAAGCAAAATTATCACCTCCAAAATTATCTAAGAAAACATTTTGCCCAAAGCTCTTCTTTAATGGAATAAAAGCTATAGGTAAAGGTAAGTTTGCATTTGAAGTTGTAGTGTATTTTACAGTATCAGTGGCGTATAAATTACCATCATTAGTTCTTCTTTTTATTATCATTAACGTATCATTTACACTTGGAGTAAAATCAATATCAGCTAATTCATTTAATTGAATTCCTTTATTTTGATACGTAGCATTTGACAAGTATTGATTTACTTTTGTAGGATCTGTTTGATTTAATCTACTCAAATAAGTATCTAATTCATAAACATTTAATGTAAATGGTAACTCCTGGTTTCCAATTACAGAATCTAACTCATAAATTGGTCTGGTTGTATTTGATATTAATGTAGCTTGATAAGGTAGTTTAATAAAAACTGTATCTATAGTAGTAACAACTTCTAAATTATCTGGATTATCATAAGTAACTAGTTCTGAACTCGCATTTATTGCAACTTGAGATATTATAGATGCTTCTACACTTTCATAATCATCATTTACATAATTACCTAATAAATATTGATCTTGTAATCCACCTGTAAGACTTAGTCCATCTGCAATAACACTTTCTACTGGTGCATTTGTAACTAGAACTTCTAAAATTGTGTCTTTTGTTGAAAATTTCGAATTTCCAATAATACTTGTTCCTATATCTGTAAAGTCTTTTTCACAAGAAATAATTCCTGAAAAAATTAAAAACAAAACACCTACATAAACGCTTTTTCTAATAATATTTCTCACTATAAAATAATTAATTAGCCGGAATTAAATCGGCATAAAAATTTAAATAATTTTCTTTTAAGTTCTCTGGTTCGTATTCTAATACTGGTATCTCTCTTTCTTTAATAAAAGATGATAACTCATCAGAAATAGTTTCGCTACCATGAATAATTGCATCAGAATTTTCTATGGCGCTTTTTAATATATTAGTGTGATTAGGTGTTTTAATTGTTGCAATTTTTTCATCTTTAATCATGTCAAATTTAACCTTATTTGCTAAATCTTCATTTAAAGTTCCTTCGAAACCACTATTGTAAATAGATGTTACAATCTTACTTTCTGTAAACAAAGGCTCTTCTTTATAAAACTCTTTTAAATAAAGAGGTAATAAAGATGCTAACCATCCATGAACATGAATAATATCTGGAGCCCAATTTAATTTTTTTACAGTTTCTACAACTCCTTTTGCAAAGAAAATTGCACGCTCATCATTGTCAGAAAACAATTGATCATCTTCATCTGTAAAAACGGCTTTTCGTTTAAAATATTCTTCGTTATCAATAAAATAAACTTGCATTCTTTCTTTTGGTATAGAAGCAACTTTTATAATAAGTGGCATGTCCATATCATTTACAATAAGGTTCATTCCAGATAAACGAATAACCTCATGTAATTGATGTCTTCGCTCATTAATTACACCATATCTTGGCATAAAAATTCTAGTTTGAACTCCTTTTGAATGTGCATTTTTTGCTGCTTGAAAAGCAGTTAACGATAATTCTGTTTCTGGTAAATAAGGAACTACTTCCGATGAAACAAATAATATTCTCTTGTCCTTCATTAAATCAATCTCTTTTATAAGAAGCGCAAAAATACAAATTATTATGCTAATATCGTGTTAAAATGGTAAGTTTGCAGACTTTACTTAATTTTTAGGGATGAATATTTTTACCAATAAACAAGAATTAAAATCTTATTTAGCAACTCAAAAAGAGAAAAACCAATCTGTAGGTTTTGTTCCTACAATGGGAGCATTACACGAAGGTCATTTGTCTCTTATTAAAAAAGCAAAGAAAAAAAATGACATTGTAGTTGTTAGTATTTTTGTAAATCCAACTCAGTTTGACAACAAAGAAGATTTGGTAAAATATCCTAAAACGTTAGAAAACGATACTAAATTATTAGAAAGCGTTTCTTGCAATGTTCTATTTTTTCCTTCCGTGGAAGAAATTTATGCAGAAAATGTTACCTCAGAAAAATTTGATTTTGATGGATTAGAACATCAAATGGAAGGAAAATTTAGAGATGGTCATTTTGATGGAGTTGGTACAATTGTAAAAACACTTTTTGAAATTGTAGAACCTAAAAGAGCTTATTTTGGGCAAAAAGATTTTCAGCAATTACAAATCATCAAAAAAATGGTGAACAAAAATCGCCTTCCTGTAAAAATTAAAGGATGTCCTATTTTTAGAGAAAAAGATGGATTAGCAATGAGTTCTAGAAATACACGCTTAACAAAAGAACAAAGAAAGATAGCTCCTTTTATATATAAAACACTAAAAAAAGTACGTAGAAAATTTGGCACAGAAAATGCTAATACTATAAACGAATGGGTAGCAAATCAATTTAAAAAGCAATCACTTTTAGATTTAGAATATTTTACTATTGCTGAAGAAAAAACACTAGAAACAATAGAAAACAAAGAATCTAACAAAAAATACCGTGCTTTTATTGCGGTTTATGCAGATAAAATTAGATTGATAGACAACATTCGTTTAAAAAATTAATAACCAAAAAAATACTATTTTTGCCATATGTTAGTACAAGTTGTAAAATCAAAAATCCACCGAGTAAAAGTTACAGGTGCAGATTTAAATTATATAGGAAGCATTACCATTGATGAAGATTTAATGGATGCAGCCAACATTATTGAAGGAGAACGTGTTCAAATTGTGAATAACAACAATGGAGAGCGTTTAGAAACATATGCTATTCCAGGTCCTCGTGGAAGTGGAGAAATCACATTAAACGGAGCAGCAGCCAGAAAAGTTGCTGTAAATGATGTTTTAATCTTAATCGTTTATGGATTCATGGACTTTGAAGAAGCAAAAAACTTTAAACCATCTTTAGTTTTTCCTAACGAAAAAGATAATACACTTACATAGGTTTGAATATCAAAAAGATTTTAAAAATTATATTACCTCTCGTTTTGGGAGGTTTTTTAGTTTGGTATTCTATCTCTAAAATTTCTGTCGATGTTTTAATTGGCTACTTTAAAGAAGCAAAATATGGCTGGATTGCTCTTGGGCTTTTCTTCGGTATTTTAAGTCATCTTTCTAGAGCTTACAGATGGAAATTTATGCTAGCGCCTTTAGGTTTTAAACCAAAATTTACAAACAGTGTTTTAGCAGTTTTAGTTGGTTATTTAGTAAACTTAGCATTGCCTAGAGCAGGTGAAGTTTCTAGAGCAGCAGTAATGGCAAATTATGAAGAAATTCCTTTCGAAAAAGGATTTGGAACCATCGTTGCAGAAAGAATTGCAGATTTAATAATGATGTTATGTATCATCACAATTACACTTTTTGTTCAGTTCGATTTTATCTACGAACTTCTAACAAAAAACTTTAATCCAACAAAAATAATTATTGGCTTAGCAATTGTAATTATTGGTTTTTACATACTTACATCATTTGTAAAAAAAGCAAAAAAAGGATTTTTACTAAAAATTAAAACTTTTGTTACTGGTTTAGTAGAGGGTGTCACAAGCATCTTTAAGATGAAAAATAAATGGGCATTTATTTTTCACACCGTATTTATTTGGGCAATGTATGTAGCCATGTTTTGGGCAACAATTCCTGCAATTGAAGGCTTAAACGTTCCTTTTGGCGGAATTTTAATTGGTTTTATTGCTGGTGGATTTTCTATTGCAGCAACAAATGGCGGAATTGGTTTATACCCAATTGCTGTTGCTGGCGCTTTGGCTTTATTTGATGTTCCTACAGAACCTGCAACTGCTTTTGGTTGGATTATGTGGACTGCACAAACTGCAATGATTATCGTTTTTGGTGGATTGGCATTTTTATTCTTACCTATTTACAATAAAAACAAGTAATTTTCGGGCGTTTCTTTATCCTGAAGGAATTCAGGACCAAGTCGCGCTTTCATTACTCGCTTTTTCTTCGTGCTGATAAAAATCAGCATTTCAAAAAAGAGCTCAAACATGCCATTCAATCGCTAACGCAACTGTTTGCCAACTTTTATAAAAACTATTTTTATATAGAATTTTTAAAAGAAAAAACTCAAGATTACTTTGTAACTTTGATACTTTCAAAACTTGTAACTAAAACAAATGGCTAAAACCAAAACAACTTTTTTCTGTCAGAATTGTGGAACTCAACATGCAAAATGGGTAGGACAATGTGGCGCTTGTAAAGAATGGAATACTATTGTAGAAGAAGTAATTCAAAAAGAAGAAAAACGTTCTTGGAAACAAGCAACAACAGCAAAACAAGTTTCAAAACCATTAAAAATTGCTGACATTCAGTTAAATCCAGAAGAACGAGTTGTTACTAACAACAATGAATTAGACACTGTTCTTGGTGGTGGTTTGGTAAAAGGTTCTGTTACATTGTTGGGTGGAGAACCAGGTATTGGAAAATCGACCTTATTATTACAAGTTGCTTTAAACATCAGCCAGAAAGTATTATATGTTTCTGGAGAAGAAAGCCAATCTCAAATAAAAATGAGAGCAGAAAGATTAGAAGCTAACAATTCTAACTGTTTAATTCTAACAGAAACCAACACACAAAATATCTTCAAAAATATTGAAGAAACAGAGCCCGAAGTTTTAGTAATAGATTCTATTCAAACTTTACACACTAGCTCTATAGAAGCTTCTCCTGGGAGTATTTCTCAAATAAGAGAAACTGCTGCAGAATTAATTAAATACGCCAAAGAAACTGCAACTCCGGTTTTATTAATTGGACACATTAATAAAGATGGACATATTGCTGGACCAAAAATTTTAGAACACATGGTAGATGTAGTTTTACAATTTGAAGGCGATAGAAATCATACCTACAGAATTTTACGATCACAAAAAAATAGATTTGGATCTACATCAGAATTAGGAATTTACGAAATGCTTTCTAACGGATTAAGAGAAATTTCAAATCCATCAGAAATTTTAATTTCTAAGAAAGATGCTGATTTAAGCGGAACTGCAATTGCCAGTACATTAGAAGGAATTAGACCTTTAATGATAGAGGTACAGGCCTTGGTTTCTACTGCTGTTTATGGAACTCCTCAACGTTCTACAACAGGTTATAATTTAAAAAGATTAAACATGATTTTAGCGGTTCTAGAAAAAAGAGCAGGTTTTAAATTAGGTGCAAAAGATGTCTTTTTAAATATTACTGGAGGAATAAATGTCGATGATCCTGCCATAGATTTAGCGGTTGTTGCTGCCATTTTATCATCTAATCAAGATGTTGCCATTAATCCAAATGTCTGTTTTGCTGCAGAAGTTGGTTTGGCAGGAGAAATAAGACCTATTTCTAAAATAGACCAAAGAATTACAGAAGCAGAAAAATTAGGTTACAAAACTTTAGTTGCCTCTAAATACAATAAAATCTCTTCTAAAAACCACGGAATAAGATTGGTTTTAGTTGGTAAAATTGAAGAAGCTTTTGCTACTTTATTTGCTTAAACATCATTATTTACTTCTATCCAATACTCATTTGGATCTTGAAAATAGATTTGCTTTTTGCCATCTTTTCTAATAAAAATTTCATTAGGAACATCATGCCAATCCGTATATTCAATATTTAAACTTTCTATTTTTTTTACAAATAAATCAAAGTTTGATGTCGACAAAGCAAAATGAACAGCTTTATTTGTTTTGATTTCAAAATTTGGACGAGGAATTAAATGTAACTGTTTGCCTTCGTTTAATGACAACCATCTCGTATTAGAATTTGATGCTTTGTTTTCAATCTCTTTTAATTGAAATACTCTCTGATAAAAGGCTACAGAATCATTAACATCTTTTACAGAAAGTGCTATATGGTTTATAAAAAATGACATTTAAAATTACCTTTTTATTTTACCAGAAGTGTTTCCCCCCATTAAACTCGTTACATTTTCTACAGAAACCATATTTACATCACCTTCTACTGTGTGTTTTAATGCACAGGCAGCTGTTGCAAAATTTAAAGCATCAATATCACTATCGTAATGTAGTAAGCCATAAATTAAACCAGAAGCAAAAGCATCTCCTGTTCCAACACGATCTATAACGTGTGTTACATCTAATGTTTCTGCTTTAATAAATTTTTTACCATTCCACATTTTACCTTGTATCTGCTGATGAGAGGCACTAATAGATTTTCTTGTTTTACCAACAACTTTTTCTATTTTTGGAAATTTTTTCATTAATAATTTAGCTGATTTACTAAATCCACCACCTAATTCTCCAATACCAAAGATCTCATAAATTCCACGGTTGCTAGAAAGTACAATGTCTGTGTTTTCTACTAATTCTGGCATTACTTCTTGCATGGTTTTTCCATATTTCCACATGTTTTTACGTGAATTAATATCACCAGAAACTTTAATACCCATTTTATTAGCAGTTTTTATTGCTGCTAAACAACACATTGCTGCTCCTTCTGAAATTGCTGGCGTAATCCCTGTCCAATGAAACCAATCTGCTCCTTCTAGTACTTCTTCCCAATTTACCATCTCTGGTTTTATCAATGAAAAAGCAGAACCTTCTCTTTCATAAATTACTTCACTAGGTCTATGAACTGCTCCTTTTTCTAAGAAATATTTACCTAACATTTGATCTCCGTAAATAACATTTGCTGTACCTAGCCAATGTTTACGTAAAAACTGAGTAGCAGCTTTACCAAGAGCATTGTCTGGAAAACGAGTTACATGAGCTGCCTTCATACCTAAATAACCACATGAAATAGCAACATTAGCTTCACCACCACCATAAACAAGATCGAAAGATGTTGTTTGAGAAAATTTTGAATATCCAGGTGGAGATAAACGCATCATTACTTCACCAAATGTTATCAGTTTTTTATCCATTTTATTAAAATTTGTATCATTTTTTTATCAATTTGAAGATATTTAAAAATAACGAAACTCACAATTATAATAATATCTAATTGACTAATTTAAATTATAAAAATAAAAAAACCGAACAATTCTGTTCGGTTTTCTTTATAAAATGGTTCTGAAACTAGTTCAGAAGAAATTATTTTTTATTTACAGTCTTAATGTACTTATCTAAAGCCATTGTCATAGAAGGTGTTTCTGGACTTGGTGCAGTTATGTCGCACTTTAAACCTGCCTCTGTTACTGCTCTAACAGTAGAGTTTCCAAAAGCAGCAATTCTTGTTTGGTTTTGCTTAAAGTTCGGGAAATTTTTGAATAATGACTCAATTCCTGAAGGGCTAAAAAATACTAACACATCATAAACCACATTTTCTAAGTCAGATAAATCACTTACAACTGTTTTGTACAAATCTGCTCTTTTCCAATTAACACCTATTTTATTTAATTCTTCTGGAATTAATGGTTTTAATTTATCTGAAGAAGGTAATAAGTATTTTTCTGCTTTATGCTTTTTAATTAGCTTAATTAATTCTGGAAATGTTCTAAGACCAACATAAATTTTACGTTTTCTATACACAACATACTTTTGTAAATAGTATGCTACAGCTTCAGACTGACAAAAATATTTCATATCATCTGGCACTTTAAAACGCATTTCTTCTGCGATTCTAAAAAAATGATCAACAGCATTTCTACTTGTTAATATTATTGCAGTAAAATTATTTAAGTCTATTTTCTGACTTCTAACTTCCTTTACCTCTATTCCTTCAACATGAATAAAAGATCTAAAATCTATCTTTACTTTTTGTTTATCAGACAAATCAAAATAAGGAGAAGTTTCTGTCTTAGGTGCTGGTTGTGATACTAAAATCGTTTTCACTTTCATAAGCTTCGTTTTGTATTTAAAATATCAATTTAAACAGTATAAATAGCGGCGCTATTTCGAAGGCGCAAAGGTACAAAAAATAATAAAACAACTTACTAAATATCAGCTTTTTATTATTTATCAAATGGAATAGAAAACGTAACAAAAATAATATGGTAGTTAAGTAGAATAAAAAAGTAGTAGATAAACTAGAATATTCCACTAAAATAAGACCTGCAAAAAGTATAAAAGCTATTGCAAATAAGTAACTTATTTTTGATACTAAAAAAAAATGAACTTCCTTATCAATTAAAAATAAACTAGAAAATAGGTATTCTAAAATCCATTTTAATAGAAAATAAATTAAAATCAATAAAAAAACAGTAGAAAATGTATAAAAACCTTGTGTTGTGTTAACTGCATTTTCAATTATAAAAAAATATGAAATTAGAGAAATCACTATTATAGAAAACATAAAAATTAAAATATAAAATATTTTAAAGAAGGGTCTATTTTCTTCTGCTTCTACCTCTACAAAACCTTTATTAAACATAGAAAAAACATAGCCTTTTAGTTTTTTAGCATCAACACCTTTTAATAGAAAAATAGCGCCCAAAAGCAAAACCAAAAGCATGGTAATCCAATTATTTTCGATAACTATTTTTTCTAGTGCTTGCACTTTTGCGTTTTATAAGATTAACACAAAATTAGTAATTAAATAATGTATATTTGTCTTCTTACTACATGAAAATTTATTTATGTCAGACACGCTAGTTATTATCCCAACATATAACGAAAAAGAAAATATTGAGGCTATCATTAGAGCCACATTTAATCAAGAAAAAGACTTTCATATTTTAATTGTTGATGACAATTCTCCTGATGGAACTTCTGAAATTGTAACCAAGCTAATTAACGAGTTTCCAAACCAACTTTTTTTAGAAAAAAGACTAGGAAAAAACGGATTAGGAACTGCTTATATTCATGGTTTTAAATGGGCAATTGATAAAAAATACGATTACATTATAGAAATGGATGCCGATTTTTCTCACAATCCTAAAGATTTAATTCGTTTATACAATGCTTGTCACATCGATGGCGCAGATGTATCTGTTGGATCTAGATATGTTGGAAATAAAGTAAATGTTGTTAATTGGGACATAAAAAGATTATTACTTTCTTATTTTGCCTCTAAATATGTGCGTATTATAACAAGAATTCCTGTTTTTGACACCACAGCTGGTTTTGTTTGTTATAAACGTAATGTGTTAGAAACCATAAATTTGGATAAAATAAAATTTGTTGGTTATGCGTTTCAAATAGAAATGAAATTTAAATCTTGGAAACATAAATTTAAAATAAAAGAAGTTTCTGTTGTGTTTACAGATAGAACTTTAGGAGAATCTAAAATGAGTGGGAACATTGTTTCTGAAGCTCTTTTTGGAGTAATGAAAATGCGTTTAAACGGTTTACCAAAATAAACACAATGAGTACTATTTCTATAAGACCTGCGAAAATTGAAGATCTAAAAACCTTATTAGAGTTTGAACAGGGTGTTGTAGCAGCAGAACAACCTTTAGACCCTTTTTTAAAAAAAGGAAAGATTACTTATTATAATATTCCAGAATTAATTTCTTCAGAAAATGTTCAGCTTTTAGTTGCAATCTCAGGTCAAGAAATTGTTGGTTCTGGCTACATAAGAATAGAAAAATCTAAGCAATATCAAAAAAATATTTTGCATGGATATATTGGTTTTATGTTTGTAAAACCTACTTTTAGAGGAAAAAGAATTAGTGCCCAACTTCTAGAATCTTTAAAAAATTGGGGAAAAGAAAAAAAGTTAAAAGAACTACGATTAGACGTATATAATAATAATCCATCTGCCATAAAATCTTATAACCGATTTGGTTTTAATAAGAGTTTAGTTAACATGAGAATGGAAATATAATTAAAAAGATGACACAATTTACTTTAATTAAAAATGCAAGAATAGTTAATGAAAACACCATTTTTAACGGTGATGTTCTTATTGAAAATGAAATTATAAAAGAAATTTCTGCAGAAATTAATCCGCAAGAAAACACAAAAATTATAAATGCAGAAGGAAATTATTTAATTCCTGGTTTTATTGATGATCAAGTACATTTTAGAGAACCTGGTTTAACACATAAAGCAAATATTGCCACAGAAAGTAAAGCTGCTATAGCAGGTGGAATTACTACTTTTATAGAAATGCCAAACACTGTTCCACAAGCAACTACACAAGATTTATTAGAAGACAAATTTAAAATTGCTGCTAACGATTCTTATGCAAATTACTCATTTATGTTTGGTGGAACAAATGATAATTTAGAGGAGTTATTAAAAACTGATCCTAAAAAAGTAGCCGGAATTAAATTATTCTTAGGTTCTTCTACAGGTAATATGTTGGTTGATAATGAAGAGATTTTAGAGAAAATTTTTTCTTCAACAAAAATGATTATTTCTGTACATTGTGAAGATGAAGCTACTATTAGAAAAAATACAGAAAAATTTAAAGCAGAATATGGAGATGATATTCCTGTAAAATACCATCCAATAATTAGAAGTGAAGAAGCTTGTTATTTATCGTCTTCTAAAGCAATTGAATTGGCTAAAAAAACAGGTGCTAGATTGCATATTTTTCATCTTTCAACTGCAAAAGAAACAGCACTTTTTAGAAATGATATTCCTTTAGAAGAAAAACAAATTACTGCAGAAGTATGTATTCATCATTTATGGTTTTCTGATAAAGATTATGCCGAAAAAGGAACGCTAATAAAATGGAATCCTGCTGTAAAAACAGAAAAAGATAGATTGGGTTTATGGGAAGCTTTGTTAGATGATAGAATAGATGTTTTGGCAACAGATCATGCTCCTCATACAATTGAAGAAAAAGATAATGTATACACAAAAGCGCCAAGTGGTGGGCCACTAGTACAACATGCTGTAACTGCAATTTTAGAAAAAGTTAAAGAAGGAGTAATTCCGATTGAAAAAGCGGTTGAAAAAATGAGCCATAATCCTGCAAAATTATTTCAAATTGAAAAAAGAGGTTTTATAAAAGAAGGTTTTTATGCAGATTTAGTGTTGATAAACCCAAACAAGCCTCAAACAGTTTCTAAAGACAATATTTTATACAAATGTGGCTGGTCTCCTTTTGAAGGAACAACTTTTTCATCAACCATAACTCATACTTTTGTAAATGGTAATTTAATGTATAATGAAGGTGTTTTTAACGAAGATATTAAAGGTAAGAGACTAACGTTTAACAGGTAATTATGAATAAGTTTCTTTACATATTAATTTTATTTTTCTTGGTTTCTTGTACAAGTAATACCATTTTTGAAAAGCCAAAAGATCTAATTCCAAAAGACAGCATGAGTCTTTTAATTCAAGAAATGATGATTGCTTCTTCTGCTAAACATATAAAAAACATAAACCAGCAAAAGAACATTAATTATATGGCTTTTGTAAATGAAGCTTATAATATTGATAGTACTCGTTTTCAAACAAGTAACCTGTATTATATGTCTAAAATAGATGTGTATGAAGAAATTCTTACCAATGCTAAAACAACACTTAAAAACAGAAAAGAAATTCTTTCTAAATTAAAAAAAGAATTAGATTCTCTAAGAAAAGATTCTTTAAAAAAAATAAAGAAACCTCAAATAAAATTAGATACAATTCAAAAAAATAGAGTGTTTAAAGAAGCTCTTAAAAAACAAACTAAAAAAGAGATTATTAAAGAGAAGAAGTAGGGTAATTCTTACATGCAGTTTTTACAACATCTTCAATCTTTTGAAACTCAAAATTAAGTGCTTTTTTAATTTTTTCTGATGAATATATAGAAATACTATGTGCAGATTTTGCAGAGTATTTACTAATTAAAGGCTCTTTTCTTGTAACCTTAGACAATACCCCAGAAAACCTCCAAAACAAATTAGTTTGCCATGGTTTTACTTTCTTAAAAGGCCTCTTCTTACCAAAAGCATCTGCTATTAGAAAAAAGATTTCTTTAAAAGATTTATTTTCTGAAACTAAAATAAAACGTTCATTCTTAATTTCTGAATTCATTAATAAAATCATCGATTTTACTACATCTTTCACACCCACAAAACCAGTAATTCCTTCTGTAAAATACTTAAATCCGTTGTAAACTTGGGCAAATAATTTACCAGAACCTGTTTTCCAAAAACCGCTTCCTAAAATTACACCAGGATTAACAATAACAACATCAACTCCTTCTTGGCTAGCTCGCCAAATTTCCATTTCTGCACCAAATTTTGTAATAGAATAACCACTGTTATCTTTTTCTTTATTCCATTCATTTTCTTCCGTAACAACAGTGTTTTTAATAGAATCTCCAATAGAAGCTATAGAACCCACAAAGCATATTTTTTCTACTTTTGCATCAATAGCTAAGTTTACAATAATTGCGGTTCCATGAATATTTACTTTTCTCATTTCTCTATAATCTTTCGGATTAAAAGAAATTAAAGCTGCACAATGATATACTTTTTTAACATCTATAAAAGCAGGAATCATAGATGGAACATCTGTAATATCTGCTTTAAACCATTCTATTTTAGAAAACAGTTTTTCATTGTCTGTATATAAGGAAAACACATTTTTAACGCTTTCTATTTTATTTTCTGAACGATAAATAGCACGTACATTTTCATCACTTGCAATTAAATGATACAATAAATGTGCGCCAACTAAACCTGTTCCTCCTGTTACTAAAATCATGCAAAAATCAATTTATAAAAGAGAAAAATTCTGTTTTATTTTCAAAAGTACTAAATTTAAAAAGGGTAAAATTCATCCGCTCTAAAAATTAGATTTTTTGATTGATAAATGTATCTTTGCTGCCTGATTAATTTTATGAAAATGACAAACTTTGTTGAAGAATTACGTTGGCGTGGATTATTACATGATATCATGCCAGATACAGAAGAATATTTATTAAAAAACAAAACGGCTGGTTATATTGGCTTTGATCCTACTGCAGATTCTTTGCATATTGGTAGTTTGGTACAAATATTTATTTTAAAACATTTTCAAAATGCAGGCCATAATCCAATTGCATTAATTGGTGGTGCAACAGGAATGGTTGGAGATCCTTCAGGGAAATCTGCAGAAAGAAACTTGTTAGATGAAGCAACTTTAGAAAAAAATATTGCTGGAGTTAAAGAAAATTTAGAACGTTTTTTAGATTTTGATGCAACTGCAGATAATAAAGCAGAATTAGTAAACAATTATGATTGGATGAAAGATATTTCGCTAATCGATTTTGTAAGAGATACAGGAAAACACATTACAGTAAACTACATGATGTCTAAAGATTCTGTTAAGAAACGTTTAGGCTCTGAATCTTCGGTTGGAATGAGTTTTACAGAATTTACGTATCAATTATTTCAAGGATACGATTTTTATCACTTGTATAAAGAGAAGAATTGTAGGTTACAAATGGGTGGTTCAGATCAATGGGGAAACATTACAACAGGTACAGAATTAATACGTAGAAAAGCACAAGGAAAAGCTTACGCAATTACAGTTCCTTTAGTTACAAAAGCAGATGGAACAAAATTTGGTAAAACTGAAGGTGGTAATATTTGGTTAAATGCAGACAGAACTTCTCCTTATAAATTTTATCAATATTGGTTAAATTCTTCTGATGAAGATGCAGAAAACTTTATTAAGAAATTTACTTTTTTAGATAAAGAAACAATAGAAAATTTAATTGCAGAACATACAGAAAATCCTCATTTACGTTTATTACAAAAGAAATTAGGAGAAGAAGTTACAATTTTAACACATGGTAAAGAAGCATATGAAAATGCTTTAAAAGCTTCTAATATTTTATTTGGAAAATCTACTGCAACTGATTTAAAATCTTTAGACGAACAAACATTTTTAGATGTTTTTGATGGTGTGCCACAAGCAACTGTTTCTGCTACTGATGTTGAAGAAGGGCTAGATATGATTGGTGCTTTAGCTGCTAAAACTAATTTCTTAAAATCTAATGGAGATGCAAGAAGAGCACTGAAAGAAAATGCTATTTCTGTAAATAAAGAAAAAGTAAAAGAAGATTTTAAAATTACTAAAGATGATTTAATTGCAAATAAATATGTGTTATTACAACGTGGTAAAAAAACATATTATTTATTAGTAGTAGAATAGTACGATCTTAAAATAAAAACAAAGAAAAGAGCTGAATAATATCAGCTCTTTTCTTTTCTACTACATTCACAAACTCCCCCAAGGTTGCTTTCAGTTATTTTTGTTTTTGTATCTTAATCCAATTTGTGTCTGCTTGTTTTTGTAATTTTTCGGCACCTTCATTGGCCCACATTTCAAAAGTATTTGTTCCCCAAGCATTGTAAAATAAATAGAGTTTTTTGTCTCTAATTTCAAATGTTTTTGGGTTTATAGATACTTTTTCTCCATTTTTTCCAATTGCATATGCACAATATCCTCCATATTGTGGAATATATTTTTCTGGTGATGCACTAAAACGCTCTAAATTTTCTTGAGACGAAAACTTAAATTTTACATCATCAAAAACTGTTGTAAATTTTTTATCTCCTTTTTCTGCTTTATTACTAAAATAAGCTACAACATCATATCCTTCTGCTACAAATCCTTTTTTAGTATTGTAATCTGTTTGAGAATATAAACTTGAAGAAATGAATAAGAATACAATAAGAATCTGTTTCATATTAGTTCTTTTTGTGTTTTAAATCTACCCAATTTTCATCTGCTTTTTTCTGTAATTTTTTAGTATCACCTTCTTGCCAATCTGTTAACTTACTAGAAAGCCAAGAACTATAAAACAGGTATAATTTGCCATCTCTAACTTCATATTCTTCAGCATCTATGTACATTTTAGTTTTTTTGGCTGCAACTGCGTAAGCACAATATCCTCCATATTGTGGAACAAATTTTTCTGGATTTTCTTTAAAAAGCTGTAAGTTTTTTTCTGATGAAAATTTAAATTTTACGCCATCAAAAGTTGCTTGATATTTCTTTTTACCCTCAAGTGGTTTTTTATCAGTAAAATAAGAAACAACATCATAGCCTTCAGCAATAAAACCTTTAGAAGTATTATAATCTATTTTTTGAGCAAAAAAAGTGGTGGAAATTGAAAGTAATAAAAAGATAACTAAATTTTTCATCGAGTTTTGTTTTTTAGTTCGTCGATGATATTTTTAAAACATTACAACAAAGTTTCACTAAGAGATATTTGTTTTGTAAAAAATTGCAAACTTTAGTTAAACTATAAAATAAACCAAAATATTAGCTTTATTTTCTTTCTGATAAGACTTTTTGTAAATATTCGTTTTGCTTTTCTAAAAGTTCATTGGTTTTGTTCATCAACTCTATGTTTTTAGGAGTAACAACCGTTTTATTTTTAGGGTCTTCTGATTTTTTCTTTATAGAATTCATCATTTTAACCACAACAAAAACAGTAAAAGCAATTACTAAAAAATCGATACCTGCACCAACTAATTTACCATAACCAATTGCAATTTCTTCTGGTTTAGTAACTCCATCAATAACTATAGCTTCTCTAAGAATAAACTTTTTATTTTCCCAATTTGTACCATCAGTTAAAAAAGATAATGGAGGCATTAAAACCTCTTTTACAAGAACATTTACTACTTTATTAAATGCTGCTCCAATAATTACACCTATAGCAATATCTATCATATTACCTTTAACAGCAAATTCTTTAAATTCTTGAAATAATTTTACTTTCATACTTTTTTATAACACCATTAAATTACAACCTCTAATATCTGAACTATCAAAACGTCCAATAATTTCAAACGTTCCGTTTTTATATACTTTTCCTAAATCTTGTGTGGCAATAAAAGAACATGAGTTGTAATTTGCTAAATCAATAACATTAATGCCGCCGTTTTTTCCTTTTGATTGGATCGTTAAAGCATCTTCTGTATCTCTAGTTAGAATTCTCATCCAAGGAGGACATTCAAAAACGCCATTTCCTTTAGAGTATCCTTGACTTAACAATTCTGTCATTCCATATTCTGAATGAATTTCATCAACTCCAAAACCGTTTTTTAAAATGTTGTGTAGTTCATCTCTAATTAATTCCTTTCTTCTTCCTTTCATTCCGCCTGTTTCCATAATTATGGTATTTTTTAGGTTGAATTGTTGCTGCTCAATTAAATCTAGCAACGCAAAAGAAACTCCAATTAGTAATACTTTTTGTCCTTTTTTACTTAATTGTATCAATTTTTTAGCTAATTCTTCTAAATTATCTAAATAAAACCCACTTTCTATGTTTTTAGATTTTCTAATTAAATCATCAACCATAAAAACCAAAGAAGAACCTTTTCTTTCTAAATAATTTGGCAATAAAGCCAAAACGACATAGTCTTCTATATTGCCATAAAAATGTGCAAACCCTTTTAAATAACTGTCTTTATAGACGTTTATATCTGTAACAAAATGTTTGCTTGTTGTACTTCCTGTTGTTCCAGAACTGGTAAAGGTTTCTTTAACTTCATCTATTGAGGAAAGCACTTTTTTTGTCTTAAAAAACTGGATAGGTAAAAACGGAATTTCTTCAACAGTTTTTACATCTGAAGGATGAATATATAACAAATCGCAAAATGAACGATACACTCTATTGTTATTAAACTGATGTTTAAAAACTTCTAAAGCAACTCTTGTAAAATCTGCTTCGTTTTGTATGTTAAAAATGTTTTCTCTCATAAACTTTTACAAAAATAGCATTATTACACACAACCTTTTTAATCTTTTTGCATCTTGTAAGAAAAGAGACCAATTATGAAGCGTATTTTATTTATTCTTTCGTTTATTTTATTTGCTTCTTGTAGCGAAACAAAAGAACTAAATTCTACTACTTGTAACACAAATAACCCAATAGAAGATTTAAGTTGGTTAAAAGAAATAAGAGAAACTCTTTATAAAATTGATTGTGCAGGAATTAGCACAATTACACAATACACTTATAAAGCTAATACTGTTTTTGAAGTAAATTTATGCGGAAGTTTTGCAGATGGACAAACAGTAGTTTATGATTGTAATGGAAACATTATTTGTAAATTTGGAGGGATTTCTGGCGAAAATACCTGTCCTGGTTTTTATGATGTAGCAACTAATAAAATCAGTTTATATGAAAATTAAAATAATATTTCTACTTGTTGCTTTTACAACGTTATTTTCTTGTGAAAGTAATACCAATCAACTAGAAAATGAATCAATATTAATAATTGCTTCAACTAAAGTGGATTGTATTGGTGTTGGCCCTCAAACATGTTTATTAGTTAAAAAAGACAATCAACAAAACTGGATTTATTTTTACGATACTATCCTTAATTTTATACATGAAGATGGTTATGAATATGAGCTTTTAATTTCTGAAAAAGAAATAAAAGATCCACCTCAAGACGCTTCTTCAATTGAATATACATTGATTGAAATCATATCAAAAAAACAAAAAACATCAGAAAATTTACCTAATTAAAATTTATAATTATGCAGTTAAAACACTTTTATATACTCTTATTTATACCATTATTTTTTTCATGTGAAACCAATAAAATAATTGTAGACGCAGATAATTTATTAGCTGGTAATTGGAGTAATGTTACTTATGAAAACGAAACTACAACTTTTAAAAGAGTAACTTCTTTAGAAGAAAATGCTCCTGGAATTTCATTTATAAAAAATGGTGAATTTATAGAACGTACTTCTGGTTGGTGTGGCACACCTCCTTTAACATTCTATAACATAAATGGAGACTGGGAATTAGAAAATTCTGTTCTAAAAATTACAACAGATTCTTATTTAAATAATTATAATTGGAGAATAATTTCGCTTACAGAAGAGGAGTTGATTGTAAAAAGAGAACTAACAGCACAAGAAGAAGATTATCAAAAATTAATGACTTTGTTTGATGAAATTCAGACACTTTCTATAAGTGTTTCTTGTTCAAACTCTAGCAATTGGACATTTACAGCTTATGGCTCAAAAGCATGTGGTGGCCCAAAAGGGTTTATAGCATATTCTACAGAAATAGATACTGTTTCTTTTCTTCAAAAAGTAGAAGATTACACTAAAGCAGAACAAGAATATAATATAAAATGGGGAATTATTTCTACCTGTGATATTCCAAATAGCCCTGTTGGTGTAGAATGCCAAAACGGTTATGCAACATTAAAATATTAATTTAAAAAACCTATACTTATGAAAAAATATCTCTTTCTTTTAGCTG
This sequence comes from uncultured Polaribacter sp., assembly GCA_965367085.1. Classification (GTDB taxonomy): domain Bacteria; phylum Bacteroidota; class Bacteroidia; order Flavobacteriales; family Flavobacteriaceae; genus Polaribacter. The sequence goes on from CBDUHF010000004.1 coordinate 117,983, forward strand.
GATTATTTATTTTTTACTCTTGTCTAAATAGTGATGAACCAAATTATACCTATGAATATTTACCAATAGATGAAGCGCAAACTCCTGCAAGTTTCACCTTTGGAGAAAAAGACACCATTGCAATAAAATACTCTTTATTAAATGGCTGTTATTATTTTGATGATCTTTATTATGAATACAAAGATTCTACAAGAATTGTGGCTGTAAGAGCTTTAGTGGCTTTAGATAAAAACTGTACAGAAGCAATTATACAAGAAGAATATAAGTTTGTTGTAAACGTAACACAGAGTGAAGATTATATTTTTAAATTTTGGAAAGGAAAAAATAATGAAGGTGAAAATGTGTACGAAGAAGTTATAGTTCCTGTAAATTAGAGCCATCAAACTAGAAGAACTCATAGCAGAATGTTGCCAGCAAAAATTGGCAGCACAATCACAGGTTTATCAATTATTTTCTGATAAGCTCTTTGCTGTGTGTTTAAAATACTCTCGTAATTATCAAGACGCAGAAGACACTTTACAAGATAGTTTTTTAGTCATTTTTGATAAAATAAAACAATACAAAAACAAGGGTTCTTTTGAAGGTTGGCTTAAAAGAATTACCATAAATACTGCTTTACAGAAGTACAGAAAAAAAAATCATCTTCAGGTTGTAAAAGAAGATTCTTTTATAGATGAAGTTGAAGAACTAGATTTAGAAAATGATGTTTTTAATGTTGATGTATTACTTGGTTTTATTCAAGAATTACCAGACAGATATAGAATGGTTTTTAACCTATATGTATTAGATAGTTATTCTCATAAAGAAATTTCTGAGATGTTAGAAATTACTGAAGGAACTTCTAAATCTAACTTATCTAGAGCAAGAAAAATATTAAGAAATAAATTAGAAATTCATCAACAAAAAGAACAAAAAGCATAACTGATGAAAAACAAAAATATAGATAGATTGTTTCAAGAACAACTCAAAAATTTAGAGGCTACTCCAAATAAAAGAGTGTGGAACAATATAGAATCTAAACTAACTCAGAAGAAACGCAGAATTTTACCAATGTGGTGGTTTTCTGGCGCAGTTGCAGCATTATTTATTATTGGTTTGTTCATTTTTCCTTTTTCTAATACAAATAATTCAACAGAAATAAATAATATAGAAACAATTATAACTGCTTCTCCAGAAATTAAAACAGAAACTAAAATCAATAAATTAAAAACTATAGATTCATTAATAAAAAACATTAATAAAGAAGAAACGATACTGGTTGCTAGTAAAAAAATAAACAAACAAAACGTTCTAAAAAAAGCAAAAACAACTATAGAAGAAAACCAAATTACAGCACAAAAAGGCATTGATAAAACAATACAGAAAGAGAAAAAAATAGTTAGCTCAAAAAAAGCTATGAAAAAGATTTTTTTAGCAGATAATTCTCAAATTTCTAAAAATGCAAATTCAGATTCCCTTCATCAAAATACAGTAGAAAAAAACGTTATAAAACCTACAAAAGATTTTATATCTGTTATAAGTGAAAATAAAAAGGAGATTGAAAAAGAAAGAAAACCAGCAAAAAACAAATGGTCTGTTGCACCTACTTTTGCCGTTTTAAAATCTAATTCTTTTACCAATACTTCGCCGGCAGATAAAAACTTATCTAACTCTACAAAAGGGAAGAATTCAATTTCTTATGGTGTTCAAATTGGATATAAAATTAACAAAAAATGGACGATTCAAACAGGAGTTCATTTACAAGAAATGAGCTTTATAAATAATAATATTGCTGTTGCTGCTGTAACAACTAGTAGTTCATCTGCTGTTGCTTTTAAAACTGGAGATTCTTATTCTTTTCGTCCTGTTTCTAATGAAAGTTTTGATTTTGCAACTAGCTCATTAACAAGTACAGTAAGTTTTAATGGCAGTTTAGCTCAAGAATATGGATATATTGAAATTCCAATTGAAGTAAAGTACAATCTATCTAATAATAAAAAATTTGAAACACAATTAGTTGCTGGTTTTAGTTCGTTATTCTTAAATAAAAATAACGTGAATTTAAATACAAATACGTTTTCAAAATCTGGAAAAGCAAACAATCTAAACAACATTAATTTTAGCGGGAATTTAGGCTTCGATTTTAATTATTCTTTTCATAAGAATTGGTCTATAAATTTGAATCCTATGTTTAAAACACATATAAATACATTTAGTGAAAAATCAAACGGCTTTTCGCCTTTTAATATTGGGGTTTATTCTGGGATTAAATATCAATTTTAATTTAAACCCTTTTGTGTAGTATTCAACGAGCTTTAATGTTCTTTTATCGAAATACTTAACAAAAACTGCCTTAAACTTTTAATTTTGTCACGTTAAAGAATTGTTATTAGCATTTAAAATATTTAAAAATGGTATACTTAGAAACTACATATAGAACTTTAAGCGGAACTAAAGAAGTTATTGAAATTCCTAAAAAGAAATTTAATCAGTGGGTTGTTTATCAAGATAACAAACCTAGGTTTTATGTAGATTTTTATGATTTAGAAAAAGAATCTAATGCTATGATGAATAGTTTAGTTTTGTGTACCAAAAGAACTATTGAAGAGGTTTTAGAGCTTATCAACAAAAGAAATAACATCAATTTATCTGTTCCAAAAATATCTCGTTTAGGCTTAAAAATGAAATTAAAATCTGAGTTTAGAGAATTAAATTTAGAAACTCTTCCTGCTGATTGGTTGGCTTATTCTTTGTAAATTTTTACAATTAATTCGTCTTTATCATTCATAGAAGCTCTATACATTCCTGTAGTATTAAACTCAAAAACCATATTTCCGTTTTTGTCTAATGCAACAATTCCACCTGTTCCACCTAATTTTGTGAGCTTATTTTGAATTACATCTTTAGCAGCATCTTTTAGCGAACTGTTTTTATATTCCATTTGCGCAGAAATATCATAAGCCACTTGATTTCTAATAAAATATTCTCCCCAACCAGTTGATGATACTCCACAAGTTTTATTATTTGCATAGGTTCCAGAACCAATAATTGGAGCATCACCTATTCTTCCCCAGCGTTTGTTTGTCATTCCTCCAGTAGAAGTTCCAGCAGCAATATTTCCATCTTTGTCTAAAGCAACACAACCAACAGTACCAAATTTACTATTCTTAATATCTGCATCATAGAAAGCAGCTTTTTTATCATCCTTATCTAATTTTGCCTTTTCTCTTTCTTTAATTCTTTGAAGTGATTTAAAACGTCTTTCTGTATAAAAATAACTTGGATCAACAATTTCTAATCCTTTTTCTTTTGCAAAAGCAGATGCTCCTTCACCAGAAAGCATTACATGATCTGAATCTGTCATCACTTTTATAGCTAGTTCTATTGGACTTTTTACATTTTTTACTCCTGCTACAGCTCCTGCATTTAATGTTCTACCATCCATAAAAGAAGCGTCTAATTCGTTGGTTTCTTCATGTGTAAAAACAGCTCCTTTACCTGCATTAAATAATGGAGATTCTTCCATAACTTGAATGGTTTTCATTACTGCATCTGCACTTTTACCTCCGTTTTTAAGAATTGTATGGCCTACTTTTATTGCTTCTTCTAACTTAACTATATATGCAGCCTCTTTTTCATCAGACATATTTTTCTTTAAAATTGTACCTGCTCCACCATGAATAACTATAGCGAAGTTATTTACTTTCTTTTTTTTATTTATTGTAATATCTGAATCAAAATCTGCATCATAATTTTTATCCGATGTTGGTTTACATCCAAAAAAAATAGTTAAAAAGGATAAAAAAAATAGTACTTTTTTCATGTTTCTGTTGTTTAAAATTAAACAATAATTATAGTTTTTGTTTAATTTATTAATATGCGAAATTATTCGTATTTTCGGACTTCAATTTAAACAACTAAAATTTAACTACAAAATGACTGATTTTGGAATTAAAGAAGCTTTAAAAGAATTAGGCTTAAAAGATATAAATGAAGGAACTTCTACTGGTTCAAATAATTTTTCTAATGGAGAAATTATAGAAAGCTATTCTCCTGTTGATGGTAAATTAATTGGAAAAGTAACATCTACTTCAAAAGAAGATTATGAAAAAGTGATGGAAACTGCTACGAAAGCATTTTTATCATTTAGAAATATGCCTGCACCACAAAGAGGAGAAATTGTTCGCCAATTTGGGAATAAACTAAGAGATTTAAAAGAACCTTTAGGAAAATTAGTTTCTTATGAAATGGGGAAATCTTTACAAGAAGGTTATGGTGAAGTTCAAGAAATGATTGACATCTGTGATTTTGCTGTAGGATTATCTAGACAGTTAAACGGACAAACAATTCCATCTGAAAGACCAGGACATGTTATGAGAGAACAATGGCATCCAATAGGTGTAGTTGGTATTATCTCTGCATTTAACTTTCCTGTTGCAGTTTGGGCGTGGAACACTGCATTAGCTTGGATTTGTGGTGATGTTTGTGTTTGGAAAGCTTCAGAAAAAGCACCTTTATGTTCTGTTGCTTGTCAGAATATTATTGCTAGTATTTTAAAAGAAAATAATTTACCAGAAGGTATTTCTTGTATTATAAATGGAGATTATATAGTTGGTGAAATGATGACTACTGACACAAGAATTCCATTAATTTCAGCTACAGGATCAACAAAGATGGGACGAATTGTTGGAGCAACAGTTGCCCAACGTTTTGGAAAATCTTTATTAGAATTAGGAGGAAACAATGCTATTATAATTACACCAACAGCAGATTTAAAAGTAGTAGTTCCTGGTGCTGTTTTTGGTGCTGTTGGAACTTGTGGACAACGTTGTACTTCTACAAGAAGATTAATTATTCACGAATCTGTATATGATAAAGTAAGAGATGCAATTGTTGGTGCTTATCAACAAATTAAAATAGGAAATCCGTTAGATGAAACAAAACATGTAGGTCCGTTAATTGACAAAGATGCTGTAAATACATATTTAGCTGCCATTGCAAAAGCAAAAGCGGAAGGTGGAAATGTATTAGTTAAAGGTGGTGTTTTAACAGGAGAAGGATATGAATCTGGTTGTTATGTAAAACCAGCAATTATAGAGGCTGAAAATCATTTTGAAATTGTACAACATGAAACTTTTGCACCTATTTTATATTTAATGAAATATACTGGAGAAGTAGAAAATGCAATTGAAAAACAAAACGGTGTTGCACAAGGTTTGTCCTCTGCAATTATGACTAATGAAATGAAAGAAGCTGAAAAATTCTTATCATATGCTGGTTCAGATTGTGGAATAGCCAATGTAAATATTGGAACTTCTGGTGCAGAAATTGGTGGTGCTTTTGGAGGTGAAAAAGAAACAGGTGGTGGACGTGAGTCTGGTTCTGATGCTTGGAAAATTTACATGCGTAGGCAAACAAATACCATTAATTATTCTGATGAATTACCTTTGGCACAAGGAATAAAATTCGATTTATAAAGACCTAAATTTTAATTTACAATCTAAAAAGCTCGGAAAATTCCGGGCTTTTTTTATATTTAATATTAAAATGTTTTTTTATTACTAACCGATTGTTTAGTTTTGTCTTGTAATTAGAAATAATGGCAAGAAAAAAACAATACATAGAAGAAGAGGTTATTGATAAAGCAATGCATTTGTTTTGGAAAAACGGTTATGAAAATACTTCTATGCAGATGCTTGAAAAAGAAATGGGCATCAATAAGTTTTCTATATATGCTAGTTTCGGTAATAAACATGGTGTATTTATAGAAAGCTTAAAAAGTTACAAAGCAAAAACAAAAGCTATGTTTGATAATTTTAAAAACGCAACAAATGGCGTTGAAGATATCAAACAATTCTTTTACGACTCTGTTGCTGTTTGCCATCAAAAAGGAAATCAAAAAGGATGTTTAGTTACAAATACCTATAACGAATTTTCAGAAATCGAAGATGAAATGGTAAATAGCCAAATGACATCTTTTATGGATAATCTTAAAAAATTATTCATTGAAAAATTAAAAACGGACTCATCAAAAGATGAGGAAACCATACTTAAAGAAGCTAACTTTTTAGTATTAGCAAAACATGGTTTGGCTGCTGCTAGTAGAGTTAATACCAAAAAAGAAATTGAAGATTATATAGAAATGACATTCAAAAATATTTAAAACCTTTTTTTAACAAATAACTAAACGATTGTTTAGAAATATGTTAAATAACAAACATAAAATTATGACAACATTAAAAATACACAACATCGAATCTGCTCCAGAAGGAAGCAAAGTATTATTGGAACAATCTTTAAAAGCTAACGGAATGATACCTGGATTACATGGAGTATTAGCGAATGCTCCAGAATTACTAGAGGCTTACCAAACAATACACAAATTGTTTACACAATCTTCTTTTGATAAAAACGAATTAACTGTAGTATGGCAAACTATTAACGTAGAGCATGAATGTCATTATTGTGTTCCTGCACATACTGCAATTGCAAACATGATGAAAGTTGATCAAGCTATTACAGAAGCTTTACGAAATGAAACGCCTCTTGAAAACCCAAAATTAGAGGCATTACGGGTAATGACATTACTTATAGTACGTAATCGTGGACACGTAACTCAAGAAGAATTAGAAACTTTTTATGCAGCAGGATATGGTGAACAACAAATATTAGAAATCATCTTAGGATTATCTCAAAAGGTAATTAGTAATTATACAAACCATATTGCTAATACACCTGTTGATGCTCCTTTTCAAAAATTTTCTTGGAAAAAAGAGAATGTGGAAATCTAATATCGTAGATTAATATTCGTTAAATTATTTAATAAAAAAACTAAAAAATGCTAAAAAAATTAAAAATAGATATTGTTTCTGATGTAGTTTGTCCTTGGTGTACCATTGGATACAAACGTTTAGAAAAAGCAATTACAGAACTTGGTATTGAAGACCAAATAGAAATTGAATGGCAACCTTTTGAATTGAATCCAAATATGCCAGCTGAAGGTCAGAATGTAAATGAACATCTTACAGAAAAATATGGTTCTACTATAGAGCAACAAAAAGAATCTAAACAACATATGACAGAAGTTGGTGCTGAATTAGGTTTCAAATTCGATTATTTTGATGACATGAGAATGGTAAATACTTTTGATGCTCATGTTTTATTGGAATATGCTAAAGATTTTGGGAAACAGACCGAATTAAAAATGACTTTAACAAAAGCATTTTTTAGCGATCATAAAGATGTTTCTAAAAGAGACATTTTAAAACAAGCTTTATTAGATGTTGGTTTAAATGCAGAAGAAGGTTTAGTTAAATTAGATAATGAAGAAGTTCGTTTTGAAATTAAAAGTAAAGAAAAGTATTGGAAAAATTTGGGTGTAAGCTCTGTACCAACAATTGTATTTAATAGACAAAGTGCAATTACGGGAGCTCAAACTATAGATACTTTTAAACAAGTATTAAGCGAAATAATTAATAAACAATAACACACTAATCACAATCTCTCTTTAAAATTAAAGCGGGATCATTATATAAAACAGACATGCATTATTCAAAATTAATTATTGCAATTATTTTTAGTACATTAATAATTTCTTGTGGAAATAAAAGCGAAAATAACAGCGAAACTTCCAAAAAAACAGCAGTAAAAACACTTAAATTTAAAAATAAAGGACATGAATTAGTCTATAAAATGACTGAAAAAACCGGTAATTATCAAGACTTATTAAACTTAAAGGATATCGTTTTTAATTATACATATCGAACTCCTGATCAAAAAGAAGATGTATCTATTGAGTCGTATATTTTTGATGGTGAATTATCTCATGGTGAATATTTGAAACACGAAAGAACTTTACCAGATTTAAACGGAAAAATGGAACAAGGTTATAATGGAAAAGACTTTTGGTTAAAAATAGATGGAGAAGAAGTTACTGATAGCAAAGCTATTTCAAGTGTAAATTTTACTCGTAAAACTAATTTTTATTGGTTTGCTATGATGCAAAAATTATTAGATCCAGGAATTAATTATGAATATTTAGGTCAAGAAAGTGTAGATAAAAAAGTTTACGAAGTGGTAAAAATTACATTTGCATCAATAGATGATGTAGCTACAGATATTTACAAGCTATACATTAATCCAAAAACGAGCTTAGTAGATCAATTTCTTTTTACAGTGGTTTCTAAAAATGTTACGGATCCAATATTAATGCGCGTAAAATATGAAAACATAGAAGGCATTTTATTAACTACGTATCGTAAATACACAAAGTCAGACTGGAATGCTACTGTAATTAAAGATGTTTGGGTAGAAGAAATTACTAAAGATATTAAGTTCAATCTGAATTTAGATAGTACCTTGTTCAACATTTAAAACAAATGGGACAAAAGAATAAAGGATTCTATAATTTATATATTGATGGAAGCAAAACCATTCAAAATTTCTTAAAAGAAGATTTAATAGATGAAATGACAATTACCATCATTCTTTATTTGTTAGGAAGTGGAGTTCCTTTATTTACAGAGCTTCCAAAGAGGTTAGGTTTTGAATGTTCTAGTACTAAAATTTACTTAGAAAAAGTTGTTCAAAATTATTTTGTAAGAAAAAAATAACTTTAATTATACTTCACTTTTCTTAATATACGCATTGCTTCTTTGTACTTTATGTATGTTGTTTTATCAGCAATATTCCTAATGTATTGTTTTACTTTTCTTAGTTGTTCTTGGGCTTCTAAAAATCCGTGTAAATAGCAAATTAAATAATTAGTTGGCATCTTTAAAACATCATCAAATTCTGTCTTAGAAAGGTCTATTTTACTTTCAATTTTTGACACAATGTTGTTGCAATTTTTATAAATATGATTAATTCTTGTTTGATCAAATTGTGGAGGCTCAAATAAAAGTTCTGTTACTATATCATGCTGCCCATTTTCTTTAAAATTGATAATTGTTTTTTCTAACGGATAATGAGTTTCATTTTTATCAATACCTAATAAAATGTATTCTATAATAATAAATGACTTGTTATTATAACTTATTTGAACATCATCTAACGCAGAAAAAAACAATTTTACTTGCTCATTTATCAATTCTATATCTACTCTAGAAAAGAATTCTTCGCCATTTAAAACTTTCTTTTCTCCCGCCCAACACAATACAAATTGTTCATTAAAAACTTTATATTGAGGTTTGTATGCTGGTTTATGATTATTGATAAAATCGAAAACTCCATCTAACGTTAACTCAATATTATTTCGAGCATTTTTTTCTATTGCATTAACAATCTCTTTGTTAGTATTTCTCAGTTCAAAATTGCCATAAGTTGGCATAGAGTTACTTCCTCTTCTATAAAAAACAGTTCCTTTTCTATATTTCCAAGCGTTTTTTGAAAGTGATGTAATTTTATTATTTGGATGAATGGTAACCAAACCAACAACTTTATGCCTTGGTAAAGTAGGAAAAGGCACATTTTCATATTCAATCTTTGGCGGATTTTCTAAATACGCATTTATCAAGTTTTGAATCTTACTATCATCAAAAAAATCTACACCAATAATTTTGTTTTCTTCATCTTCTATTCCGTTTACAATGTAAGAATTGTTTTCTGGGTTCGAATTTGAAAGTGCACAAACATGTTTTAAAAATTTTGCTTTTCCTTCTCGAGAACTAAAAGATAATTTTTGCTTTTTATCATAAAAACTATTCTCATCATTATGAGATAGTAAGTTTTTAATTAAAAGGCGTTTGTTTATCATTTCAATTCTTATTTAAAATTGTTGGAGTTGCTTGTGCTGTTGGATACACCACTAAATCTTCAATATTAACATGATAAGGTCTAGAAATTACAAAATAAATAATGTCTGCAATATCTTCTGCTTGTAAAGCTTTATAACCAGCATAAACAGATTTTGCTTTTTCAGTATCGCCTTTAAAACGAACATCAGAAAACTCAGTTTCTACAGCTCCAGGATGAATTGCAGATACACGAATGTTATGTTTGTTTAAATCTATTCTCATAGCTTTATTTAAAGCATCTACAGCGTGTTTTGAAGCACAATAAACATTTCCATTAGGATATACATCTTTTGCTGCTATAGAGCCTATATTTACAATAAAACCATTGTTTCTTTCTGTCATTTGAGGAATGATTGCTTTAGAAACATACAACAAACCTTTTACATTGATATCTAACATTGCATCCCAATCATCTATACTACCTTCTTGAATGGTTGATAAACCATGTGCGTTACCAGCATTATTGATAAGTATATCTATTTGTTTAAAATTTTCTGGAATAGAATTAATCGCAGTTTCAACTTCACTTCTTTTAGAAACATCAAACTGTAAAGTGGTTACTTCTGTTAGTTTACTTAATTCTTCTTTCAATTCTTTCAATCTTTCTGCTCTTCTTCCACAAAGAATTAATCTGATATTATTTTTCGCGAAAATTTCTGCAGTTGCTTTTCCAATTCCTGAAGTTGCTCCAGTAATAAATGCTGTTTGTTTCATCTGTTTTATTTGTGATAAAAATATCATTAAAAATAAAAAAATTAACAACGCTAAACTATTTAGTTACCGTTGTTTTTTCATCAATTATAAACAAAGAAAAACCGCTCTACCTCTAGAGCGGTTTCCTTTTTAATTGACTATTAAAAATAGCCAACCAAAAATCAACTAACCAGTCTTTAGTTTAATTTTCTTCTAACTTTTTGTTTTCTTTCTATTTTAGTACGTTTTCTGTTGCTATTCCTTACAGCAGATTTAGACGTTTTTGTTTTTTTATCACTTTTTAAATACTGTACAAATCCTCTTCCTGAAAAATTGTATGTTGTTTCTGTATTTAAATGATATAAACTTATGGTTCTATCATTAATAACGCTTAATTCAAACTCTTCAATATCTCCTCCATCATAATTAAGTGTTAATATTTTTAGGTCTTCATAACCTGTTACATCATACACTTCATATCCTCCAATGTAACTCCAATCTATAGAATCAATATTTGTGCCAAACCCGTTTTGAGAACTATAAAATGTTGTTATATCTTCTGGTGTAAAAGCTAAAAAATTTTCTTCATCAAATGCATTTGGAACTCCTCCAGTTGTAGTTGTTTTTTCCCAAGCAATATATTCTTGCAAAAAGTATTCTATGTTTTCATAAAACAACTTATCATAATCAAATTGATTTCTTTGATAGCCAACTAAATAATAATTTACATTATTTCTGTAGTTGTATAATCTAATTTCATTTGCAGAAACCTCAAAAACTTCAAAATCATTTGCACCATCTATATCATGATTGGTTTCTAGTAGACCATTATATGTATTGTAAGTTCCAACATCAATACCTAATCCATTTCCCGTAATTCCAATATCTGCAATATTGTTATTTGCATATAATGTTCCGTTTAAAAACGATAAAGTAAATGCTTTAGAAACATAAGGTATATCTCCATTTCCTGTAGTTCTATGATAATCTATATACCATAAATCATAACCAGAAACTATTTCCTCTAATGAAATTTGAATGTAATAATCGTCTTCAAAAGATTCTTGATAAATTGTACTACAAGAGCTTGTAATAGCTATTGTAATCATAAATGTAAAAAGTAGTTTTAAAGGTTTCATAAGCGTTTGTATTATGGTTAATACTTATGAATATTCAAATTACGTGCCAAAAATAAAACCCATTCATAAATGAACGGGTTTTTAACTGATAATCAAGCAATTACTACCTTTTATTTGCTCTAGGAAAAAAGACTTGTTTTCCTTTTTCTACATTTATTATTTTATAATATTTTATTTTATCACCATCTTTATAACTAAGAATCGCTTCGTTATCTTTTAAATCAAATGGAAATTTATTTACTTCTGGAATCGTGTTTTTTATTTCTTTAGTAGCATCTATATCTAAAACTAGATCTCTCTTTTGTCTATTAGATGTATTAAAATGACCAATTAAAAGTGTTTTATCAGAAGCCGTTTTAATTTCTACTTTTGTTGATTTATTTTTAAAAAATAAAGAATCAAAAACAATATTTGAGTTTTCTGTTAGCACTATTTCTACTTTTGTTCCACTAACTCCAGATTGCCCACCTGTCCAATTATTATAAGAAGATTTTTCTATTTTAAAAGGAGGGTTCTTTTGTAGTTTCATGCTTCCACATTGTGTAAAACTGAATATGATTGCTAATATTGATAAATATTTCATTGTCTTCATTTTTTAATATTTAATAAATAAGTTTCAAATGGTATGCCAAGATAGAAAAAAAGGATAAACTAGCTCGTTTTTGTATCTATCAAAGTTTATATAAAACAAAAAAAGCGAACCAAATTGGTTCGCTTTTTTTGTTTTATATAATATAGATTAACTTTTTAAAGCTTCTGCTCCACCAACAATTTCTAAAATTTCATTAGTAATTGCAGCCTGACGCGCTTTGTTATAAGTTAATAATAATTCTTCTCTAAGATCTGTAGCATTGTCTGTTGCTTTATGCATTGCAGTCATACGTGCTCCGTGTTCTGAAGCAAAACTATCTCTAATAGATTTGTATAATTGAGTTTTTAAAGACTTAGGTATTAAGGCTAAAATTATTTCTTCTTTAGAAGGCTCAAAAATATAATCAGAATTTACAGCAGCTGCATCTCCGCCTTCAATAGGTTTAATAGGCAAAAATTGTTCTACTTGTGGTATTTGTGTTGCAGCATTTTTAAATTGATTGTAAACAACATCAATTCTATCATAACTACCATCAACAAACATTTCCATTAAAGATTCTGCAATTTCTGCAACATTATCAAAAGTTAAATCGTCAAAAATGTCGTTTTTTCTATCAATAACAGTAAATTGTTTTGCTAATGTATCTGCTCCTTTTTTACCAATTGTAAATAAATCTACAGTTGCATCAGCATATTTTTCTTCAACAGTTTTAATAACTTCTTTTGTAATAGAAGAGTTAAAACCACCACATAAACCTCTATTAGAAGTAATAACAACCATTAAAACTTTAGAAACTGTTCTTTGAGTAGAATACGCTCCTCCTGCATCACTATCTAAAGTTGCACTTAAGTTCTGCAACAATTCAGTTAGTTTAGAAGAATAGGGTCTCATTGCAGTAATTGCATCTTGAGCTTTTTTCAACTTTGCAGCAGATACCATTTTCATGGCAGATGTAATCTGCATTGTTGAACCAATTGAGGTGATTCTATTACGTATTTCTTTTAAGTTTGCCATCTACTTTAGTATTGGTAATTATAGTTTTTAATCTACAATTAGATTATTTTGCAAAATGACTTGAAATTTCTTTAGCTGCTTCTGTTAAAGTAGCAATTACTTCATCTGTTAATTTACCAGACTTTAAAGTATCTAAAGTATCTCTATGCTTTGCATTTAAATAATCAATATAATCTCTTTCGAATTTCTTTACTTGATTTACAGGAACATCTTTTAACAAGTTTTTAGAACCTGCATAGATAATTGCAATCTGATCTTCTACTGGATAAGGATCATTTTGAGCTTGTTTTAAAATTTCAACGTTACGTTGTCCTTTAGAAATTACACTCATTGTAGCTGCATCTAAATCTGAACCAAACTTAGCAAATGCTTCTAATTCACGATAAGCTGCTTGATCTAATTTTAAAGTACCAGATACTTTTTTCATAGATTTAATCTGAGCGTTACCACCAACACGAGATACAGAAATACCTACGTTAATTGCTGGTCTTACACCTGAGTTAA
>CBDUHF010000005.1:0-127463 GCA_965367085.1 uncultured Polaribacter sp.
AGCAATAGCATTTCTGATTAAAATTTAAACCATTTAATTCACAATATTTGACATTTAAAGAATTAAATATTTTATCAATTGGAGAGTATTTATCTTTCATTTTAATTCTACTAACTCCTTTTGTTAATTTTCCATCTCTTGGATATAGTCTTTTAACCATAAAATTATTCTGGCTTAGTATATCTCTACTATTTTTACTCTCATTTTTTTTAATTAATTCATTCAATAATAAATTTTTATTTGAGATTAAATTAAGTGTTCTTGATTTTTTTATAATCGGGTTTTTAGTTCTTATCCATTTAAATATTTTATTTTTTAAAACATCATTTACATTTACTAAAACATCTTCTTTCTCAATTGCTTTTATTTTATATTTCATTCTAAAAATTAAATTTTCGCAATTTTCTCTAAAAAAATATGATGCTTTTATACTTATACCATTTTTATTAGCTCTGACTACTTCAATAATATCAATTTATCAATTTGTTAAAGGGGACTATGATGGTATTCAAATTCAACCAAGTGGTTTTATGGGGAGTTCTAGTGCTTTATCTTCTTATTTGGCTATATTATTCCCATGGTTATTGATTTTTGCAAATCATTATAAAAATAGGGTCTTTGCAATCTTATCTATTTTAACGATTAGTTTATCTCTAACAACCATTATTTTAACTCAAGGTAGAGCTTCATGGTTTGCTCTTGTGGGTAGTACTCTTTTTATTATATTTTACAAAAGCAACAAAAAAATATTTTCGTATAAGGAAATTAATAAACTAACAAAAAAAATATCTTTAATATTTTTAACTTGTTTCAGTATAACTATACTAGTATTAGTTTTTAATTTTAAAAAAGATTCTGCTAATGGTCGTTTCTTGATTTGGGAAGTTACAACAGAAATTGTTAAAGATTATCCTATCCTTGGCGTAGGCTATGGTAATTTTGGAAATATTTACCCTTTATATCAAGCCGAATTTACTAAAAATAATATTGTCGACACTCGTATACATCTTGCAAATGATGTAAATCATTCTTTAAATGAGTTTTTACAAATTATTACAGAAATGGGGTTGATAGGGCTCTTCTTTTTATTAGGAATATTAATATTTACTTTTAAACGAATTAACTATAAAAACAAATTTGTATTTGCTAGTCAATGTACTATTTTATGTTTTTGTATACTTTCTTTGTTTACTTATCCTTTAAAAATTTTTTCAATACAAATTTTGTTTTTTTTATTTTTAGCAATTGTATCCTCTTCATTAAAAACTAACTATCATCTTAAATTAAATAAAACTTTTTCATTTCTATTCGCTGGAGTTTTTTTAGTAATTACAATTTTAATTGTAAATTCAGAATTCAAAAGATTCGACTTTGAGAAATCATGGAGAAAAACTGATCATATCACAAAAAATCTTAGTTGGAAAATTAGGTCAAAACAACTAAATCAATTAATTGATTACAGATCGAATAATTGGTTTTTTCTAATGCAGTTTAGTTCAGAGTTAATTTCTCATAACGAATATAAAAAGGCAATCAAAATATTAAAAAAAGCCGAAAAGTTATTTAAAACTTCAGATTTATATTATTATTTGGGAATTTGTTATGAGAATTTGGGAGAATTAAATGAAGCTAAAAAAGCTTTTGAAATTGCTGTTAATATTGTGCCCCATAAGTTTTTACCAAAATATAGATTAACTCTTGTATATGACAAAATAAACATGGAGGATAAAGCTGTCGAAATGGCAAAAAAAACTATTACAATGCCAGCAAAAATAAATTCAAGAATAGTTCAAGATATTAAAATGAAACTTAGAGAATTTTTAGAACTCAAAAGATAAACAAAGTAAAAATGAATTTTAGAAAGAAAAAGCTACAAATTACCACAACTATTTTCTCAGTATTGTTTTTTAGTGTTTTATTTATTTTTTTTCAAAAACAAAATAAAAAATCAGAATTACTTCATAAAGCTTTTGAAGCCTCTAAAAATAATAAGGAAGAGTTACAACTTGTTTTAGATTACTTTTCCAATGATGCCTTAAAACATAAAGCAGCTTCATTTTTAATATCAAACATGATACATCATTACAGTGCTAATCGCACATCGTTTAATAATGATAATCATAAAAGAGGACTAGATTTGATAAATTCAACAGCTACTGAACAAGTTTTTATTGGATTAAATAAACAAAATCAAAAAAAAAGTATTTGGAATAAAAATAGAACTATTAAAAAAAATATAGATTCATTAGTAAATAGTATTAAAGCTGATAAAACAGGTTTTTTTAAAAAAGATATAGAAAATATTAAAGCTGATTGGCTTATAAATCACATCAATAAAGCATTTGATATTTGGAATAACTCTAAGCTTTTAACTAAAAACAATTTTAAAGAGTTTACTGAAACTATACTCCCATATAGATATGGTAAAGAGCAATTAAATACACCAAAAGACTACCCAGAAAAACTATGGGGTGATTTGCTTAAAGACGTTAATTTGAAAGACTCAAAAGCAGTTATAAATGTATTTAAAGATTATTTCTACAGAGTGGAAAGACTTACTAGAGGTATAAAAAACAAACAAGATTGGGGTTTTTTTAATTATTTAAAATGGTGGAATTTATATTGTGATGATCAAGTAATAATAGCATCTCAAATTTTAAATAATATTGGAATACCTACATATACTGATTACACACCTGTTTGGTTGAACCGACCATTAGGTCATTCTTGGTGCGTATCTAAAGATTCTTTAGGTAATTATTTGCCTTTCTCTCCTTTTTATCTATCTATTGATAGTAGTGAAAATAAAGGAATTTACAATAAAAAATACTTTAGCAGGTCTTCTAAAGTATTTAGGAGAACGTTTAAAATTCAAGATGAATCAGCTATTAAGCGTGCAAAACCAAATGAAGATATTCCTCCATTCTTTAATTTGCATCATTGGAAAGATGTTTCTGATGAATATCATAAAACAGTAGACGTATCTATTAATATAAAAAACTTTAACTACAAAAGAGCTAATTTAGCTTATCTAGCAATTTTTACGCCTCGAGGTTGGATGCCTATTGATTGGGGAATCGTAAACCCAACTCAGAAAAAAGTAAAATTCAAAAAAGTTCCTGTTAATGTAGTGTATAATGTAGTGTCTTTTTCCAATTTTAAAACCAAACCTTTAAACAGTGCATTTTTTATTGATAAAAACGGAAAAAAACACAAAGTTGAACCTGATTCATCCAAAACACAAACTATTAAAGTAATTCAAAAATACCCCGACAAAGAAAGGTTACTAGATTTTAGGATTGATAGAATTAACAGTAAATTTCAAGGATCTAATGATGCTAGATTTAAGAATTTTGATAACTTATATGAATTTACTCAAGCTCCAAAAAACTATGTAGAAAGTATAAAAATAAATGTAGAAAAAAAGTACAGATATGTAAGATTTATAGCGTCAAATAATCTTCCAACTCACATTTCTATTATGGAATATTTCAGGAATGCTAAAAATAAAGAAGAAGTTAAACAAGGCTCACTACCTTATGTTTTTAGTCTTAAAGATACCTTAGATATTAATTCAAAAGTTTTAAAACTAGAAGGAAAACCAATAAGCAATAACAAAAAAGCAACTTTAGAGCGGTTAAGCAGGTGTTTTGATGGCGATATTCAAACATATGCGACAGATAAATGGGTAGGACTAGATTTTGGCAAACCGACAAAAATAGATGAAATTAGATATTCTTTTAGAAGTGCAAACAACAGAATTAATGTAGGAGACCTATATCAATTGTACTATTATGATAAAGGTTGGGTTTATTTTGGCATTAAAAAAGCAAAATACAATTTTTTAGAACTCAAAAATGTTCCATCTGGTACAATGTACTGGTTAAAAAACATTACCAAAGGAAAAGAAGAATTACCATTTGTATACCATAATGATAAACAGCTATTTGTAAATTATAATAGTATTAATGATTATTTTCGTTAACAATCAAGTAGATAAAAATATTTGGTTTTGTTTAATGTTAAAATTATTTTTATATTTACAAAAAGAAAAAATATAATTGCTATATCACACTAAAACATATTAAATTTTAAACAAAAATGTTCCCCATTACTGGGTAATATTTTTTGTGATGAAAGCTATCCAAAAATCTTTATAAAATAAAATTAATAAAAATTCAATGAAAAAAATAACTCCTTTATTATCTATTCTAGCTATTATTCTAGCTTGTTTTTCAATTTATCAATCTCAAAAATCATCAGAACAAGTTTATGTAGATGTTAATAAGTTACTGGATGGTTATAAGAGAACCAAAGTTGTAAGAGCAGAATTTGAAGCAAAAGCAAAAACCTTAAAAGCTAATGTAGATAGTTTGGTAATAGGTTGGCAAAAAGAATTAAAAGATTATGAAAAGAATCGTTCAAAATATTCTAAAAAAGAGCTAGCCTTAAAACAAGAGTTGTTGGGAAACAAACAACAGCAAATAAACAACTACCAACAAGCCATACAAAAACAAGTGCAAGAAGAAGATAAAAAGGCAACTCAAACGGTTATTAATGATATTAATGATTATGTAAAAGAATACGGAAAAAAGAAAGGTTATAAAATTATTTTCGGAGCTAGTGGAAGTGGAAATATTATGTATGCAGATGAAAAATCTGATTTAACAGAAATAGTATTAGAAGGTTTAAACAAAGAATTTGAGGGGAAGTAATTTAAATTGTCACCTTGAGCGTAGTCGAAAGGTCTTTTTTAATCAAAAATGTTTCAAAGTAAAAAAGTTTTTTTTATTGTTTTTAACAACTATTGTTTTTGGTTGTTCCACAAAAACATTTGATACCAAAGAAGAATTATGGAACTATTTAAAAGATAAAGAAAATGGTTATTTACAAGAAAAGAATATCAATGGATATAACTTCTCACTTTTGTATAAACCCACAGACATTTTGGTTGCCCAAGAATTAGGCCCAGACACTGAATCAAGTTCAGCATTAAAAAAAGAAAGAATAAAAAAATTGCGAGAAAAATATAAAAACCAAATGTATTTCACTTTATCAATGTCAAGAAATAATAAAGAATTGTTAAGTACAACTCCAAATAATAGACAAGAATTTGGAGCAATGGTAAATCAGTTGGCATTTGGAATGCGAGAAAAAGTACATCTGTTTACACAAAAGAAAGATACAGTAGAACTATTAGATTACAATTACCCAAGAATGTATGGTATGAGTCAAGCTACCACAATGCTTTTTGTATATCCAAAAGATAAAAAATATTTAAAAGAAGAAACTTTAAATTTTACGATACAAGATTTAGGAACCTATACAGGAGAAGTGAAATTTAAAATTGAAACTAAGAAAATTAAAAATCAACCTCAATTAAAATTTTAATAAAAGAAGATGAAATTAAAATTAATAATTATTCCATTAATATTGATTACTATTAATTCTTTTTCACAAGTTTCAAAATTTACTGTTGAGGCTAATTATCCAATTGCAATTGGTGACAATTTTTTAGGAAAAAATTACAATGGATTAATTGACTTAGGGGCAAAATATAGGTTTTACCATAATGAAGTTATTGACATAGGAGTTTCATTAAATTTTGGTTTCTTTAAGAATACAAAATCTGGTGCAACCAATTTAAATCAACTTTTTGACATTAAAATTTTCCCAGTTCAACCTAGAATTTTTATTGAATTTAATATTCCAAATATAGAAAAAATTCATCCTCAAATTGGTGTTGGATATTCAATTTTAATTTATAATTCAATGTGGAGTGAAAAAAGAAAATTAAGCTTGCCTGCTGATATTGCTTATAATAAGAGCGGTTTTAATTTTAATATAGGATTATCTTATGATTTAACAGATAAGTTATACTTTCACGTACATTATGATTTTATAAAAACTTTAGTTGAAAATGGGATTCCTGATTTAAGTTATAATACAGATATTAACATTGTAAAATTGGGGATAGGATTCAAGAATTAAAAAGAAGCTATAAAGTTTTTCAACACAAATTGTGAAAATAAAAGAAATTATGAAGACAAAAAGATTTAAATCTAAGGTATCACTTATTACTTTAGTATTTACGATAACTTTATTTGTAAATATAATTAAAGCAAATGCACAAGGAGCAAATGCTCCAGAAGCAGCTTCTTTTGAGCCGGTCGATGCTACAGATTTAGTTGATCTTTTTTCAGGTGATTTAAGTTATGTTCTACCCATAGTAAACATTCCGTCTCCAGAAGGTGGTTATCCACTAGCCTTATCCTATCACGCTGGAATTGCACTAGAACAAGATGCTTCATGGGTAGGGTTGGGATGGACATTAAATCCTGGCGCATTGAATAGAAGTGTAAACTTTATTCCAGATGACTGGGAAAATGGACAACATAGAAATATCTTCTATGACGCAGGAGGTGTTACTCACTCATATTCTGCTAATTTAGGAGTAGAAATTTCAGATGATTGGTCAGTTGGATTATTTGCTTCATACCAAGAAAACAAATCCATTAATGGTGAAAATAGCTATTCTTTTGCTTGGGGAACAAGTGTTGGTCATGAAGGTATGGGCTTTAATATTAGTGAAAGTGGTATAGGTTTAACTTATGATCTTCAGAGCAATATTAAAAATGAAAACGGAGAAGTTACAGGTTCTAAATATCGTTCTACAATTGGAGTAGGATTTGATTATAATACAGGGGTTTTTGCATCTATGTCAGATAAAAAGTCATCTGTGGGTATTACAATAGGAACTCAAGAATCTTTTGTTTCAATTGGAGGAGGTAAGTTGAGTTTTAATTCAAAAGGGAGTGTGAACTCGAGTAAGCTTAGTACAAGAACTTTAGAGAGTCATTCATTAAGTATTAGTTTCTTACATTTTATAAGATTGGGTTTAAATTACTCTAAAACAAAATATTGGTTTTATGATTCTACTTTATCAAAATTTGCTGGGAGTTTATATCCTTCTGACCTTGAACAGCGTCAGTATCTTGAAATGTACGAGGATACATCACTTTTAAATGATAATGAAAGCATAATGGATAATAATATTGGTTTTTTAAGTTTTGACCAATATAGAGTATCAGCTCAAGGAATCTCTGGAAGTATTAGTCCTAATTTAAATGAATTTGCAGCAATAAAAGGGAAATATAAAAATTTGCTTTATGATGGTTCTATTCCAGATAAAGCTATTTCATACTTTACTTCTGAGGCATCTCAGTTTTCAAAGAGTATAAAAAATAATGGTAATAGTAAAATTAATTTTTATTTTGATAACGTTTATGCATCTCATTATAGAACAATCCCATCAGACTGGAATAATTTAAGTCAAGCTAGTGATATTAATGATGTTATATCTAATGTTAGTACTTCGATTTCTGTTGATGTTTTAAGTAACTTTAACGCTAATAATTCTAGATACTCTAAAGGACCATTTGTTGATTATTTCTTAAACTCTGAAATAAACAATAATCCTATACAAGTAAAACAAAGAGGTTTTATGGAAGCTAAAGAATATGATAGAACATTGGTAGATGATAAATTTAATAATACTCAAGACGGTATAGGTGCTTTTAAAATAACATCTTCTGATGGAAAAACGTACCATTATTCTTTACCAGTTTATCAAAAAGAGTCTTATCAATTTTCAACTGAAAAAGATAAAGATATTAATACAAGATTTTTGGGGAATCAAAAATTCAAGCCCTATGCCACTCATTGGTTACTAACTGCAATCACAGGGCCGGATTATATTGATACTAATAATAATGGAGAGTTTGATAATAAAGATTATGGATATTGGGTTGAGTTTGAGTATGGTAGATGGCTAGATAATTTTGTTTGGGGTTCTCCTAAAGTATACGGACAATATAATTATTATGACAATAATAAATCTCATTCATTTGGAATTAAAGAAGTTTATTACTTAGACAGGGTCAAAACCAGAACACATTCAGCTCTATTCATAAAAAAAGAAAGAAACGATGCTAGAGGGACTGAAATTGATTATGGTCAAAATAAAATTTATTCAATGGATACCTTTATCAGTAGTTTGTTCGGAAACATTCTTAATTCTGATTATTACACGTCATTAATGCAAGAATATAATGTTGATTATTCATTTATTGGAAGCGGTTCTTCTGAATTTAGAAGTGAATTTCATGATTTTATTGATGTTTCATCAAATCAAAAACTTTTGGCTTTAGACAAAATTATTTTAATTAAAAATGATGATTTAGATGATTTAAATTACTCAAAAGATTCTAATCAACTTAACCAAAACCCAGAGCAATGCAAATTAGAATATAAACACTTTGTAAAAATATTAATAAGTAATAATATTGAAGGACCGTATGCATTAGATTCTTACAAAAGGGAGTGGCTTGATAAGGCAAATTACGATAAGTCACTCACAAATGATGATTTAGATGCTAATTTTCCAAACATCTATAGTAAATCTCTGAAGACTATCGAATTTAATCATGATTACAAACTAGCAAAAAATTCACCAAATCAATATGAAAGTAATACGGGTAGGTTAACACTGAATTCTTTAAAATTTAAAGGTAGAAATAATGTACAACATTTGCCACCTTATAAATTTAAATACAATGATGTTTTCAAGAATTATGATAAAGTAAAAGAAGATAGCTGGGGGTATTATGGGGCTGATCCTGATGTTTGGAGTTTGAATGAAGTTACTACACCATTAGGAAGTAGCTTGTCATTTTTATACGAATCAGATGATTACCATCAAGTTGCAGTACCAAGTTATAGGGTGTTTACAAATAAGTTAAAGTTTATTTTTTCTAATGTAAATAATAAATTGAGAATTAATGTTTCTAATGTAGATGGTGAAAATGAAGATAATATAAATTTTTCAGAGTTTTACGATATAAACAAACAAGCTAAGATTAATATTTGGGCAGCAATTAAGCATGAGTATCATGTTCTTCTTCAGGGCTGTAAGTCAAGAAATGGGCATATAGACATTAATGATGAATATGTGGATGTCGTCAGCCTAAGTAATACTGAAGTTACTTTTGAAACTACTTTGAGTAATCATACTTATAATGATAATGATGGTTTAGGTTGGCTTTTAGATGGAAGAGTTT
The DNA here is from genome assembly GCA_965367085.1 of uncultured Polaribacter sp. Classification (GTDB taxonomy): domain Bacteria; phylum Bacteroidota; class Bacteroidia; order Flavobacteriales; family Flavobacteriaceae; genus Polaribacter. The sequence goes on from CBDUHF010000005.1 coordinate 9,120, forward strand.
ATTCATATGAAATGAATTTATTTCAAAATAAAGGGAGAGGTGAGTATCCTGTTATAACAGGATATTGTTCAAGTAGAACAAGACATACGCTATATTATTCAATTAATTCAAATAAATCGCTTAAAGACCAAAAAGCAGGGGGGACTAGGGTAAATAAAATTGCGTTAATAATGGACGGGCAAGAAGTTAGCTCCACAAACTATTATTATAATGTTTTTGGCTATAACCAGAACTCAATAGATTCTAATTATAGATCATCTGGAATAACCTCTTATACCCCAACAAAGTTTAATGCAGAAATTAAATTTCATACAGAACTACCACCGCCATTTGTAACTTATAAAAACGTTACAGTTGAAAAAAAAGGACGAAATAGTGCGTCAATTGGAAAAGAATATTACAGCTTTGAAACTATAGAACCTTTTGTAGAAACATCAAATACTTTTTCTCTAGGAAACCTTCTTAAAATATCAACTATACAAAAAACAGATGATCTTTCTATAACACTTGATGATGGTCAGGCATTTTATTCTCCTTATAGGTATGAGATTAATAACAAACTATCTAAAGTCGGAAGGTTATTATCTAAATATTCATATAATACAGAAAATCAACTAATTAGTAAAACGATTAATAAATATAAGGAGCTTACTAAAGAATCTCAAGGTGTACATCAAGAATCATTTTCATATTATAAGCAAGCTTTTAGTTATGGTGAAACCACAAAGTATAAAATTAATGCTACCTCAAAAATTATTTATCCATCAGTTATGGAAAGCTCCTATGTTATTCAGGATGGATATACGAGTATTAGCTATTTTGATAAATATGATTTTAACACGGGTCAAGTATTAGAAACCAGAACCTATGCAAGTGATGGTGTTGCGTTTAAAACACAAGCCATACCTGCTTATCAAAAATATCCTGAAATGGGAAGCAAAATTGATAATTTAAGTTATTCGAATATGTTAACTCAAAATGCGATGAGTAAGACATTTATAAAACAAGGCAATGATTGGAAAGAGATATCTGCAAACATTACCACTTGGAATAACAATTGGAAATATTGGGATTTTCAGGGAGTAGAACAAACTACATTACCAGACAAAGGACCAGATATTTGGCGTAAGCATAAAAGCTATGTTTGGAGAGGAGATATAAATTCAGATGGAATTTACACTAGTTTTACTGGAGATGAAGATAATTTTAAATGGGGTGTTGGACAAGCACAAACAGATACTGATTGGCAACAAATTTCCGAGGTTACCAAATATGACCATTATTCAATGACTCTGGAGAGCAAAGACATTAATGATAATTATGCATCCACTAAAATGGGAGATAATAACTCTAAAGTCATAGCAGTTGCTAATGCTCCATATACAGAGGTGTTTTATGCAGGCATAGAGTTTGAAAAAATTAAAAAGGAAGACGGACAACCTTCTAGTTATGTAGATGGAGAAGTAAAAATTGCAGGAACAATAACACCAAGTGGAACAACCACAAACTCCTTAAAAGCACATACAGGAAACAATTATTTAAAAGTTAATCAAGGTCAAAACGCCTTTGAAGTAACTATACCTGCTAGAGCAGAAAGAAATACTGTAAAGAAAAATAGATTTAAAATTTCTGTTTGGGTAAGAAAAGGACAAAAAGCCAATGTGGGTATAAAAGTAAACGGGGGTTCCCCGCAGAATTTTAATACAAATGAAACAGTAATAGCAGGCGATTGGGCCTTATTAAATGGATATGTAACTATTACGTCTTCTGCAAATACGATTGCAATTACAAGTACCAATGGAATTATAGATTTAGACGATTTCCGCTTACACCCGGTAACATCAACAATGACAAGTTACGTATATAATGAGTTTGATGAAGTTACCTTTATAACAGGTGCAAATGGTTTATCAACTCAATATAAGTATGATAAAGCAGGAAGGTTAGAAGAAACTTGGGTAGAAGTTTTAGATAATCCTTCTGCTAATGTTGAAGGCGGATTTAAACAAGTTAGTAAAAACACATATAATTATAAAAAACAATAACTGCTATGAAAACTAAAATTGTATTTTTATTGTTCGCTTTAAATTTATTCTTGTTACCTCATTATTTTAGTCAAGGGTGTAATCCTACTGATTTAAATTGTTATATAAATAATGGTGATGTTAATTATCTCAGAAATCCTCAAATTCCATTCGAAATTAACTATTCGGTCAATGAACAATCTAATTCGATAACACTCCGAATGAAATTTAATAGATCTGATAATAATTGCCCAAATATTTTTCCAAATTTTTTTGCTTCACTGACTTCAGTTACTAGTAGTCAACAAGCGACAACGGTTTCATGGTTAAGAAATAGTGTTGATGGATTGATAGAAGAGGTTAATTATCATGAGAATGAACCTTATTCAAACAATGGTCAACTATTTTATGATTGGTCGTATGTTATAGAATTAGATGATAATACTTCTACACAGGATAGACAATTTTTTCTTTATTATTATTATTATGACAATGGCGTTCAAAAAATATTACAAGAGTTTCTAATAAAACAAAATCCCTCTATACTTTATTATTTAGATTCAGATAAAGATGGCTTTGGGGATTATGATGCAGAAGGGGTATTAAGTGCTGTACCAATTGAAGGTGATTATGTATCCACCAACAATTATGACCAATGTCCTAATGATCCATATCCCGCAAACAATGGCTGTAGAGATTCCGAAGATGTAGATTTTAACTGGATAGAAACAAAGACTTATAATATAAAAAAGAATTTGCTATCAAATTCTAGAAATTATTTTGATCAATTAGGAAAACCAATTCAAACACAAAGCTACGATATAAAAGAAAAACGTATATGGTCAACTCAAACTTTATATGATGAACAAGGTAGACCTGCTTTACAAACTTTAAGTGCACCAATCACATCCAAAAACACTACTAAATCCATACAATATTATTCAGACTTTATAAAGAATGAACAAGGTAATAAATTCCCAACTTTTAATGGTGTCTCAGATTTATTATTAAACCAAAAAACTGTAGGTATAGGAGTTAACACTTTAGGCTGGTATTACAGTACGAATAATACAGACGAACCTTATCAAGACATTACAGACAGACCATACTCAAGAACAATTTACAGCACCTTAAACCCTGGTACTGTGAAACAAACCATTGGAGGAAATAAAGTAAAAGATACCAATAATGATGGGTTTGTCGATGATGATGATGATTGGGTACAAGGCTACTCTTTCTCTATGCCAGCAGCACAGGAGATGTATTATGTGTTTGGATACGATCATTTTGAGACTTCTCCAGATATTGCAACTACATATACAATTCCAGAATCCATAACAAATGATTCTAGCAAACAAATAAACTGGTTAAAAGCTACAAAAACAGTAATAGAAGATGTTCAAGGAAATCAATCTGTTGTTTTTACAGATACAGATGGTAAAACATTAGCGGCAGCAAGAGTTGGTATCTCAGAAACACCTGGTAAAATAGAAAGAAAATTTAATGTTCTTTCATTAATTGGAACTCAAAAATATATCGATGTTCATATTCCACAAGGTTGTACAGGAGTATTAAGAGGGTCTTCAAGCAATTATAAAGTTTATAATTTAAAAACTGAGATATCAAATACTTCTACTCCGTCAACATTATCGTCTGGTTTTTACAGAATAGAATATATAGGAACAACCGAATTAACAAAAGAGCATCAACTTACTTATCTCGTTAAAAATACACAAACAATAGCACCTGTAAAATCTGATGCTGTTGGTATTAGTTACCAAGTAAATTATTATGATTTTTCTATAAATTATTATAATAAAACAGGGCAATTGGTAGCCTCTAATCAACCTTTAGATTTTGATGATACTGCATTAACTCAGATAAAATCTGCTTCTGCAATTAAGCACACAAAAAAGTATATTGAAGAAAATCCTTCTGAAACAAACTTATTATCTACATTTAGTTATAATTCTTTAGGACAATTGTTATCAACAAAAAGTCCAGATGAAGGTACTGCCAATTTTAAATACAGAAAAGATGGTCAAATTCGTTTTTCACAAAACAGCAAACAGTTAGCTGCCAATGAATTTTCATATACAAATTACGATGAATTTGGCAGACCAACAGAAAGTGGTGTAAGTTCTGGTAGTTTTTCAGGTTTAAATGGAGATACATCTTCTGTAACAGGAACTAAAGAGCAACATTTCACTGAATACGATTTTTTAAGTAGTACAAACAAAACAGTTCTGGAATCTAATACAGATACAGATTACCATTCGCCAAGTTTTTTAGCAGGAAATGTTTCCTCTACTTGGAATTTAGATACTAATGGAACTAAAATATCTCAAACTTTTTACAGTTATGATTTATACGGTCGAGTAAAATGGATTGTACAAAAACTTCATAATTTTTATGGAAGTTCAACCAAAACTGTAACAATAGATTACGTTTATGATCCTGTAACCAGTCAAGTTACTAGTGTAATATATCAAAAAGATAATAGCACAGAGTACTTTGAGCATAAATACTCATATAATATAGCTCAAGAATTAGAAAAAGTAGAAACAAGAACCTCCAATAATGGAACTTTTATACCCCATGCAGATTATCAGTATTATGAAACGGGATCCTTAAAAAGAACTACTTTAGCAGGTGGTATTCAAGATACAGATTATGTATATAATTTAGCAGGTCAATTAAAAGCCATTAATCACCCAAACCTTACAGATCCAAAAGATTTATTTGGAATGACTTTAGATTATTATACAGGAGATTATAAACGTAATACAGATTTTAATGTATTGAGTACTTCAGGTACAGATCAGTTTAATGGAAATATTAAGGGGATTAGTTGGAACTCTAAATTAACTTCTACAGAAACCCCTGTTAATCCTGTAAGATACCATTACGAATACAACAAAAATAATTGGTTAACTGATGCTATATTTAATGGTAATGGTAATACTCAAAATAGTATAGAGGCAGATGTTGTGTTAAGTGATAAAATTACAGCAGCTACTACTATAAAAGCTACAAACTCAATAACGTTAAATGCTGGTTTTGAAGTTTCATCTTCATTTATAGCTGTTATAGAAAATGTAAATGAAAGAGATATTGAAGCTGGAGATTATAATATAACTGGTATTACTTATGATGCCAATGGAAATATAAAAAGCTTGAATAGAAATAAGAATACAGAAACCATAAATGGCGTTACAAGTAATAAAATGGATCAATTATCTTACTCCTATAATGATGAAACTAATACAATAGGAAATAAAAAGAATCCTAATCAATTAAGAAGAGTTTGGGATGCTGTTACAGAAAGTACAAATGCATTTGATATAAAAAGACAAACACTGAATGAAAATTATAAATATAATAGTATAGGACAACTTACTAGAAATTACTCTGAAGACATTTATTATAAATACAACGCAAGCGGATTAGTTACAGAAGTTGGTAAAAATGGTAAAGTAAGAGTTGAATTTTTGTATAATGACAAAGGTTTTAGAACCAAAAAAATTAGTTATAGCGCAGATGGCACTATAGATAAAACAACAAACTATATTTTAGATGCAGCAGGTAGTACTTTAGCTATTTATGAGAATAATGTCTTAAAAGAACTGCCTATTTACGGAGCTAGCAGACTTGGTGTCTATAAAAAACCAAGTAATACAAGCGTTTATCAACTCACAGACCATTTAGGTAATGTAAGAGCTGTAATTGCTAAAAATGGAAATGATGCAATAGCTATTACACAGACTGACTACTATCCCTTTGGGATGCCAATGCCAGGGAGAAAAATTGTAAATGGAGAGCCTTATAGGTATGCGTATCAAGGGCAAGAAAAAGACCCTGAAACAGGAAAAGAAGCGTTTCAGTTAAGGCTCTGGGATGCGAGGATCGGACGATGGTTGACTACGGATCCTTATAGACAATTTGAATCTCCTTATCTAGGGATGGGGAATAATCCAATAGTAGCTACTGACCCTGATGGAGGATACTGTGATGACGGAAAAGGAAATACAATTGTTTGTCCTGAGAAATACGCTCAATTTGAAAATACGGATTATGGTGTTACTCCATTATTTTTTTTAGCTAAAAATGCTGGTATCGATCTTTCTAACGATTTGTCTAGTGCATCTCAACCAGGTTTTAACTCTAATAACGTATTTGGTTTTACAGCTGGTCAATTTATGACTAGTATGAAATCTGAATTTGATAGGAATGGTAGTCCTGAGGCTTCGGACGGTATATTAAATACTGAAAAAACTGTAGCTGGATTTGCTGCTAGCTTTGTACTACCTGAATTAGCTATCGAAAGTGCGAGCTTTTATTTGACTGCAAGTAGTTTAACAACTGCTGAAGGGTTTCTTTTAGGTTCTGTAGGATTTAAATTACCTATAAATTTAAGAGTTGGATTATATGCATCCGAGAACACACTTAAGTATGGAAGTTTTAAATGGAGTACAATAGCTCCTAGTTTTCTTACTAGGTCTCAAACATTTGGAAGAAGAATGTTACAAATAACTTCTGATTTTCAACCTGTATTAGGAAAATGGAGTACCCAAATTATTCCCAAGGGTACACATATTAGAATAGGATTAGTAGGACCCCAGAGTGGAAGTAAATTCGGGACTTGGTTACAGATTTATGCTCCTAATAAGGTTCCTTTTATTAAATAAATATTATGGAGGAAATAAGTATTAAAGGAAGGAGAATAAGATTTAAGAACCCAGATCAAATAATAAATATGGGAGGTCCATGGGTTGGGGAATTACATCTTGATGAATATAAATTAACTGATTTTGTAATTATTGATAATCTCTTACATGAGAAAGATAGTGACAAAATTTACTTCGTAAAATATCATCAAATATCTAATAGACAAAAAGATAATTATTTTTCAGTTAATTATTATGACTTTTTAAAAAGAAAAATTTTCATGTTCGATAAAAAGTTTGATAAAGTTTTTATAGTTAGTATTACTACTAATAATGTATTAAATTATTATGAAGCCTTTTATGATATGACCGATAAAACATATTTAAAAGAGTTAACTTTAAGTTTCTAGCTTGTAAAACCCGCTGTCGCGGATATGAGTAACCGCAAAAGTGCTAGCGCGGAATTGTATTCCCCCGCTCGCGCTCGTTTGTAACGAGTGCCGTCAACGTAGAAAATGTAGAGAAACTGCTTTAAGGGATTAGGGTAGTTTTTTTATGCGATAGATTTAAGTTTTACAGATTTAATAAGAGCGGGGCAATTTATATTTGAATCTGCAATAAAATAGCGCAAATGTTTGCGTTTTCATCATATGATAAATTATGACTTCTATTTTGAATTAAATAGGAGTCTTTTTTATTTAAACTTGAATTGCATTTCAAATAGAAAGTGGGTTTTTAGTTTATTTTAATAATAGAGATGAATAATATCAGAAAACATCATTTTTAGTTTCGCTTAAATATACTTATCCTAAAAAAGCACATTCATTAAAAGATTGATTTGTAATAACTCTGTCTAATTTAGCTTCTGAAATTTGATTTTTAAAGAAATCTTTATCAGGAATTTTTCCATTAATTACCTCAAAAGGTGTCAATCCAAATAGATCATTAGGAAATCTATGATGATTATAATATTCAACAAAAGCATCTAAACTATCTAAATGCTGTTTTTTGTGTTGTGAAATTTTTCCTTTTAGAAATTCAGTTTTATAAATACTATGTGTACTTTCCGCCATAGAATTAGATAATGGGAAATCTTTTGTTCTAGCAGTAATTTTAGAAACTACGGGAGGTGCGTTAAAATGATTTACCCATGTAGAAAATGCCCCTTTGTTTTCAGAACCACCATCTGTTAGTATATTAATTGGTTCTTTTTCTTCATTTAAATTGAATTTTAAAAAGGTTTCTTCAAAAAGTTTTGTGATGAATGTACTATCTGCTTTTTCAGAAACAGACCCAAAATGTAAAATGGATTTGGAAAAATTATCTTTTACAAAAGCTACTTTTTGCATTCCGTCTTCTAAAGAGGGGACTAATGTAATATCAATATGTAACCATTCAAAAACACGAGAAGCTATCACCCCTTTTTTGGGTGGGATTTTAGGTTTCTTTGGTTTTTGATAACCTAAAGCTTTGGCATATTTACTAAAAGTAGATTTCCCACAGGAAACTAATTTATTTCTCAAAGCATAATAATACAAAGTAGTTTTAGTTTTTCCATAATGTTCAGAATTAGTGACCAACTTTTCAATAGCAATAGTTTCTTTAAATGTTAATTGATTAGGATGTTGTTTAAAACAAGTTTTAAAAATATTTAAAGAACATTTTATTTTTCTTTTTTCTCTATAATACCAATCAGAAGAAACACCATAAAATTTACAAGCACGTTTTATAGTAATGCCAGAAGTAGCAATAATTTGATTGATAGAACTAATAATAAAGCTCGTGTTTTGTTTGACAAATGTTTTAGAATTGTGAATTTCACTTAATACTTTTTGATATCCATCACTTAAATGAAGTATAAATTTCATTGTTTTTTTAAGTTGTTTTCGCTTGTAAATTTTTTGAATATCTTCAAGCTCATTTACAAATGGAAATACTAAACTTTCAAAATCATAATGTTTGTTTTTATGTTGAGTCCAATGTTGTAGTGTTCTTTTTGGAATTTCATTCAATTGACTTTCATCCAATATTCCTTTGGTATAAAACAAAGGAATTAACGGATGATAATTTCTTTTGTGCATTTTTTCATAGCTTTTTGGGGAGCTAAAATAGAAAAAAGCACTCAAAATAAATTGAGTGCTATACATATTTAATTTTCCTTTAACCAAATTTTAAAAGATTTAGAAAACCCACACCACCTATGATTTTCATCAAAACCACGTCCTGCTAATTCAAAACGAATCAACATTTCAATAGGAGTTTTACTATGAAGGACAAATCGTAAAATCTCTCCATCCATTGTAGAAAAATGGCCTACCAACTCTTCTAAATGAGGTAAAGGTTCTCTATCCATTCGTATATGACGAATATCATCATAAGTCATATTCGAGTAATCTTTTGGTAAAATATCTATAAAGTCCATTTCCAATTCTTTGGCTGTTGCTTCTTCGCAGACTGCCCAATTATTATTTGGTCCATTTATAATTCCAAAAGTAATTTTTGCAATTCGATATTTAAAATTCAACCAAAGGCAATGATGAATCGCTTTTTCTTGGTTTTCAAAAATATCTAGATAATTATCTTTTTCCATGATTTTGTTTTTTATCGTTTGCATTTTTCTTTTTCGCATCATCAACCAAAGGAATTTCATTTGGCATTTTAGGTTTATTATTTGACTTTTGTCTAACAGAGGGTTTTACCCTCCCATTTAAGGAAATGATATCTTCTCTAGAAGATTTTGGATCAGTTCCTTTTTTACGTAGCAATTTCTGAGTATTAAACAATGAACGGCATTTAATGTTAAATGCTGAATACTTTTCAGCTTCCTCATTTTTGTTTTTACAGGACTTTATGTAAGCATCATACAAATCGCCATTGGTCATTTGATTGCTTTTTGCTTTGATAATAATATCAAAAGCAACAGCAGCAATGGTATTTGCACTTTTTTGAGGTTCAGAAATATCAAAACCTAATGCTTCAATCTTTTTGTGTTGCTCTTCATTAGCATATTTCAGCAATACGCTCACATCTTTTCGAGAACTTTTTAATCGTTCAATAATAATAGATTTTTCACTTTTTAAAGCTTCCATTTTAGTTTCTACTTCTTGCAGTAACTGTTGGTCTGCTTGGATGTTTTCAATTAATACATCTACAATACTTGTATTCATAATTATTTAGTTTTAGGTGGCGAATTGCCATAGGTTAAGTGCAAATTGCACTGTTTTATATTTAATTTATTTTCCAAAGTGTGTGAATCACAAAATCAGATGCACGTTGTTTGGTTTCTATACAGATACGCTTCACTTCTTGTTCCGCTTCTTCTTGAGAATCAAAAAAGAAGGAAGGTTGAGTGGTCACAGCATACTTGTCTTCATCTTTTACATCTGATGTAAAGATGGCAAAGACACGTTTTGTTTTCCCTCGTTTAAACAAGATTGAATAATAATTACTGACATCGTAATCATCCCATTGCTCAACAGGTTTGTGCCTCAAATAATGAATATGGAGCTGTATCTCATCAAAAAAAGTATGTACTTCTTCTTGTGTTAATTTAGGAACAGCACTAATGTTGTTTTTCCATTGTTCTATTACAAAAGAAAGTACATTTATATCATCTCCAATGAGTTCTAATAACTCCGCATCCGTTTTTTCAGACAACAAAGCCTTATCATAATTAGTAAAGAGCCATAAGACTATTTCAATCAATTCTTTTCTTGAAAATAAATGAAGAAAAACAGGATTGATAGTTGTTACTTTTCTACTTTCAAGTTGGTGCTCCAGCATTTCTAAAAAGTGAAGTATCAATTTTCGTTGTTTAATCGTCATCGTTTTCATTTTTAGGTTCACAATGGTTTTCAATCGTTGCTAAAAGGTGGTTGTAATCACTACTTTTTGCTTCTTCTAATACCAAGTCAATTTCTTTTTGACACCAGCCTTCTTTTTTGGCTTGTCTTTGAAATACACCCATAATCATAAAGGCATTTCCGTTTACGCCAACCAAATTAAGGTTGACAGTTTTGTTTACTAATTTTTTCATTTTTTAAAATTTAAAGGTTACTATTTAATTTTGTTAACCGCTTTCGCAAGTTCTTTTCCTAGCTTTTCAATTATTCCAATCACCAAAGCATTCCCCATAAAAAAGGCACGTTGATTATCCGTAATTCCATCACATTTTGTAAAATCATCAGGAAATCCGTTCAATCGTTCCAATTCTATGGGATGCAACCTGCGATAACGTCCTTTTACTTTGACTACATGCTTTTCTCTAGCGATGTAAGTTCCACCTTCACGAGTAAGAATGGTTCTAGAAGGTTTGTCTAATGCATCTGGGAATGCCACCTTACCTTCACAATAGAAGTAAGGTTCTCCTGTTTTTTTATGAATTCTTGGAATTTGTTTTGCTCCCTTTTTTAGCTTCCACTCAGCAAGATCTTTTTCTTGGATATAAAAAGATTCGGGAATCTGATGTTCTTCAAGTAAAATATCTTTGAGAGTTCTTTTTTTGTTAAACATTTTTTGGGGTAACTTTTAGCGAACAATAAGCACCGTGTAGCATCACTCCTGCTTTTTCAAAACGAACAATATTGGTATCCTTGTTTTGCAAAAGGTCTTCAAGAGATGTAGGTAAAAGACCTACTTTAATTTGCTCACTTGTAGCAACAGGGAAGGCTTTAGCAGTAATACCATTTTTTGTAATCCAATCACTTATTTTGGAAGTTTTTAAATTCCTGTAAAGTGATGTGTTTTTATGATATCCCAAAATAAAGACTCTTCGTCTTCGTTGCGGAAAACCATAATCAGCGGCATTAATCACACGCCATTCTACCCCATATCCAAGCGCATTTAAGCAATGGAGTATCACCACAAAATCGCGTCCATTTTGTCCTGCTGGGGAGGTGAGCAACCTGTCCACATTTTCCAATAAAATGTAAGGAGGTCGTTTTACTTTTAAAATGGCATAAATACTCCACCACAATTTTCCTTTTTTGCCTTTAATTCCGTTGTTATGAGAACGATTGGCAATAGAAAAATCCTGACAAGGAAAACCACCAACTAACAAATCGTGTTCAGGGATGCAATGCATCTTATTTTTTACAATATGTTCAATATCTTCTTCAGAATGATTTTTACTACCAAAACGATTCTTATACACCATATTGGCGTGTTGTTTTTTTGTTCGTGGTTCAAATTGATTACTCCAAATCACTTCAAAATCAGCTTCTTTTTTCTTTGGATATCCTTCCAAGGCAATCCGAAACCCACCAACACCCGCAAAGAGTTCTACTACCTTGAGTTTGTTTTTAGGTGATGATTTTCTGTAGATGGAAATACTATGATTTTCATTCGTAATTTCTGCTCCACTCATATTACTTAGGTTCGCTTAGCGAATAGTTAGCCGTTAAGACTTCTATTTTACGTTTTCTTTTTTCTCCTGCAACGCTTTTTTTAGCCGTTAAGGGCTTATTAAAGTGCTTTGTATACCATCCATTTTTTTTGATGTGTTTGGTCAAAATTTCAGAAGGATACGAACTGAGTAGAAATCTCCCTTCAATATTTCCAAGGGTTTCAAGCAATTCTTCAAAATGTGCTTCAGAATAGCCACTATAAAAAGATTGGCAGGAATTGAAATACGGAGGATCGATATAGTGAAACGTATCCACAGAATCTCTTGCTTTAATTACTTTACAAGCGTCGTTGCATTCAATCTGTGTATTTTCTAATCGATTAAATACATCACTATTAAAATTCATTTTCTTGTTCAATAATTTCTTGGCTTGTTTTCCGTATTTATCATAACCCCAAGAACCAATAGCACAGCCAAAACCAAAATTTGTTCCTACATAAAATGCCCACGCTTGTTGTTTTTTATTGAATAAATGGGGCATTCTATAGATTGTCAAAGCCACATTATAGGTCGCTCTTGAAAAGGCAGTTGCTTGAATTCTTGTTTTCAACCATTGAAAATCGGTTTTTACCACTTCGTAGAAATTCACTACCATATTATTGGTATCATTGATGATTTCAGATTCCACAGGTTCTTTTGCAAAGAAAATCGCACCACCTCCAAAAAAAGCCTCTGTGTATATAGCATGTTTTGGAATTAAAGGAAGAATGGTAGATACCATATTTTGTTTTCCTCCATAATAGGCAATGGGTGTTTTCATAAGAATAGTTGGGGTTAGGAAGTAATAAAGTTGAAGGGGAAGATTTACGAATTTTCAATTATGAATTATGAGTACAATTGGTAACTGATAATTAGAGAATTCCTTCATTTGCAAAAGACAAAAAAGATTCAGAAGTTAGAATGAGATGATCTAAAAGTTTTACATCAAATAAAGAGACTCCATCTGCTATTTTCTTAGTGATTTTTTCATCTTTTATAGAGGGTTTTAGTTTTCCCGACGGATGATTATGCACTACAATAATTTGCGAAGCATGAGTGAGTAATGTTAATTGAAGAATCTCTCGAATATTAACGGTGACTCCATGAACATCACCACAATTAATGGTAGAAATTCCTAGAACACAGTTTGCTCTTGATAAGAACACTACCCAAAAGAATTCTTTTACGTCAATTAATTTTGGATTAATGTAGGTTCTTAAAACGGTGTTCACATCTTGAGCAGTAGTAATATATTTCATCTCAGAAAATAAAGGTCGTTTGTAGTGAATCTCTACTTCACTGCAACCCATAAGATGGGTTGAAAGGTTTGTTGATTTCATTTTTTATTTATTTAAAGGTTCTTTAAAAAGAGTATGAAGCAAAAATGAAAAGCTATATATACAGGATATTATAAGAAGATATCTGCATAGCGAAGAGTTCGAGCAGAAAAAGCCACAGAAGCTTTCCCTAAAATGAATAAACGAAGGTAAATTTCGTAATTAGATAGATTGGTAAAATCTGAAGCTTCAAAAATTGGATGAAACTCTTTGGTAAAATAATTAGCATCAGAAAACCCCAATCGAAAACAAATCGTTGTGCCAACATTTCCTAAAATAGCTTCTTTTAGTTTCGGTTCTATCATGGTTAAATGTTGACAGGCAAGTATTAAACCGACTTTGAACTTGCGTAATTCAGAAAGCATTACCCCAATATTTGGAGTCATATAGGATGGATATTCATCCAGATAAATGAAAAAAGGTTTTCGTGTATTTTCAGGGAGCATTACTCTTGAGAAAGATGCAGATGCAAACGAGTTGATAAAAAGGGACGACAGGAGAAAAGAAGCATCTTGACCGATATCACCTTTGGCAATTCTTAGCATACAAATCTTTTGAGAGTTCATTACAGTTCCTAATTGTAATTCTTTTGTATTAGAAATGAGTAATTTTTTCACAGCAGGATGTGCTAAAAAAGCACCTATCTTATTAAAAATTGGAATCAAATCATTGGGTTTGTAATTTTTAAATTCTTTTTGCCAAAAATTACGGAGTTCATCACTCACTAAATTAGAAATACAAACATCACGATATTCTGGATCTTGCAAAATTCGAATGATATCTGAAAAATGAGCTGTAGGTTGATCCAATAACGAGAGTAAAACATAGCGTAGAATATGTTCCAATTTTGGTCCCCATGCACTACTCCACAACTTTTTTAAAGTATCTAAAATATGAGAAGCGACCAAAGAACGTTTTTCATAAGTAACAGTTCGAAGTGGGTTGTATTTCCATTGTAAGTTTGAATCCGACAAATTAATATACACCAAATCTTTTTTTCTATCTTCTGGAATTTGTTTTAAGAGAGAAGTACTCATATCACCATGGATATCTACTAAAAAGAGACCACGATTGGATACAATATCTTGCAAAATTAATGTTTCAATCAATGTGGTTTTTCCTGCTCCTGTTTTTCCAAAAATAGCCGTATGAAACAAACGGTCTTTTTGATAGATACCAAATAGTTTTCGCTCTTCTCTAAAGTTCGTTTCTGCAAAATAACTAATATCGGGGTTTAGGAAAGGAAACATACTACGATTTTAAATCAATTGTCTAGATAGTTATATACAGGGAGTTTTAAACACTAGAAATTGAACACTTTTTATATTTTTTGTAATTAAATCTATAATCGTATATTTGGATAAAAGAAAATTTCATTGAAAAAGAAGAATTGGATTTATACATCTATTGCTGTATTCCTTATTAGTTTTTTAGTATCTCTACTTTTAATTAATAATTGGAAAATTTCATTAATATTAGGATTAATTGCTGGGGTAATTACTCAAATTAACAATCCAATAAGACGCTATATGAAAGCCTTTTGGGTTTTATTATCATTTTTAATTTCATTAAACTCTTTTACTTTACAGTTAGCTACAAATTTTAAAACTAGTATTTTAAATGGTCATGGTAAATATGAAATAGGTAAAACATCTATTATATTAACAGTATTACTAGCACTACTCTGTATATTATTATTAATTCTTGATTATTTAGAAAGAAATAAAATATCAATAAATAAAAAAAGTAGAAAGTTTGACAAAAAAAAGAGCCTTAATCAAAAGGCTGGGAAAAAATCTAAACAATATATGTCAAACGGAGATATGACAATTAACAAATAGTAAATGATTAAGGAAACAAATTTAAAGCAAAACGCTGGAGATGATTCAGAACAATATGCTTCTTTTGGAAACATGGAAGTTAATAAGCCTGAACTTCATATACATAACACATCTCAAACTTACACTGATTATTTAGCTTTGGTTGAAGAATTTGAAAAAGAACTAGATGAAGGTAGTACAACTATTTTAGAGTTTATAGATAAAATTCAACACTATACATCTGTGGTAGATGAAAAAGTAATAGGACTCCATGAAAAACTAAAAAGAGCTGGTTATGAAAAACAATATTGGAGAGTAAATCATCTTAAAGAAAGATATGCGAAAGAATTAACTGAAAATGAATTATCTAAGGCTACTCAAAAAATTCATGCTTATATTTTAGCTCAAGTATGGAAATTGTTTTTACTTCATGTAAATCCTGCTATAGATGAAGGGTATTCTAAGGCACAAATTTCTAAAATAATGGATGAACAAGTTGTTAAACCTGTTGAATTGATGCTGTCATCTAAAAATGTATTAAATATTTATCCTGATGATATTATTGGAATGATTTATTTTTTAACTGGCAATTGCCATATTACTTGGGATTAAAATTATGCTTATTTACCATCCTTTAACTGATGTTTACCATTGCATTAATAGAAATTTAATTTTATTAAACGAATTTGCTGATATTACTTTTGAAAACGATCGTTTTAGTATTTATGATTATTATTTATTATTTCCTCAAGATTTAAGAAAAGTATCTTTGCCTAATGAACTTAGGGTATTTAAAAAAATTAAGTTTCAAAATAAATACAATGAAGTAAAAAATTCTCAAACGATTTATAAAAGATTAAAAGATATTCAAAAAATCAGTGTAAATTCATTGATAACTCATGGTTTAGTTAATGCTAAAACATATAAAAATCAAAATTTAATAATTGGAAATAAAAGTTTAACGAATATTGATATAGATAAATTAACTGAAACCGAATCAGAAGTGATAAAATTAATAAAAATTTATTTTAATAAAATTTCATTAAGAGAATTGAAAGAAAGAACAAAACTTACAGAATATAGATATGAGCACTCTTAGACTTAATGAATTAATAATTGTTCAAGGCGATACTTATGTATATCATGAAAAATTTGATTCAAAAACAAATATTATTAGCGGAGATAATAGTACAGGTAAATCATCTATTTCTAGCTTTATTTTTTTTGTTTTAGGTGGAGATTTTACAGAATGGCTACCAGAGGCTAAATCTTGTGATTATGTTCTTGCTGAGTTATTAATTAATGAAGTCAATGTTACCATTAGGAGAAATTTAGATAAAAATGAAAGAAAAGATGTTATGTCTAAAAGACCTATGTATGTTAATATTGCAAAACTTGATGATGCAATAAAATCATATACTTCTGGATGGAAAGTATATCCATACTCTAAAACAGATAAGCAAGAAACGTTTAGTCAAATAATCTTTGATATACTTAATTTTCCTGAGATTTCAACTGATAATTTAGAAACCATAACTTTAAATCAGATACTCAGACTTTTATATGTTGACCAACTTAGTTCTCTAAATGCGCTTATGAGAAATGAAGATTTTGATTCTCCGTTAGTAAGAGATGCTATTGGGAATTTATTATTAGGTACATATAATGATGATAAGTTAAGATTTGAAAAAGAATTAAGGGAAACTAAAAAAGAATCTTCAAGTATAAAATCTCAAGTAAAAGCACTAGAAGATGTTTTTGAGCATTCTTCATTTGACTTTGATTCCTCAAAAATTGTTAAGAATATTGAAAAATTAGAAAACCAACTCGGAAAGATTAATGAAAGCCTACAAAATCCTCAAAAATTAATTGAAAATACTAAACCATCAGATACCAAAAAGGAACTTGATTCACTTCGAATAAACCTGAAAAAAGACAAAAACCAGTATCAAGCAATTAGAAGTAAAATAGAATATCTAGAAACTGATTATCTAGATAGTATGGAGTTTATAAAAGTAATCGAAGATAAGATAAATGATATAAATAAATCTATTAGAACAAGGCAATCATTTGGAAAATTAACTTTAGAATATTGCCCCTCTTGTTTAGAAAAAATAGTTAAAACAGATGACAACCATTGTGATTTATGCAAACTTGAGCTAAATGATGCCGTAAATTTAAGTAGGTTTACAAGGATGAAATTAGAATTAGAAATGCAACTAAAAGAGTCCAGAAATTTAATAAAACAAAGAGATACTGAAATAATATCACTAAAAGAAAAGTTAAGAACTATACTTAGTGCTCTGAGAAATTCGCAAAGAGAATTTGATTTATTTACAAATAAGACAAGAAGTTCATCAAATAATTTAATTGATAAATTAATCCAAAAGAAAAGTAACCTCATATATGAGATTAAATATCAAGAGAAACAACTTGAATTAGTATCTTCTTATGAAGAATATAGGATACGACAATCTCAATTACAAGCCAGAATTGAAATCTTAAATTCGGAAATTGAAAAGTTTTCAAAATTACAAAGGATAAATGCTTCTAAAGCCTATACCAAAATAAATGAATACGCTTTAGAATTAATCAAAGCTGATGGTAAATACGAAGAGAAATTTATTAACGGACGTAAGGTTACAGTAAATTTTAGAGATAATACATTTTATTTAGATGGTAGAAATAGATTTTCTGCTAGTTCTATGGTAATTTTAAAAAATTCTGTTCGATTTGCAATATTTTTTGCTTCAATAGAATTAGATTTTTTTAGATACCCTAAATTTATTCTTTGTGACAATATTGAAGATAAAGGAATGGTGGATAAGAGAAGTAAAAACTTTCAAAAGAAAATAATTGAAATAGCCGAGTTAGATAAATTTAAAAATAAAGATTTTCAAATTATTTTTACCACTTCTAAAATTGCAAAAAAATTAAACACCCCAAAATATACTGTAGGTAAATACTCTACAAAAAAATCTAAAACCTTAGATTTTAATGGTGTGATGTAAGTTTTCATTTTTAAACAAAAAACTACCAAAAGGCAGTTTCCAGTATTTACACACGCACGAATATTTGGTATAAATTTATGATGATAAATGGTGTTTCTAGGTTCGAACGAACTTAAGACGGGGGAGCACTCTCGAAGTTACTGCTTCAAAATTACTTAAATCAACCTTTTCACCCTTAAAAAGTGGGCTTTTTTCAGGTTCGAACCCTGCTATTTTAGAACAGTATAGACGATGCCATTCTTGAATGACCTCAGATCGATAATCCCGTATAAAATAAAGCGATTTGTCCTTTAATTTCAGGTTCGAACCAAAATTCGACAATACTTCTTTTTTCTTGTTACTGTCTCCTTTTTTAAAAATTTCAATCGCTTTTAAATTAAATTTCAGTGTTTCTTTTGTTTGCTCACGCCAAGAAAAAGTAACGATTTCTATATCTTTTAGTTTGCTTTCTAATTCTTCCATTTGCTCATTTATTTGAGATTTGGTTGCCTTCATTTCTTCAGCACTAATTTCGTTATTCAGCCGAAGGGTAATGAGTCCATCACGCCTCGTAGAAAGCTCTGTTTTACGTTTTAACAAACTTTGTTTTAGTTTTTGAGTATCTACTGCATCTTCTTTTTCTGTAGCGTCTAAACAAGCAATCGCAAGATTAAAAAAATCTTCATCAATATAAATATCTTGTAAATGTTTGATAATAATTTCAGTAAGTTTTTCTTGTTCTATATAAGGCTGGCGACACTTCTTTTTTCGCTTGGTACAGCGATAGTAGACTTTTTCTGTAATTGTAGGTTTTTTCATTTTTTGAATTGCTAACTCACAGGATTTACAAGAAGTTCTGTTTTTAAAAGAAAACTTGGTATTACAATTAGTACATCTAATTTGTAGTTTATGCTCCGCAGTAATTGGAGAATTACATTCCCCACAAGAAAGTGGACCACGATACGGAAAATCATAAGAATTTACTCGAGTAGGTCTTCCTTTATTTTTTAAGATTTCCTGCCCTTTTTTAAATTCTGAATGTGTAATCATTCTTTTGTGTTTGCCTTCTAATTGAGTCAAAACTCCTTCACTATTCCTCCAACTGAAATACCCTGCATAAAACTCATTTTCAAAAAGTTTTGCAAAGGTATTTAATGCATACGATTTTCCTTTTCGATTTACAAGTCCCATCTTTTTGGCTTCACGTTTTAAATCGGATACAGAATAATTCCCTTTGAGTAATAATTTCCATAAGCGTTGAACTAGTGGGAATCGTTTTGGGTCTGGAATAATTTCATCTTCTAATTGTTTTCCTACGTTATGAATGTATCCAATTGGCAATACAGCACAAGGATACCATCCTCTTTCTGCTTTTTGTCGCATTCCTCGTTTCACATCTACTGACAAATCATTGGAAAATTGATTGGACATTCCAAACTCGATATACATCATAATCACATTGTCTGTTGGAAGATATTCTTTTCCATACGTCTGAATATGTTTGATGGTATTTTTTTGTAATAAATCAATCACAATTCCTCCATCTATGGGATTCCGTGCCAAACGATTTAATTTCCAAGTCAATACTCCTTGAGCTTCGTTGTTTCGAATCCGTGCAATCATTTCATTAAAACCATTTCTTCCTGGCTCTTTTGCAGACTTTGATTCAGAAATAATGTCCACTACTTCAAGATTCAATTGTGTTGCTAGTTTTGTAGCTTCTGCAATCTGGTCTTCAATGGAGGCCATTTGTTTGTCATCAGATTCTGTTGACTTTCGTGCGTATATAAAATATTTTATGTCTTTTTTAGTATGCATAATTATGAGACTCAAAAAGGGACAAAGGAATGTATTTAAAGCGCTACACCGTAAATCATCCTTTGCCCCTTGTTGGGTTTAAATATTTTATAGTTGTTCCTTTTACGGTGTAGCTTTATAAGTATATCATAGTGATGAGAATTGAAAAATTACCGATAGACTACATGAATTAATCGCATTAGATATAAACCCAATTCTTCACTCTGTTGTAAACTGATTGTTTTCCCATACTTTTTTAAATACAAATCTTGAAACTGTTTGATTTGTTGGTCAGATAATTTTGTGGGAAGTAGTACAGTCATTGATAAGCATCTTATCGAAATGTTGCACCTCTATAAATACAGGACATTCCTAAAACACCCTGTATATATAGGTTTAAGAGGATTTGCTATAGTCCTAAAATGTCATATACCAATGTTCCAAATTATATATTCGATCAGTATTTAAAAATGCTAAAACCTTCAGAAATGTGTATTCTATTAGTAATTATCCGTCAAACCTATGGCTGGTATGATAAGCGAACCAAGAGTTACAAAAAACGAGATTGGATTGCACAGCGATTTTTTGAAGAAAAAACAAATTTATCTATCCGAACCATTTCAAGTGGTATTGAGGGGTTACTTGAGAAAGGAATCATCACTGTAACCAATGAGCAAGGTCATTTATTAGTATCTGCTGAGCAACGAAGAATGTCTTCTAAAATTTTCTATGGATTAAAACGCAAAGAAGCAAAAACAACTAGGCTTCCCTTATATACTTCAAATAAGAAAGCACATTTTTTGACGGATAGTGAGCGGCATCGAGAAATTATGAAGCAGAGAAATTTGCATAACCCCAATGAAAACTATTAAAAAAGCACCCAAGAGGTGTTTTTTTATTGCAAAAGTTGCATAAGAAATTTACTCTCTTTAGGGTTTAATGCCCCGAGGCTTGCCTCGTTTTATTATCTTGTGCTTTATGTCCCAAGATAGTATTTATATTCACAAGAGTCATAATGTCACAAAATTGTTATATCATTTAGTAAGCAGTACAAACTATAGGCGTATAGTTGTAAGTGAATCAGTAGATAAAGTTTTAGTTGCTACTTGTGAAGGTATTGAGTTGCGTTATGATATTAGATTTTTGGAGATTGGTACAGATAATGACCATGTTCATTTTTTGATTCAGTCCGTTCCGACCTATAGTGTAACAAAGATAGCTCGTATCATAAAAAGTTTGGTTGCGCGTAAAGTTTTTTCAGAATGTCCAGAAGTAAAGAAACAGCTTTGGGGTGGAGAATTTTGGGGTAAAGGTTATTTCACTAATACAGTAGGTCATCATGGGACAGAGGATATGATTTCAAACTATGTAAAGAATCAAGGAATTGAGAAAGAGTATAAAAAGTTGAAAGTTAATCATCAGCTTGAATTATTTTAGTAAACAATGCCTCTGGGCTTGCCCCGAGGTTGTTTACTTTTTCACTCCATATTTAAAAAAGCTATGCAGCTTTATTAAGATATCAATGCAAAATCTACACACTACAAAATAAACACTACAAAAGAAAAAGACAGAAAGAAAACAGAAATAAAATTAAGGTTTTATCTATGAAAAATAAAAATTTAGGGATATACAACCATCAGAAAAAAACTAAAAAAGAAAAGTTAATTTATTACACTAGAAACTGTTTTTTATGATGTATTTATATATAAAATCAAGAAAAAAATTGAGTAAAAACAGGGTATGTGAATCAAATGAGGTAAGTTAAAAAATAAACAGAAAACAGTTCTGTAATTCCAATAAAAAAGAATAGAACGAATGGAATTATGGGAAAAGAAAAAGAAAGATGTAAACATCTTTCACAAAATACAATCGTTGCATTCATCATAAATTAAAAAATAGAACTTTTAAGGAGTTCCAGTATATAAATGGTTTGTATTATTGATAGAATAGAAAAAGACACTACAGAAATTATTATACCTAACCCTGTAGTGTCTTAATCATATATGAACAAATTGAATAATTTACGAAGAATTCGTAAACAAGCAACTGTCACCCAAACAGATATCTCACATCTGCTCGGTGGGGTTGATAGTACATTAATTCATCAAATAGAGGAAGGTAAACATTCCATCAACCTTACTATAATTTTAACATACATCCTCCTATTTGGCAAGTCTATGGTTGACTTATTCCCTAAAACTGTGGATATGTTGAAATATCAATTTAAGGAAAAATTACCAGAACTGTTAATTTCATTAGATGAATTAGAGCCTACTGCTGATGTAAAAGCGAGAATAAAATTCTTTGAAAACCTATTTGATAACTTGTTGAAAGAAGAACGATGAAAAAGGGCGAGAAAATAGTATGTGCATTATTTCCGAATGCACTAGGTGTTGGTTATGCAATTTTTGAGAACCCTAAAAAGCTTTTGTATCAACAGTTAGTTCGCATACGTCCTATGTGTTCTAGAAAAAGCAAAGCATTTATTGAAAAATTAATTGATGAGTTACAGCCAGATGTAGTAATTTTAGAAGATCCAAGTGCTAAGAACTCTAGAAAGCGTGAACGAGTTACTAAGCTCATCCAAGATATCGTATTGGCTTGTAATAGTAAAGACATTAATGTGTATCAATATTCTAGAGAACATATTCAAAATGTTTTTGAGCAATTTGGAAAAACGACAAAATATGGAATTGCAGTTAGTATTTCTGAATGGTTTCCGAAACTCAAATCACAATTACCTAGACCTTGGAAACTTGGACATAGTGAACAGCACCACCAAGGAATGTTTGATGCAATTAGTTTAGGAATGACACATTATTATTTAAGGGATTAGAGCAATACTGAAATCTTACTCATAAAAAAACTGCCTAAAATATTTATTAGGCAGTTTTTTGTTTACAATATAACCGCCTTTTTGATAGGTATTTTTGTTATCAGAAAATACTCTGATGTTTTTTCTTTAAATTTTATTCATTAGAAGGAAAGCTATAATTTAAAAATACCTATTTATAAGTATGATTAATATTCATATTTTTCTTATTTTTAGTGAGTTACTAATTAATAATTTAATAGATGTTATGAAAATAAAATATGTAAAAAAAGATACTGCTAAATTCACAAGGAAAAATTATGAAGATAAATATATAAAAGTTGAACTTTTATGGGGAGATAGAATACAAGTTGATGAGAGCATTAAAAACAGTGATGGTTGGGTTAAGTGCAAAGGAAGAGGTCATTATGGGTTTATTGAACCAAATTCTTATGGAAATGAATCACTTTTAGAAATCTATATTATAGATGTTGGACAAGGTGATGGAATTCTAATTAAATGTCCTGACGGAGAAGATAATAAATTAGGTAAACACTTAATGATTGATGGTGGTTATATCAGAAGAAAACAACCAGCCCGCAAAAACGCAGCAGATTTCGTAGATTGGAAATTCAATAAGGATTATGGATTAGATGAAATAGTTATAGACGACATGATTGTTTCTCATTGTGACGCAGATCATTATGGTGGTTTATGGGATTTAATAAATCCCTCAGAAGAGGCAAAAAAAGAACTCAATTTAGACAAGGTTAATGTTTCTAATTTCTATCATTCAGGAATTTCTTGGGTAACTTTAGCTAAAGGAAAAGGAAGGTCTTTGGGTATTAAAGAGAATGGAAAGTTAAAGACTGTATTTACTGACAAAAAAAGCTTCGAGGATGCTTTAGAAGAAGGTGTCTATCCAAAACTTCAGGGTGAATGGGGAGGTTTTATTAATGATGTTATACAGAGTAATGCTACTAATAATATCAATATTCTAGGTTATGATATCACCAAAGGAGGAAATCAATATCTTAAAAATTATGCTCCAAATGAATCCAATGTTGAGATTAAAGTTTTAGGTCCAATTTTAGATAAAAATAGTAGTGGAGATTTTGAGCTTTTTAATCTTGGAAGCACTAGTAAAAATTCAAATGGGAATAGTGTTGCACTAAATTTGAAATATAAGAATTTTAAAATATTACTAACAGGAGATCTAAATAAGAAAAGTCAAGATTTACTTAGTAAATACCATGATAAAAAAGAATTTTCTTCAGATGTTTCTAAAGCATGTCACCATGGTAGCGATGATGTTTCATATAAATTCCTAGAAAGTATTAATGCAGCGGCTACTATAATTTCAAGTGGTGATAATGAGTCCCACTCTCACCCAAGACCAAATGTTTTATCGATGTCTGCTATTACTGGTTTTAAAACTACAAATGGAGATTCGTTAAAAACTCCTCTCATCTATTCTACTGAATTGGCAAGGAGTTTAAAAATTGGTCAACCTTATGCTGCTAATATTAATCATCCAAAAGATAGTTCAATAGAAAATAACTTATTTATTGATGATATAAGTGAAGTTTGGGTTAATTATAAAACAACGAATGCAGGCGATTTAAACCCAAGTGATGAGGTGAAGAATTTAAGTTATTTGAACCTAATTGATGGAATTATTTATGGTCTTGTAAATGTTCGAACAGATGGTAAGAAGATACTCATTGCTGTTAGAAGTGAAAAAGGTCATAAATGGGATTGTGAAACTTTTAATTCTAGATTTTAAATTAAAAACGATAAATAAAATAAATTGCAAAAAAAATGAAAACAAAATACTTAACTATAATAATCTCTTTACTTTTCGTAAAAATAGTTATAGCACAAAATAATCAGAATAACTCTGAAGAAAAGTTTGATTATCAATTTAAAGGGTATATTCAATTAAGAGAATTTAATGGGACTGTAAATATGTCTGACAATATATGGACAGCTGATAAATATAGATTTAATGTAATTGGAGAAGAAACCGCTAAAATTGAAAATAATGAATTTGAATATGTATTACTTAAACTAGTTAAGTTTGGTGGTGGATATAATTTTATTAGAAGAATTGATAGCACTAAACTAAAATCTCTAATTAATAATGTTGATTTGGTTTCATTAACTCAAATAACAGAAATAAATAAAAAAACTGATTCAGTTCTCGATTTATATAAAATTCTACCTAATTTAAGTGATACTGAAAAATCCTTTTTAAAAAACAAAAGGGATTCAATTGTTAAACTTAAAGAAATCAAGATTAATAAAATTAAAACTAAAATCCCTTTTACTAAAGATTCTATTTACAAAAAAGCCAATGAAATTACATTTATAAAATCTTGGAATAAAAAGGGATGGTTTAAACGATTTTTTACAAGTAGTGATACAATAAGATACTCAACTAGGTTTATAAAAAACTATGTAGATGTTAGTAATCAAGATAAAGTTTTTTGGCTAAAAAAAGATAAGTTTAATAAACATATAGAAAAGGGGTATATTCAAAAAAGATATCAAACTCCAATACAATTTGCTTATGGAGCCTCGCTTTCAATTCCTTTTAAAATAAGACCTAATATAAAAGAACAAAATATGAAAATCACTCCAGAAATTTCTTTAGGAGGTTACTTTGGTTTACGAAAAAGATTAAATAGATATAAGCCAATTTATTTATATTTTCCAGTTATAACTGCAGGAGTTACAACCATTGGTATAAACAACAATAATGTTATTGATGAATCTACAACAACTCCAAGTAATGTTGAAGATGGTTTAGTATTCGCAAGAACTTTCAGTATTGGAAGTTTTGTTGAATTTAACTCTTTTCAAATGGGTTTTGTTGCTGGATGGGATAAAGGGGGAGGTGAAATAGCAAAAAATTGGATTTACAATGACCAGCTGTGGTATTCGTTCAGTATTGGCTATAATTTTTTAAGGCGAAGTGATAGTAATTAGTGTTTTTTTTAATACTATCAAATTTGATATTCATCTTTTTTTCTTATCTTTAGAAGAAATAAGTTATTTTGGATAAATCTTATATAGAAGTTGCTCAATTAGTAATACTAATCTTTATTAGTATTATTTTAATGAGAGGCTATAAATTGGGGCTTACAAAATCAAGAAAATTAACCTTAGGCTGGGCTTTAATATCACTACCAATACTTATAGATTTAATATTAGGTTTTCTCTATGGTAAAAACTTCAATGAGTCTATTGAAATATTTTCGTTAGTAATATGTATGACCCTAGACCTATTTGGTGGTTATATAATTTTTGATGCTACATTAGTATCTATAAAGAGTAATAAAGGTATAATCAGAAATCTATCTCTAATTTTTCAAAATAATATATTTAAAATAGGATTATTTATCTTAACATTAGTATTAGGTTTTTATTTATTTATTGAAGTTAATGTAGTAATTGTAATTACTACAGGAGTTTTATATTCATTTATGATGTTTACTGCTCTATATGGCTTTCATTTATATTTAAAAAAACTAACTACAGAGTATAATGGGGATAATACTTTAGTTTTTTTTTCTAAACTTTTCGCTATTATTCAACTATTTTCTTTTGTACTTTTCATATCTTTATTAGACAAGTCACCAATACTATCTTTTATTATAATCTTACTTTATGCAATTGGTTTTATATGTAAATTCTTTATTCTTTATGGGTTAATAACAGTTTTTGTGAAACAAAGTGAATTTCATAAATTAAAAGATAAGGATGTAAAAAATATTGCAATAAGGAGCAGGATTTTTCATGACATTTTACTTGTATGTGATACTATTGAGTCTTCAATTGAAGCTACTCTTAATGATAGTTCCTCAAAAATTGACCGAAGAATAAATTTATCTATGAAATATATTAATAGTATGAATTTGAGTATTAAAAGTATTATTTCAAGTGAAAAAGCTTTCAAATTCTTAAAAGTAAAACATATTTCATGGGAAATAACAAATTTAAATACCATTGTACAGCTAATAGTTCGTATTCTCTCAAAAGAAGATTTAAATAATATTAAGGTCAGTTTTACACCTGGTTCAAAATGTAACATAAAATGTATTCCAAGTGACATTATTAGAATACTACAAAACTTGGTAAAAAATAGTAAGGAATCTATAAATTTGTCAAATCAAATTGAAGAAGCAAAAATTGATATAAGTACTTATAGGCTAGAAATTAAAGGGGTTGATTATGTGTTTCTTACTTTTAAAGATAATGGAATTGGTATACCTTTCCCAAACAGAGATAAAATATGGGACTTGGGATTTTCAACTAGATCAAAACGCAATGCAAGTGGAATTGGGCTTTACAATGTATCAAAAATAGTAGATAAAAACGATGCACATATAGAGTTAATTGACGGAATAGATAACAAAGGAGTTGGATTCAAAATTAAGTTTAAACACTATCTACAAAATAACAATGAATAATGATAAATTATAGTTTTACAAAATCAACAAGTGTCATAGGTCTTATTGATGATAGGCCTGAAATGTTAATAAGGTTAGAGAGTAAGCTATTACAAGATGGCAGAAAACAAGCTTTTATTTCACCTAATCCAGATGCAGCTTATGATTGGGTGAGAGATAATGAATTGGATCTTCTTGCTTGCGATTTAGATTTAGGTGAACAAAATATAAACGGGCTTGAAGTGTTGGTAGAGTGTCATAAGATTGACGACCAACTTCCTTTAGTTTTATTTACAAAAGGAGATATTACGGATGATATGATAAATGACTGTAATAAATTTAATATTAAATTTGTTGATAAGGCTGAAGGTGATGATTATATTAGTGGAACCATATTAAATAGCCTTAAAGCAAACCCCTTATATAGAAACGAAAAGCTAGAAAGTATTGAACAAGATTTGAGTGTTTTTATTGAAGAAAATAAATCTGAAAATTCAAATTATGAAAAAATAATAGCTGAAGAATTAATGAGAGAGTTGACTATTCTTAAAAACAAAGGAAAAATAAAAAAACTTCATTATTTGGGGATAAAAGATGAGAATTTAGAAGATGTAATTAAAAGTATAAACTCTTTAGATTCAAAAGGAAAATTTTGGATTAAAACATACTTTAATTTAAAAATTACTATCAATAGATTAAAAGATAAAAGAATTAAATGGTTTTAAAAAAATACTCCAGTCGAGAAGAATCTATTATAGTTCTAATTAAAAGTAGAGATTCTGATAAAGACACTGTTCGCCTTTTAGGTAAGATACTAAAATCTACTTCAAATTTGATTTCAATTACATCTAATAATAAAGATTGCTTAAACGATTATTGCAATGAATTGAAATATGATTATATAAACACTGAAAATAAATTAGTTATAAGCCATTCTGAACCTAGAGAAAAAAAACTAGGAAGAAAGTATTTTTTTGATTCAAATAAAAAAATAATACCTCCTAATTGGTTTATATGTCCAAGAGAAAAAGCTAATTTAATAGTTCTATTAGCTTGTAATAGTAAAGATATTGTTAGTAAAACAAACTGGTCAAAATATTATGATCAGATTGTAACGTTTGATGAAGTAATACCATTCGCTTTTGATACACTAGCATTGAGATGGAGAACACGAAGATTTATAAAAAAACTAAGATTTGAAATTGGTAAAAACGAATCCTTAACATTCTCGAATAGATTTAATGATTTGATTGATAATGAAATAAATAAAAATGAATTTTTTCATAAATACTTTTTTCAAGATAGTACTAGAATTTTAAGTCTTACGCTTGAATCTCTTAAAGATTCGTTATATATATTTAATTAAAACAATTTAATTTATGCAAAATTTAATACTAATATTTAGTCTAATTCTCTTCTTAGTAACTTTATATATGTTTACTTCTAGGTCTTTATATAAAGAAGACTTTAAAGTTAATACTCTTGGTTCAAAAGGAAAGAAAAAGTATCTGGATAACCTTAATACGGTTTATATAAAAATACTTATAAGGCAACAAATTATAGCATCAATAGGAATGTTTTTTAGTGGTAGCCTTATTCTTTTTCTACTTTTTTCTACTATTTTTGAATGGAAATATTTTGAAGGTTCTTGGGCAGATGTTAAGTTGATTACTTCATCATCTGTAGGTATTTTTAATGCCTCAATATTTGGGTATTTATATTTTAAAATTGATAAACGTCTCTCTGGATTTATTTCAAAAAAAATAGAATCTAGTAATTAGATTCTATTTCTAGAAAGAGTTTAACTGCTATAATAAAAAGTATAAATTGTATTATATTAATTACATCAATTATTTCCATATTTATTTATTTATTTTATTTATCTATTTATAGTATAACATAAGAATAAATTATAGAATAACTTCTTTTCAAATTCACAATCAAAAATATATGAAAAGAAAATCTTATAAAATTAATAAAAGCAGTGATAAAAAATCACTGCCTTTAGCTTAATAATTTTGTAACGCTTTTTTCATTACGTGACTTAAAGTTTTCTTATTTCAATATCTTTTTCTTCTCTTTTTTAGAAAAATGATACACAATATTTGGTATAAATGCCATCCAAAAAAAGAAAAATGCTAATAAAATATGCACCGTAGTTGATGCTGTATTGCGTGTCAATAAAAAATACTCTGGTGTTTCCTCCTTTAAATTCCAATCATTTGCTAGATACATTTTCATATCTTTAATAGCTTCTTCTCTTTTTTGATTTTGTTCTTGGTTTTCCATATTAATTTTTTCTTGATTTTTGAATCTCTGTTTTTATCATTTTCATTTCGTTAACATCAATATGCCTATAGGCAGTTTTAATAGCTTCTTGATAATATTCTTCTAGTGCTTTTGCTGTAGGGTTATACACCCCTGTATCTTCTGACATCATCTGCCTTGGCGTTGGTTTTCCTGTCCACGTTTTGCTTCCTTGAGTAATAATTTCTTTACGAGGAAGTGCTATTGTTTTTTTCCAAAACTTCTCTCCAGTAAAAGGATCTGTTGCTTCAATGATAATATTACCAAAGTGATAGAATGTTCCAGAAACCTTATAATGATTTGGTGCATTTTTACTAATAACTTGTGCCCAATTCGTTTCTTGTTTGAGTTTTAAGTTTCCTTCGTCTTTTAAACTAATTCTAATCTCAATTGCAATATCAGAGTTCTTTTTATCTCCATAAACCATTTCATCACGGTTTTTAAAAGGCCCACGTAATGAAAAACCTTTAGCAATAAGCATTTCTTCAAAGTCATCAGCCATATTTTCTATAAACGTAGAATAAGGTTGAACTCTTAAATTAGGATTTTTGTCTGCAAAAACTGGATTAAGTAGTGCAATGGTAATGTCTGCACTTCGTGGATTGGCTCGATCTTGAGGTGTGTAATCAAAATTTGGGTTATACCTAGGCACTTCTTTTTGTACTACTTTAGAACTTGAACCACAACTTGTAAGAACTACAAGACTTAAAATAAATAAGATTTTTTTCATAATGTTTTGTTTTTATTAAGTTAAAAAGCAAACATAATAAAAGTTTATTAAATTGTGTATATTTTAATGTGTAAATTGAATAAAAACCAAAAGCCACCTTTGTTCTTATTTAGTATATAGAACTCTATGGCACAAAAACAAAAGAAATCTAAAGAAGAAACCACGCTTGACCCTGTCATTGAAAAAATAGCAGCTAAAATAAAAAAACTACGAATTGATGCAGGTTTTAGTAGTTACGAAGTCTTTGCTTGGGAAAATGGCATAGGAAGAATGCACTATTGGAAAATGGAAAAAGGGACTAATTTTACGATGAAAAGTTTACTTAAAATTTTAGAAGTTCATAAAATAAGTTTAGCCGATTTTTTTGAAGATTTTAAAGGTGTTTCCAAATAGAAATTATAAAGAGGTTTTTTATTTGACAAAATGGCTTTTAAGCTACTTTTAACTTTAACTTTTAAAACTTTAGTGTTACTTTAGACATTGAATGTCAATAAGTAAACAATGAAAAAAAGAGTTGGGGTGTGGATTCGTGTGTCCACCAAATTACAGCAAAATTCAGACAGTCCTGAGCATCATTTGCAAAAAGCTAAAATGTATGCTGATTTGAAAGAATGGGAAATTGTAGAAGAATATCATTTAGAAGCAGTAAGTGGAAAAAGTGTAATGGCACATCATGAAGCTCAACGAATGTTAAGAGACATTCAAAGCGGACATATACAAGGCCTAATCTTCTCTAAAATTGCCCGACTTGCAAGAAACGTAAAAGAACTATTAGAATTTTCAGATCATTTTCAAGAATACAATGCCGATTTGATTTCTTTACATGAATCTATTGATACCAGTTCTCCTTCAGGAAGATTCTTCTATACTATCATTTCTGCAATGAGCCAATGGGAAAGAGAAAATATTGTGGAGCGTATCAATTCCTCAGTAGAAGTGAGAGCTAAAATGGGAAAGGTAATGGGTGCTATTCCTTTTGGGTATAAACGTGCTGGGAAAGAAGAAATGGAACTTGATGAAAAAGAAGCCCCAATTCGAAAAATGATGTATACGCTGTATTTAGAACATCAACGGTTTGGAACGGTTGCAAAAATTTTAAATGATAAGGGATACAGAACAAAACGAAATAGTCTGTTTTCGGGAATAACAATTAAGCGTTTACTCAAAGATCCAACAACCAAAGGAATTAGACGGTCTCATCATACTAAAATTAATAAAGAAGGAAAAACTGTAATACGTGATAAGAAAGAATGGTACATACATGAAGCACCAAGAATTGTTTCTGATGAATTATGGGACGAAGTAAATTTATTAATTACCAAACAGGAAAAAGGGAGGATTCAACCGCTTAATAGAAAAGTACATTTGTTTACAGGTTATTTGTTTTGTGAATGTGGTGGTAAAATGTATATCCCATCTGGGAATCCAAAATACACTTGTAAAAAATGCAAACGTAAAATTGGAATAGAAGATATTGAAGAAATCTTTAAAGAACAACTCACAGAATTTATCTTATCTAAAGAAGAAGTAAATAGATATTTTGATGGAACCCATACTGTCATAAATGAGAAAAAAGAGGAAATAAAAATTATTGAATCTAAGATTGAAAAGTTAGAAGGTAAAATTGAAAAAATATTTGAGTTGCATGAAAAGGGACAAATTGAAACTGATCGTTTTAATGAGTTTTATGACAAACCAAATAGAGAAATAAAACGACTTAAAATGAAAATTCCAGAATTAGAAGGAGAGATATTTGCATTGAATGATCAATTTAAATCTAGTGGTTATATCATAGAAGAAGCAAGATCATTATATGAAAATTGGAGTAAACTTACCAAACTACAAAAACGTAAAATTATTGAAATCATCACCGAAAAAATAATAGTAGGAGAACAGGAAATAGCTATAAACCTTAACTATATCCTGCCCAAAACCACTTCTTTTAAAACGACTGCAAATGGGTTACATAAACTATATACGGTGTTAGCAGTTGTTTTTATTTCCCAAAAAGTCTTGATAAAAAGCCTTTTTTCTTATTCTTTATTACCCAAACTAATTCGGTTGGATGCCTTTCCGTAAATTGATTTGCACCAAACTTTCCCCAAGCAAAGCCATCTTTATTTTTTCCTTTTCTCAAGTCAGCTACAGTCCATTCTTCTTCGTCAAATTTTTTCAGAAAGTCTCTAAATTCAGGATTCTTATTTTCAAATTCAGTTTTGGGTGAGCACAAGTTGTTTTCGTCCCAAATTGTCATAACTGTTTT
Source organism: uncultured Polaribacter sp. (assembly GCA_965367085.1). Classification (GTDB taxonomy): domain Bacteria; phylum Bacteroidota; class Bacteroidia; order Flavobacteriales; family Flavobacteriaceae; genus Polaribacter. The sequence continues at coordinate 41,704 of CBDUHF010000005.1, forward strand.
GTCGTGAATTTCATTCATATGACATTTGTCCGGGCTTTCATAAAATTCCAATAAGTGCTTTAGATATTCATTCAAGTTTTGTGAGTGGACAACAAATACTGCTGGGTCGTGACAAGCAAAGAACACTTTATTAGGTTTTCCATTTTCATTTAAGTCCAAAATCCAATGATTTCCAAATCCATCGTGTCCAAGCGTAAGAGAATTTGCGGATAATTCCCAAAATCCAAATTGTCCAATTGAGTCGAAATAAACCATTTCAGGACCATAACCATCCCAACCTTTTGTTACTTTAAGTATTTCGATTATTTCGCTGTCAATATTTTTATTTGGGAATTGTTCTTTTAGTTGTTCAATTTCAGAATCAGTTAATCCATCTTGAAATTCAAGTTGGTATTTTTCTCCATCTTCGTCTGTAAAGGTGGATTCTTTTAATTTTCCTATTATTTCAAGATTAGTCATATCGTTTTTCTCAAATAACTGCTAACTTAAGACGATTATGTGTCGTTTTAATGACTTATAATCGGCGTTAGCGAAGTTAGCTTTTTTTAAAGAGAAAATCAACAAGGAAAAACACCTGTTTTCAAACAAAAAAAAATCTCAAGAGAAATCTTGAGATTTTAAGTTTTATTTGTATTATAATAAACAATTAACAACATCCACTTGTTGGTGTACAACAAGATGATGCTTCAATTTCTGATAAAGCTACCAACTTTTTTTCTTGTTTCTCTCCTGGTTTTTCTGCAAATACAGTAATGCTAAAAATACCTGTTGCTCCTTTGTTAAAATCATTCATTTCTTCTTCTGATAAATATTTGCTTAAAATATCATTAGGAATTACAATCGGTTTTTCTTTCTGAATTTTAATATTCTCAAAACCTTGATCTTTTATCAATTGTAAATAGTCTGTTTTCTGAATTGCTCCTGCAACACAACCTGCATACATTTCTGCATCTTGTCTTAATGCATCTGGCAATTCACCAACCAAAACAATATCAGATACACTAAAATGTGCCCCTGGTTTTAAAACTCTGTAAATTTCACCAATCACTTTTTGTTTGTTTGGCACTAAATTTAAAACACAATTACTTACAACTACATCAGCAACATTATCACTTACAGGCATTGCATCAATATCTCCTTGTCTAAATTCAACATTATTGTAACCTAATTTTTCTGCATTTATACGTGCTTTTTCAATCATAATTGGTGTAAAATCAATACCAATTACTTTTCCTTCAGCTCCAGTTTCATGTCTTGCAACAAAACAATCATTTCCAGCTCCAGATCCTAAATCTATAACGGTATCTCCTTTTTTAATAATTGCAAATTCAGTTGGCAAACCACAACCTAAACCAAGATCTGCATCTTCTACATATCCATCTGTTTCTGTATAATCATCCATCATAATATTATAAACTTTATTAGATGGAGTAGTAGCACCACAACAAGATGCAGCGTTTTCTACTTTTCCTTGTTCTGCTATTTTTGCATAACGTTCTCTTACAATGTCTTTTAATTCTTGCTCTTTTTTCATTTTGATTGCTTTAATTCGATTATAATTTTATTTGCTTTGTTGTTTTTAACAACATGTTTCTTTTTTAATATCTTGATTTAAAAATACTTGCATAATAGCTTTCATTTTACTCCAATTTTCTTTGTTGATGCAATAACAAACACTTGTTCCTTCTACATTTCCTTGTATTAAACCTAATTTTTTTAATTCTTTTAAGTGCTGAGAAATGGTAGGTTGTGCCAATCCTATTTCATTTACTAAATCTCCACAAACACAGGCGTTTATTTTAAACAGATGTTCTAAAATGGCAACTCTTGCAGGATTTCCTATCACTTTTGCAAAGAGTGCAACTTCGTTTTGTAAATCTGTAAATATCTCCGTTTTTGCTAATCCCATTCTTTATGTATTTGTATATTGCAATATTACGATTAATAAATAAAACGGAACACATATTTTGTTTATTTTTTTGAAATTTAAATATTTTTCTGAAGTGTAAAAACTAAAAAATCCTTCTGTTTTATATGAGAACAGAAGGATTTAAGATATTAAGTTGTAAAAGAAACTTACTATTCTTTTTCTTTTATTTTACAAGTATTGATTCCAAAAGGCAAGTAAAGAGGGCAAAAGTTAATAAAACTTGTTACAGCAAATACAATTGCTAAAATCATTAAGACTATACCTGTAGTTCCAGAAACGATATCTAAGTAATACAATGTTCCTATTGTTGCAGCAATTATCAATCTGATAATTTTATCTGCATTTCCCATGTTTTTTTTCATCTTTTAAGTTTTTTATTAGCAATCAATCGATAGTTAGTTTCCGATTTATGTTTAGTTTCACAGTATTCAAAGATATATTTTATTTTTTTATCTAAAGAAGTTTAAAACCAAACTAAATAGAATTCTACAATAAAAAACCTCAAATTTTCTTTTGAGGTTTTATAATTTTATAAAAAGAAAAAACTAATTATTTAGCTCCCCATTCTTTTAAAGAAGCTTTGTTCATTTTTACATAACCATCATTTCCTGCTTTTTCAGCTAAGGCTAAAGATTGTTTTGCAGCAGCAATTGCAGTAGCAGTTTTACCAGCTTTTGCGTGAATTAAAGATTGCTGACGTAAATACCAAAACTTAGGATCTTCTTTTGTCATTTCTATAGCTTTGTCAATCCAAGTTACTGCTTGGTTTACATCTTTATCTGCAGATTTAAAATATACAGCAGCATCATAATAAGCACCAGCATTTGGTTCTCCTTTCATTACTTCAGCAATAGAAGCCATTACATTTTTATCTGTAGGAACATCAAATTGCATACCTACATAAACATCTTCCCAAAGTAAACCTAGAACTCCAGAATTATTTGTTAAATCATCAAAAGTAATGGTAAAAGTTTCAACATCCATTGGCATTTTAAGAACCTTTGCAGAAGCTTTAGCAACTACTTTTGTTTCATCCCATTCTTTAGGATTTCCCCAATTACTAGAGTCTGAATAAAGCATAAAATCCCAAGAATCTTTATTTGGTACTGTGTAAACAGCATACGTTCCTGCAGCTACATTTTTTCCATCTATAGTAACATCTGTACTAAAAGTAATTTTTGTGTTTGCATTTGCACCAGTTCTCCAAGTTTTTCCATAAGGCACTAAATCACCAAAAATAGTTCTACCTTTCATACTTGGTCTAGAATATGCTACAGTTACATCTGTTAATCCTACTTTTTGTATTAAAGTTGAAGAAGGGCTTGGAGCAGGAGCAGAAATTTTAGTAGGAGCTTTTACTTCCTTTTTAATTTCTTTTTCTACCACTTCTTCCTTAACCTCTTTATTTTGGCAACTTGTAAAACTTAAAAGAGCAAATACCGATAATACACTCAAAAATTTAATTGAATTTTTTCTCATAATTGGTTGGTTTTAATTTGTGATGTTAAAATTACGATTTCAAAAAACGAGAAATGTTAACAAAACCTTAAAATAAGGGGTTGTATCTTTGCAATTATTTTTAAAGAAAGATGAAGAAATATATTTCAGAATTTATTGGTACTTTTTCTATGATTTTTTGTGGAACAGGAGCAATGACAATTAATGAAGTGACTGGAGGTGAAGTTACTCATGTAGGTATTGCTATCACTTGGGGATTAATTGTAATGGCAATGATTTATGCTTTTGGAGAAACTTCTGGAGCGCATTTTAATCCTGCAGTTTCTATTGCTTTTGCGTATGCAAAAAAGTTTTCTTGGAAAGAAGTACCTAAGTATATTTTAGCTCAAGTTTTAGGGGCAATGTTGGCGAGTTTAATTTTATGGTTTTTGTTTCCTGCTAGTGAAACTTTAGGAGCAACCATACCCACAGTAGATGTTTGGCGTGCTTTTGTGTTAGAATTATTACTCACTTTTTTCTTGATGGTAGTTATTATTAACGTTTCTACTGGAAGTAAAGAAATAGGAATTATTGCGGGAATTGCAGTTGGGGCTGTGGTGATGTTAGAAGCCTTATTTGCGGGTCCAATTACGAATGCTTCTATGAACCCAGCGCGTTCTATTGCACCAAATATAGTTTCTGGAAATTTAGAACATTTATGGATGTACATATTAGCACCTATTTTAGGAGCTTTATTGGCAGTGGCATCTTGTAAATTAGTAAAAGACGAAAACTGTTGTGATGACCCACATTGTGGGATAGAGTAGAAATCAGTTTTTTGTTTTTTTGCTAGCCGAATTTTATAAGAATGCATAAAGAACTTTTTAATTTATGAATAGAGTTAGTATTTTAGGATGTGGTTGGTTAGGAAAACCATTGGCAATTTCTCTTTTAGATGATGGTTTTTCGGTCAAAGGATCCACAACTTCAGAAGAAAAATTAGAATTGTTAAAAGCCAATAATATTGAACCGTATGTAGTCGATATTGCTGATTTTGAAGAATTTGACGATTTTTTGAATACTGATATTTTAATCATTGCCATTACTTCTAAAGATATAGATGGGTTTGAAAATTTAATTGCTCAAATTCAAGAATCGCCCATTCAGAAAGTCATTTTTATCAGTTCAACATCTGTGTATCCAAGAATTAATAAAATTATGACTGAAGAAGATGAGCTTGTTGAAAATCATCCTCTAGTTGAAATTGAAAATTTATTTAGAGAGAATGCTTTTTTCGAAACTACTATTATTCGTTTTGCTGGTTTATTTGGAGGTGATAGACATCCTGCTAATTGGTTTAAAAACGGACGTAAAATTCCGCAACCAAAAGGATTTGTAAATATGATTCATCAAGACGATTGTATCGAAATTATTCACGAAATCATAGCCCAAAATTGTTGGAATGAAACTTTTAATGCGTGTTCTAATCATCATCCTACAAGAAGAGAATTTTATACTATTGCCAAATTAAGTAGAGATTTTGAAACTCCAGAATTTGAAGAAAATGAGGAATATCAATGGAAAATTATTTCTTCTCAGAAATTACAAAAAGCTTTAGATTATACTTTTATTCACGATGATTTGTTGGATATTTAGTTTTAAGTATGAAGTTTGAAGATTGAAGTTTGAAGTATTATGTTGGAAGTATGAAGTTGGAAGTGATAATTAATTTTCATTTTCGCTAACTACTAACTATACTTTTTCTTTCTTAAGTAATTAAAACCTAATCCAAAACCAAATAAAATTAGAAGCGGTAAAACCACATTTAAGAACTGCCAAAAAGCACGTTCTTTAAACGCTTTTTGTTTGTCTAACATTCTTATTTGTAACGTTTTATTTCTTAACTTGATTAAACCAGAATCGTCCAATAAATAATCAACTGTATTAAGAAGAAAATCTTTGTTTCCAAAAGTTTGATTGGTCCATTTATCTCTGCTCAAATCAAAAGGTTGCTCTTTTAGAATCTGATTTTTTCCAATATCACCATCAGAAATTACGACCATTTTATTATGGTTTGCTTTTTCTTTAAAAAGAAAGGTTTCAAAAGGTTTTACTCGGTTTTTATACGCTGATTTAAAATTACCTTCTAGCAACACACCAAAGAGTTGATTTCCGCCAGTATAATCCTTTTCAACCACTTCTTCAGCAATAGATTGTAACTCGATAAAACTTGGAGTTCCTACTTTTTGAGTCAACAAAGAACTTACTAATAAAGGTGTTTTTTTAATGTTATTTTTTAAGGTATCAATCTGATTTGCAAACTGCAATCTTACAGGAAAAACATTTTTTGTTATGGCATGATTAGGATTTCCATTTACCAATGGATGAAAAAACCAACCTAGATTTTTAAACTGAGTTTGATTACCAACTTTACCAGTTGCCACAGGAATTTTAGCGGCGTATAAATCTTTTACCAAACTTGTATTTATTCTAACTCCGTAAGAAAATAATAAATTTGTTAGATTTAAATCTCTTGGATATGCTAACATTTTTCCAGAGTTAAATAAACTGTCTTGATCTGCTTGCACATTGTCTAGCATCCACAAAGTTTTTCCGCCATTGGCGATAAACTGATCTAATGTAAATTTTTCTTGCTCGGTAAATTTTTGTGTTGGTTTAGCAATAATTGCCAAATCTAAAGACGATAAATCTTGTAACGTTTGTTGCGGATTTGTGGCTACAGAATCTAATGTGAATTTTGCCAATCTGTATTTTTTGGCAACTTCACTTAAAAAACTATATTGATAAATGTCTTGTAATTCGCCATTTCCAGTAAGTACAGCAACTCTTTTTTGTTTTTTCTGAGTAATGGAATTAATGGCATTCGAAAAACTATATTCTAAGTTCTCAATAGCCTTTTGTAATTGTTCATCTTGTGAAGCCACAATTGCAGTGGGTAATAAAGAAACAATTGTAGATTTTTCTCCGTAAGTAACTTCTGCCCAAGGAAAAATGATTGCTTCAGAGAGTTTTCCTTCTTCTTCAACAGTTAATTGACTTGGCATCATTCCTTTTTTAATCAACTTTTCTCGTTGATTATTTGGATTTATAAAACGAATGTGAATATTAGAATTCGTCGCTGCTAATTCTTCTAAATATTGTCTTGTTTCAACTTGTAAACGTTTAAATTCTGAAGGAAAATCGCCTTCTAAATATACATTTATAAAAAGGTTTTTATCAATCTTAGAAATGATGTTTTCTGTTGTTTCAGAAAGCGTAAAACGCTTGTCTTTAGTTAAGTCTAAACGTTTGTAAAATGATTGATTTATAATGTTTAGAACAACGAAGCCAATAACCAAAAAAACGATATTTTTTATATTCTTATTCATTATCTAAACGTGTTTTAGTAATGAATAGAAAGAAGAAACTAACACTTACAAAATAGAGTATATCTCTTGTATCAATGACACCTCTAGAGATACTTTTAAAATGTTCGTTAATTCCAATTTTTTTAATGGTGATGGCATTATTTTCAAAAGAATTAGAAATCGCATCAAAACCATAAAACAAGAAAAATGTGATAAAAACACCTAATATAAAAGCAACAATTTGGTTTTTAGAAAGTGTTGAGGTAAACAAGCCAATTGATGTATAAGTTGCAGCTAAAAAAAGTAAACCAATATAAGAACCAATTGTGCTCCCAAAATCGATGTTTCCAACAGGGTTTCCTAGTTGATAAACCGTATAAACATAGGTTAATGTTGGTATTAAAGCAATAACAACTAATAGTAGTGAAGCTGTAAACTTGCCCATTACAATTTGCCAATCAGTAATTGGTTTTGTTTTTAAAAGTTCTATGGTTCCGCTATTAAATTCATCAGCAAAACTTTTCATTGTAATAGCAGGAATCAAAAAGATAAAAACCCAAGGAGCTAAAAAGAAAAACGGATTTATATCTGAAAAACCAGCATTTAAAATATTAAAATCGTCTTTAAAAAACCATAAAAACAATCCATTTATCAACAAGAAAACACCAATTACCAAATAGGCACTAGGACTTGCAAAAAACGAGTTAAATTCTTTTCTTAAAATTGGAAACATTTAGTAGTTACTTTTCTATTTTAAAAATTCGATAATCTTCATAATCATCATCTCTTCTTTCTGGTTGAAAAACAAAATGATGTTTCTTTAACAACGCAAATGAAGCACTATTATTCTTGTGAGTAAAAGCTTCAATCGTTTTTAATTTTAAATTTGTGAATCCAAAATTTAGAACTTCTTTTAAAGCTTCGCTCATAAAACCTTTTTGATGAAATTCTGGCATTAATTTAAATCCAATTTCACCATAACTTTTATCTAATACAATACTGTGTAAAACAATGCTGCCAATTACTTTTTGATTATATTCTAATGCCCAAGAAATAACAGTTTTGTTTTTAAAATCTTTAAGACAACCTTTAATAAATTCTTTTGCTTCATCAAGATTTTGCATTCTTTTTGTTGCCACAAATTTATTAATTTCTTCACTAGAACGTAATTCTAAAATTACTTCAGCATCATTTTCGTTAGATTGACGTAAAGTTAATCTTTCGGTTTTTAAAACAGGAAAAGTAGTAAAGTTGAAATCCATTATTGCAATTTTAATTTTCTAACCTATAAATAGCATTGTCATCAAAACCTTCATCTTTTCTTTCTGGTTGATACACAAAATTCTGATTCTCTAACAATGTAATTGAAGCGCTATTATTTTTGTGAGTAAATGCTTCAATTATTTTTAATTTTAAATTATCGAATCCAAAATGTATAACTTCTTGTAAAGCTTCTGTCATAAATCCTCTTTGTTGATAATCAGGATGCAATTCATAACCAACTTCTGCATAATTCTCTTCAACTTCAAAATTACGCAAACCAATTGTACCAATTAATTCATTGTTTTGTTTAGATTCAATTACCCAAAAAACACCGTTATTACTAGATACTAAATCAGAAATCATATCTATAAAAGCTCTAGCTTCAGATAAATTATTAGGAATACTTCTTGTTATAAATTGATTAACGTCTTTGTTTGTTCTTAAGCCAAAAATGGTTTTAGCATCTTTTAAATTTAATGCTCTTAAAGTTAATCTTTCTGTTTCTAAAACAGGAAAAGGTGTAAAATTGAAACTCATTATTATAAGCTTACTTTTTTATCAACACTCCAAGCAAGAGGTTTATCATTAAAAAATACTTTCGTTTTAGCCCAAACGTCTTTAAAAAGATCAGAATTTCTATAATTTTCTAAATCTTGTTCATTTTCCCAATATGAATACGTGAAAAATATTTCAGGGTTTGTTTTATCTTGATATAATTCTAACAACTTACAGCCATTAGAAGCTCTAATAAACTTTTTTTTCTCATCAAACATTTTTGAAAATTCTTCAATATGTTTAGAATGAAAACTCATTTTTACAATTCGTACAAACATGTATTTTAACTTAAGGGAGTATAATCTGGCTTAGAATCATTTATAAAATCAATAATAATTGAATCTCTATAACCTAACCCTAATAAAGTAGAAGCGCCACCAACAGTTTTTAAATTACTTCTATAAATTGCAATTTCTAAAAAACCTGCAGAATTAAAAATAGCCAATTTACTACCATCATATCTGCTGTTGTCATGATCACTTTCTCCTGTGATTTCATTATATTTTGTAAATATTTTAGTAAAAGAATAACGTCTTGCAGAAGCTTTAAACCTTCTTCCTTTGCCAATATCATTAAACATTTTTTTACTAATGTTGCTAATTACGTTTCCATAATTATCAATATAAACAACGCCACCAATAATTTGGTTTTGCATTTGATTTACTTTTGGCTGAATTTCAGTCATCTTTTTAAATGAATGAATTTCTTTTCCAATAACTGTTAAATTTCCACCTCGAGCAATAAAACAAGCTACTTGTACAAAAACATCTAAAACAGGAAAACTACTTTCTATTCTGTCATGAATATTAATTTCAACAATTTTTGTTGGATGAATTTCTGAGGCTATCATTGATATTAATCCATTGTCTGGACAAACAAAGAAATGATTATCTAATTCTAATGCAATGTGTTTGTTATCATTACTTAATTCAGAATCTACACCAACTATATGAATAGTTCCATCAGGAAAACTTTTGTAAGAATTTTTTAAAATATAAGCAGTTTCTGTAATGTTAAAAGGCGATATTTCATGAGTGATATCAACAATTTTAGCATCAGAAAGCTCTGAGTAAATAGCTCCTTTTACAGCGCCAACAAAGTGGTCTTTTGTTCCGAAATCTGTTGTTAAAGTGATTAAAGACATTAAAAATGGACTGTTAATTAAATGTGTAAAAGTTCTTAACTATTTTAAGCAAATCTAATCATTTTAGAAAATTTATTCGCTATTTTTAGTTGAAATATAATTGTAATCATACAACTAAAATTAAACATTTGAACGAACGCATTATAGAGCTTACAGAAATAAGTGCAAAAGATTTTTTTGGCACACATAATAGTACCTTACAAGAGCTAAAAAAGTATTTTCCTAAAATTAAAATTGTAGCTAGAGGTTCTCAGCTTAAAATTTATGGAGAATCAGATATTTTAGACGAATTTGAAATTCGTTTAGAAAGATTGATTAAATATTTTAATCGTTATAATAAACTCGATGAAAATAGTATTGAGCGTATTTTAACCTCTAACGGAAACGAAGAAAAAGCAGCAGCATCCAAGAAAATTAAAGATATTTTAGTGCATGGAGTTAATGGAAGGCTTATAAAACCACAAACAGAAAATCAACGTAAAATGGTTACGTTAATGGCAAAGAATGATATGTTGTTTGCTGTTGGGCCTGCAGGAACAGGAAAAACTTACACTGCTGTTGCTTTGGCTGTAAAAGCGTTAAAAGAAAAAGAAGTTAGAAGAATAATCCTAACAAGACCAGCAGTAGAATCTGGAGAAAATTTAGGGTTTCTTCCTGGAGATTTAAAAGAAAAATTAGATCCCTACATGCAACCTTTATATGATGCATTAAGAGAAATGATTCCGCATGAAAAATTAGAATCTCATATAGAAAAAGGAATTATTCAAATTGCTCCTTTGGCATTTATGCGTGGTAGAACCTTAGATAATGCTTTTGTAATTTTAGATGAAGCTCAAAATACAACGCATAACCAAATGAAAATGTTTTTAACAAGAATGGGTAAAAGCGCCAAATTTATTATTACCGGAGATCCAGGTCAAATAGATTTGCCTAGAAAACAAGTTTCTGGTTTAAAAGAATCGTTATTAGCGCTTAAAGACATAACTGGCATTGCACAAGTATATTTAGATGATAAAGATGTGGTAAGACACAGATTGGTAAAAAAGATTATAACTGCATATAAAAGTATAGAAACAGAATGATTAAAATAGACGAAAGTAAATTAGGGCTTCAAGATTATTTTTATATTGGCTATTTATACCTCATTATTTTAGGAATAGTAAGTGATGCTATTTTTTACGGAATTTTTGGTGTGTCTTATTTAAATTATACTACAATTTTAGATGCTTTAATTTCACCTATTAGTTTATTAACCAATAACTGGAAAATTTCTATATTTCTTGCCTTAATGTTTTGGTTAATGCATTTGTATTTTACCAAATGGATGTTTAAGTTTTATGCATATTTAAGAGTAAAAAAATGGTATCAGAAAATATATAATATAGAAAAGTGGGATAAAAAATATGAAGCGTTAGGTAAGAGAAAAAATCAATTACCAGGTATGATGTTTATCTTTTTTTTACTTTTTATATCTATGAGAACTGGCATGGGTATAGGTATGATGCAGAAATACAAAGCCAAAGAAATTATTCCTAATTACACATTAATCTTTAAAGATAATTCGCGTTTAGATGTTAGAAAGATTGGGCAAAACTCTGCTTATTTTTTCTATTTTATCCCAGGAGAAAAGGTAATTACTGCTACACCAATTGCAGATAATTTAAAACAAATAAAAGTCTTAAAAAAGAAGAAAAAATAATCTATTAAAAAGACTATTTTTGCAGCAACAAACAACACAATAAAAATGAATACAATTAACGAGACAAATTTTCAGTTTCCCAACTTAAAGTCTGTTTATAAAGGTAAAGTAAGAGAAGTTTACAATATAAATGATGAACTTTTGGTAATGGTTGCTACAGATAGATTATCTGCATTCGACGTTATTTTACCGCGTCAAATTCCTTTTAAAGGTCAAATTTTAAATCAGATTGCTACCAAAATGATGAATGATACTGTAGATATTGTTCCTAATTGGTTATTGGCAACTCCAGATGAAAATGTTGCAGTTGGTCATTTATGCGATCCTTTTAAAGTAGAAATGGTAATTCGTGGTTATTTATCTGGTCACGCAGCAAGAGAATACAAATTAGGTAAAAGAATGCTGTGTGGAGTAGAGATGGCAGAAGGATTAAAGGAAAACGATAAGTTTCCTACTCCAATCATTACACCATCTACCAAAGCAGAAAATGGAGAACATGATGAAGATATTTCTCGTGAAGATATTTTAGCAAAAGGAATCGTTTCTGAAGAAGACTATTTAGTTTTAGAAGATTATACAAGAAAATTGTTTCAAAGAGGAACAGAAATAGCTGCCAAAAGAGGACTGATTTTGGTAGATACTAAATATGAATTCGGAAAAACAAAAGATGGAAAAATTGTTTTAATTGATGAAATTCATACACCAGATTCTTCACGCTATTTTTATGCCGATGGATATGCAGAAAGACAAGAAAAAGGTGAGGTTCAAAAACAATTGTCAAAAGAATTTGTACGTCAGTGGTTAATTGAAAATGGTTTTCAAGGAAAAGACGGACAACAAATTCCAGAAATGTCTGATGAAAAAATCATAGAAATTTCTAACAGATATATAGAATTATACGAGCAAATAACTGGAGAGGCTTTTGTAAAAGCTTCTACAGAAAATGTAATAAATAGAATTAAAGAGAATGTAAATTCTTTTTTAGCTAACTAAAACAAACAACAATGATTATAGAACCAAGAACAAGAGGCTTTATTTGTTTAACTGCACATCCAACTGGTTGTGAAGAAAACGTAAAAACTCAAATAGAATATGTTAAATCTAAAGGAGCAATTAAAGGAGCTAAGAAAGTTTTAGTAATTGGATCCTCTACAGGTTTTGGATTAGCGTCTAGAATCTCTAGTGCTTTTGGATCTGATGCAGCTACTATTGGTGTCTTTTTTGATAAACCTTCTTCTCCTGGAAGAACAGGTTCTGCAGGTTATTACAATACTGCAGCTTTTGAAAAACATGCTCATGAAGCGGGTTTGTATGCAAAAAGTATTAATGGAGATGCATTTTCAAATGAGATAAAAAGAAAAACGTTAGACTTAATTAAAGAAGATTTAGGTCAAGTAGATTTAGTAATTTATAGTTTAGCTTCACCAGTAAGAACACATCCAGATACTGGAGTTCGTTACAAATCGGTTTTAAAACCAATTGGAGGCGTTTTTTCAAATAAAACTGTAGATTTTCATACAGGAAAAGTATCTGAAATTTCTATCAATCCTGCAGAAGGAGATGATATTTCTAATACAGTTGCTGTTATGGGAGGTGAAGATTGGAAAATGTGGATGGACGCATTAAAATCTGAAAACTTATTATCTGAAAACGCAACTACTGTTGCTTACTCATATATTGGCCCATCATTAACCGAAGCAGTATATAGAAAAGGAACAATTGGTGCAGCAAAAGATCATTTAGAAGCAACAGCTTTTACTATTGCAGAAGATTTAAAATCAATAGGAGGAAAAGCCTATGTTTCTGTAAATAAAGCATTGGTAACACAGGCTAGTTCTGCTATTCCTGTAATTCCATTATATATTTCTTTATTGTACAAAATAATGAAAGCTAAAGGAATTCATGAAGGTTGTATAGAGCAAATTCAACGTTTGTACAGCGATCGTTTATTCGGAGGAGATTTAGCTTTGGATGAAAAAGGAAGAATTAGAATTGACGATTGGGAAATGAGAGAAGATGTGCAAGCAGAGGTTGCTAAACTTTGGGAAACTGCTTCTACTGAAAATTTACCTGAAATTGGAGATTTAGACGGATATAGTAATGACTTCTTTAATTTATTCGGATTTAAAGTGAATGGGGTAGATTATGAAGCAGATGTGAATGAAATGGTAGAAATGCCAAGTGAAAAATAATATTCTTTAATATGTAATATAAACCTCACAAATTATTAATTCTGTGAGGTTTTATTTTTTCTTATATATTGTAATAAATTTAAAAAAATGAAAGCTGTAACCGTAAAAAAACTAAAAGATGAATTGGCACATCAATCTTCAGTAGATTTAATTAATCTGTGTTTACAGTTATCAAAATTTAAAAAAGAAAACAAAGAATTACTTACCTATTTGTTGTTTGAATCTCATAATGAAGAAGGTTATATAGAGAGTGTTAAGGAGCAAGTTGATGAACTTTTTGAAGGAATAAATATTAAGAGTTATTTCTACATTAGAAAAAGTGTTCGAAAGATTTTAACGCTTACAAAAAAGTACATTAGATATTCTAAAAAGAAAGAGACTGAAGTAGAATTATTACTTCATTTTTGCCAAAAATTAAAGGATTTTAAACCATCAATGAAAAAAAGTCCAAGATTGATGGCTACTTTTGATAGACAAGTTGTTTTAATTAGAAAAGCAATTTCAACTTTACACGAAGACTTGCAGTATGATTATGAATTGGAGTTAAATAACCTTATAGAAAGTGCATAAAGAAAGACCTATTTTATCAGATTTAATTAATGATGGAACTACAGAAATGGAACAGTTTCAAAACAATATATTAAGACCTGTTATAAAAATGCAACATGCATTGTTAATTGCGTTTTTAAAAAATCATCTTCATAAAAGAAAAGTAGATTTTTCTGATATGTTAGATAAGAAAAAGAGAAGTAAAATTTCTTCTTTTTTTAAAACAGATAGTAACTTTAAGAATATAATTCTAGGTTTTATTGTTGGTCATTTTTCTATAGATGAGTTTGCATTCTATTCAGAAAATTCATCAGAAATAAATAGAAGAATCTTGCAGATGACTTCGCAAAGAATTAAAGATAGTATTGAAGAAATAGCATAAAAAAAAGTCGTTGTTTTTAAATACAACGACTTTTTTTAAATTTATAGAAACTAGTTTTATTTTGCCTGTTCTGCTAATAATTTCTTTTGATATCTTCCTTGCACAACATCTACAATTACTAAAATTGCAAGAACAAAATAGAAAGTAGTTTTACTCATTGGTACAATTTCGTTTCCAAAAAGTTTTATATGAGCTAAATGACCACCTTCTGTAACTAGCATTATTCCAACAATAAAAAGGATAAATAAACCTAAAACTTCATACATTCTGTTTTTTGCTAAGAAAGTAGAAATTCTATCAGCCAAAACCAACATTAATAAACCACTTATTACAATAGCAATAGCCATAACTATAAAAGCAGTTGTAGAGTTTTCTATTTCACTTGTAAGACCAATTGCAGCTAAAATTGAATCAAATGAAAAAACCAAGTTCATTATTACAATACTTGTTATTACAGCGTTAGAAGATTTTGTGCGTTTAGAATCGCCTTCAACATCATGGTCTAAATCTTTAGAACCAATCATGTGCCAAATCTCTTTTATGGCTGTATAAATGATAAAACCACCACCTAATAAAACAATAATACTATGTCCGTTAAAAGCAAAATGTACAATGTCTGTAATTCCTCCTGATAAAAATGAAAACGGTTCTTGAAAAAAATCGATGATAGAAACTAAAACAAATAAGAGTACAATTCTTAAAACAATTGCTATTAAAATTCCTGTTTTTCTAACTTTTTTCTGATCTGCTTCTGGAGCTTTTTTAGATTCTAAAGAAATATATAAAAGGTTGTCAAATCCTAATACAGCTTGTAGTAAGATTAACATAAGTAACGTAAAAATAATTCCTAACATTTTTTATTTTTTTTGAAGTCCAAATATATCAAAAAAGATACTTCCATAAAATTCTTAGACTAACAAAAGCAATTAAAATAGCGGTTGCCTTTTTTAATTGAATAGGGGTAAAATAGTTGTTACTCATTCTGCTTCCAATTTGTCCACCTATAAAAACGGTTAATAATAAGATTGAAGTTAGATTCCAATCTATAAAAAAATCAGGATTAGAATATTGTCCTAATAAACCAGCAATAGAATTTACTAAAATAAAAACACTAGCTGTTGCTGCTATTTTTTTAGGAGTGTCCCAATTTGTAAGGTGTAAAAGTGGCGCTAAAAAGACGCCTCCACCAATTCCTACCATTCCAGAAATAAAACCAACTATTCCTCCATAACTAGCATTTTTACCTAAATTTAATTGTTTACTATTTTCTTTGGATGTTTTGCTTTTTTTAGAAATCCACATTGTAACAGCTGCAAATAATAGCGTAAGACCTAAAAGTATAAAAAAGAAATTCTGACTAATTTTTAGAAATCCGCCTAAATAAGCCATCGGAATACTGAATAAAACAAGTGGGAGCATTTTTTTCCAATCAATTTTTTTCTGTTGATGGAATAAAAATACATTTCCAGATACTACTACAATATTACATAAAAGAGAAGTAGCTCTAATTTGTGTAAAAACAATACTTGTAAGTGCTAAAATTGCTAAATAACTAGAGCCACCACCAAAACCTACAGAAGAATACAAAATTGCAACTATAAAAAAGAGTAAAATGATGTGCCAGTAATCAGCAAAAATATTTAGGGTTTCAATGAATAACATCTGTTGTAATATTACGCTAACTTACAGAAAAAAAGAGCAAAAAAAAGAATGTTTTAAAGAAAAAAAATATTTCTATTATTAGATTCATATAAAAATATTTATTGCTAATTTAATATATTTATGCTAATTTTGTATATATGAAAGAAAACCTATGTCCAAACTGTAATTCAGAACACAATATAAAGAGTGGAGTTGTTAAAGGTAGGCAGCGTTATAAGTGCAAAGATTGTAGTTATTTTTTTACAGTAAATAAGTTGGGTAAAAAAATAGATGATTATTATGTAAACAAAGCACTACAGTTATATCTAGAAGGGTTAAGTTATCGTGAAATTGAACGTATCTTAGGGGTTTCTCATGTAAGTATTATCAACTGGGTGAAGAAGTATAATATAAAGAGACCTTCAAACACAAAATACCATCCAACTTATAAAATTTTAAATGCCAAAGAATTGTCTTTGTATTTTCAGGATACAGAAAATATAAAAGGAGCAGGTGTTGTTATAACTGAACTTGGAGATAAGTTTATGTTGATTAAATGGGAACGTTTTAAAGATTAGATATACTTATTTACCAAATTACTATATCATTTTTTTTTGTAACTGTTTTTAGTTAGAATTTAGACGAGCACACAAGACTAATTACTAACTAATTAAACTTACAAATCAATGAAAAAAACAACCTTTATCCTTTTAGGAATTTTCTTTTTCTCCTTACAAGGAATGTATTCACAAGGTTCTCCAGACTATAAAGGAGGCTTTAAAGTTAAATTCGGTGACGAAGGAAATAAATACTTACGTATTATTTCTTGGGCACAATTTCATGCTACTTATTCAAATGATGTTCCTGCAACATCAAGCAAAACTAATTTTAACTTAAGAAGAGCAAGAGTATTAATGTTCTCTCAAATTACAGATAAGTTCCTAGTATTATCTCATTTTGGACTAAACAGTTTAAATAGTAATACTATGCATGCTGTTGGTAAAGGAGAAGGATCTCAAATATTTTTACATGCTGCTTGGGCACAATACAATTTAAGTAAAGACCATTCTATTGGTGGAGGCTTGCATTATTTTAATGGAATTTCTAGATTAAACAATCAGAGTACTTTAAATATGATGACGCTTGATAATAATCGTCAATCTTGGTCAACAATTGGTTTAACAGATCAATTTGCAAGACATATAGGGCTTTTTGCAAAAGGTAAATTCGGAAAACTCCAATATAGAGTTGCAATTAATGATGCTATTACTAATGGATTAGATTCAAGGTCTCCTGTTGCAGGAGGTGATGCTGTTTATGGAGGAAAAAATCTATTAGGATCTAAAGATGCAGGTAAAGCATATGCAGGTTATTTCGATTATCATTTTTTAGATCAAGAATCTAATTTTTTACCATACAAAGTAGGTACTTATCTTGGTGGGAAAAAAGTATTTAATGTTGGAGCAGGATTCTTTTTGCATCCAAATGGATCTGCATTGATGGATTCTGGAGGAAATTTAACAGGAGAAGATGTTACATTATTAGCTGTTGATGCTTTTTATGATGCTCCTTTAGCAGATGATGGTAGTGCAATTACTGCTTATGCAACTTATCAATCTAACGATTATGGGAAAAACTATTTATTCAGTGCTTATGGTACTGGAAGTATGGTTTATTCTCATGTTGGGTATGTTTTTGCAGGTGATGCAACCAAAACTAGATACCAACCTTATATTTCTTATGGATCAAATAGTTATGATGCTGTAAGTGATAGTAGAGATGTGTTTGGCTTAGGTGTAAATGCGTATTTAAGCGGTCATAATTCTAAATTATCTTTAGAATACAAGAATCAATCTTACGGAGCTTCTAAAACAAGTGCTGTAACGTTACAAGCAATGATTTACCTATAAAAAATAAAAATTATGTCAAACAAAGAACAAATGAAAAAATATTGGAAAGAGAACTTAAAGTATTTAGCAATCTTGCTATCTATTTGGTTCGTTGTTTCCTTTGTTTTCGGAATATTATTAGTTGATCAATTAAACACCATAAAACTTGGAGGATTTAAACTCGGATTTTGGTTTGCTCAACAAGGTTCACTCTATGTATTTGTAGTTCTCATATTTGTTTATATGAAATTGATGAACAAATTGGATAAAAAATACGGAGTAGACGAATAAACTAACTAAAAAAATAAATAAATCATGGGAATATTAACATGGACTTGGATTCTTGTAGGATTATCATTTGCACTTTATATAGGAATTGCAATTTGGGCAAGAGCTGGGTCATCAAAAGAGTTTTATGTTGCAGGTGGTGGAGTTCCACCAATTATTAATGGTATGGCAACAGCAGCAGATTGGATGTCTGCAGCATCATTTATATCATTAGCAGGTATTGTATCCTTTGGAGGGTATGATGGTTCTGTATATTTAATGGGTTGGACAGGAGGATATGTGCTTTTAGCCTTATTATTAGCTCCATATTTAAGAAAATTTGGAAAATTTACAGTACCAGATTTTATTGGAGATAGATATTATTCTAACACAGCAAGAGTTGTTGCAGTAATTGCAGCCTTAATAGTATCATTTACTTATGTTGCTGGTCAAATGAGAGGTGTAGGTATTGTATTTTCTCGTTATTTAGAAGTAGATATTAATACAGGAGTATACATTGGTATGGCAATCGTATTGTTTTATGCTGTTTTAGGAGGTATGAAAGGGATTACCTATACACAAGTTGCACAGTACTGTGTACTTATTTTTGCTTTTATGGTTCCAGCAATATTTATTTCGATTCAAATGACAGGAAATCCAATTCCACAACTAGGTTTTGGAGGTACAGGAGAAGATGGAGTTTATTTATTAGATAAACTAGATGGATTGCATAGAGAACTTGGTTTTCATGAGTATACTTCTGGTGGTAAGTCTATGATAGATGTATTTGCAATAACATTAGCTTTAATGGCTGGTACTGCAGGTTTACCTCACGTTATTGTACGTTTTTTCACTGTTCCTAATGTAAGAGATGCACGTAAATCTGCAGGTTGGGCTTTGCTTTTTATAGCAATATTATATACTACAGTTCCTGCTGTTGCAGTTTTTGCAAGAGTGAATTTAATAGAAACTGTTAGTAATGAAAAATATGAAGAAATGCCAGATTGGTTTGGTAATTGGGAGAAAACAGGTCTTTTAAAGTTCGATGACAAGAATAAAGATGGAGTAATTCAATACTTAGCAGATACAAAAAATAACGAACTTACAATAGATCGTGATATTATGGTTTTGGCAAATCCTGAAATTGCACAATTACCAAATTGGGTAATTGCTTTAGTAGGAGCAGGCGGTTTAGCAGCAGCTTTGTCTACAGCAGCAGGTTTATTACTTGTTATTGCTTCTTCTGTTTCGCATGATTTATTTAAGAAAATAATAAAACCAGACATTAGTGAAAAAGGTGAACTTTTAGCTGCACGTTTAAGTGCTGCAGTTGCAGTTTGTATTGCGGGTTATTTTGGTATAAATCCACCAGGGTTTGTCGCCGCCGTGGTAGCACTTGCTTTTGGTTTAGCAGCTGCATCATTTTTTCCAGCAATTGTTTTAGGAATTTTTGATAAGCGAATGAATAAAGAAGGTGCTATAGCAGGTATGATTGTTGGTTTAGGTTTAATGTTCTTTTATATGGCCAAATATAAATTAGGTTGGTTAGGAGATAAGCCGCCAGCTAGTGAATGGTGGTTTGGAATTTCTCCGGAAGGATTTGGAACTGTTGCAATGATTGTAAACTTTGTAATATCTGTGGTTGTTTCAAGAATGACACCAGCACCACCAGAAAATGTTCAGGATTTAGTAGAAAATATTAGAATTCCATCTGGAGCAGGAGAAGCTTCTGATCATTAATTAATTGAAATGAAATAGAAAAAGGAAATTAGTTGTTTATTTAAGCAGTGTCATTTTTATAATGACACTGTTTTTTATTACATTTAACAGTTAAAATTTATTAATGAAAAAACGCCACGAACAAAAACTCATAGTACTTTCATTTGCATTGTTGTTACTTTTTAATGTTCCATTTATATTAATATTTAATTTAAATGGTAATGTTTTTGGGATACCAACATTTTATTTTTCAATTTTTTCTATTTGGTTGCTATCTATAGTAATCTCTTATATAATACTTAAAAGACATTATGAGTAATTATATATTGTTTTTTATTATCATTTTTTATTTAGTTGTATTGTTTTTTATTGCTTTTATAGCTGAAAAGAATGCAAAAAGTAAATGGGTTAATAATCCTTATGTCTATACTTTGTCTTTAGCAGTTTATTGTTCTGCATGGACCTATTATGGTAGTATTGGAATTGCAGCTAATTCTGGAATAAATTTTCTGCCAATTTATTTAGGCCCTGTCATTGCAGCTCCTTTATGGATATTGGTGCTTAGAAGAATTATAAGAATTTCTAAGCAGCAAAAAATATCATCTATTGCAGATTTTATTTCTTTAAGATATGGAAATAGCAGGTTTTTAGGAGCGTTGGTAACTATAATTTGTCTTTTAGGAACTGTGCCTTACATTGCATTACAGTTAAAAGCAGTTTCTGAAACTTTTGCAATTGTAACAGATGACACCAGTTATATTTCTACAAATATTTTTGATGATTCTACTTTTTATATTTCGGTATTATTAGCTGTTTTTGCAGCTTTTTTTGGAACACAAAACACAGATGCTTCAGATAAACATAAAGGTATTGTTACCTCAGTAGCTTTTGAATCTGTATTAAAACTTGTGTTTTTTCTTATAATTGGTATTTATGTTACTTTTTATTTATTTGATGGAACTCAAGATATTTATGATAGAATATCTACCACAGAAAATTTCGAAAACCTAATTAAAATTCCAAATTTAGAAGAAGGATTCAATTGGTTTTTTATGATTATGTTGTCTTTCATAGCTATATTTTTATTACCAAGACAATTCCAAGTTTCAGTTTTAGAAAACAACAGAGAAAAACATTTAAAAAAGGCAATCTGGTTATTTCCTTTGTATTTATTGTTATTTAATTTATTTGTAATTTTTATAGCTTGGGGAGGTAAATTAACTTTCGGAGATACTGTAAATGCAGAATATTTTGCTCTTCTTTTACCTGCACAAAACAATAATATATTCCTGATGTTATTGGTGTTCTTGGGAGGTTTTTCTGCAATAATTTCAATGGTAGTTGTATCTACATTGGCACTTTCAACTATGGTTAGTAATAACCTTGTAATTCCTTATGGGTTTTTAGATAAGTTTGTAAGAAGTCATCCAGAAAGAAACTCAAAATACATTAAAAGTATCAGACGAGTTTCAATTTTTTCAATCATAATTTTGGCTTATGGATTTTACCATAATTTTTCAATCGAATTGTCTTTGTTTTCCATTGGGTTGATATCTTTTGTAATTATAGCTCAATTAGCTCCTGCATTTTTTATTGGTTTATTTTGGAATAGAGGTTCTGCAAGAGCAGCTAATTTTGGAATAATTATAGGATTTTTAATTACAGCCTACACATTAATTTTGCCTTTTACAATTGAAGCATTTACGGGTTCTAAAGATTTTACAAATAACGGATTTCTTAATATTTCAATATTAAAACCTTATGCCCTTTTTGGAATCGATTTTTTAAGCCCGCCAGCACATGCTTTTTTCTGGAGTTTGTCAATAAACATATTAAGTTATTTGGTAGTTTCCTTAATTTTTAAAGGAAATTATAGAGAACGTAATTATGCAGAAATGTTTGTTGATAGTAAAAATTATTCAACACTTCAAGATGGAGCTTTAGTTTGGAAAGGTGAAGCTTATGTAGCTGATATTAAGAACGTTTTAATTAAGTTTTTAGGAGAAAAAAGAACCACAAGAGCGTTAAGCATCTTTTTTACAAAATATAAATTACCACAAGACACGCAATTGGCAGATGCTAGATTAATAAATTTTTCAGAAAAATTATTAACAGGTAGTATTGGTAGTTCATCTGCAAAAATTTTAATAGCCAGTGTTGTTAAGGAAGAGGAAATAAGTTTAGTTGAGGTACTTAAAATTTTAGAAGAATCTAAAGAAGCAAATGCTGTAAATAAAATATTACAAGATAAATCTAAAGAGCTTTCTAATTTAGCAAATCAATTAAAGAAAGCTAATCAAAATTTAATTGAAAAAGATCTTCAAAAAGATGAATTCTTAGACACAGTTGCACATGAACTAAAAACTCCAATTACAGGAATTAGAGCAGCAACTGAATTAATTATGGATGATGCAGAAATGCCTTCAGAAATTAAAGCTCAGTTTTTACAAAACATATTACAAGACTCTGACAGATTATCTAGGTTGATATATAATATTTTAGATTTTGAAAAACTTTCTTCAGATAGAGAAAATTTAGAAACTCAAAGACTAAGTATAAAGAAAACTTTAGAAAAATCGATAAACAGTGTAAAGCAAATAGCAAATAATAAAGGAATTAAAATTATCAATGACAATCTAGTAGATTTTGAATTGTACTATGATGAAGATAGAATTTTACAAGTATTAACCAACTTGTTTTCTAATGCAATTAAGTTTTGCGAACCTTTAAAAGGAGTCATAAAAGTTGATTATAAACTAATTGATGGCTTTATACATGTCTACATAATTGATAATGGAAAAAAGATTCCAGATGAAGATTTAGAATATATTTTTGATAAATTTTATCAATCAAAAAATCAAAATACAATAAAACCAATTGGAAGTGGATTGGGCTTGGCGATATCTAAAAAAATTATAGAAAAACACAAAGGAGAAATTTGGGCTAAGAATAACGAAAAAAGTGGTGTAACGCTTGTTTTTAAAATCCCTTTTTAGTAAATTGTATGCTTAAATATATGAAAAGAAAAATTTTAATAGTTGATGATGAGCCAAATATTGTAATGACTTTAGAATATACTTTTAAAAAGCAAAATTTTGAAGTTTTTATAGCAAGAGATGGTAGCGAAGCATTAGATATTTTAGAGAATAATAAACCAGATGTGGTTTTACTAGATATTATGATGCCACATGTAGATGGATATCAAACATTAACTCATATTAAAAAAACAAAAAGTTTAAAAGATACAAAAGTTGTCTTTTTAACAGCAAAAAATAAAGCTTCAGATATTGAAAAGGGTTTAAAACTTGGAGCAGATAAATATTTAACCAAACCTTTTTCAGTAAAAAAAATAGTTGCAGAAATACTGGAACTATTAAATTAAAAAAGTCTTTTAAGCCTTTTTAAATATTGGTTTTGTGTGCAAACAAACAGTGTTTAATTAAATTTTGAAGACATGAAATTTCAGCTAAATCCAATAACATCAGATGTTGTAATAACAATCTATGTTGTTGTGACACTTTTTTACAGACTAAAATTTGAAAGAGATATTGGTGCTTCTCCATTACTTTCTATGGTTATTGGTGCATCTCTAATTCTAATTATATGGTCACTTATCAAGTTAAAAATCTTAAATCCGAATTGGTTTGGTTTTTTTCAATCTAAAAAATTGAAACCATGATTCATCAAAAATTTCATCAAAAAAAATATAAATACTTCTGAAGTATTTATGACTTTTAAACTATCTAAATAGATTGGTTTAAAAATAAAAACACATATGATTTCTTTTTATCAATAAGGATTAAACTAAAAAATAAACAAACTAAAATTATAAGTTTACTTAGAATGAACTTGTATAAAATAAACTAAAAATTATGAGTAATTACCACATTAAACATTTAGAAGAATATTATAAAGTATATAGAAAGTCTGTTAGAGAACCAGAAACTTTTTGGGAAGAGATTGCTGAAGAACATTTTTTATGGAGAAAAAAATGGGATAAAGTTTTAGAATGGGATTTTACAAAGCCCGAAGTAAAATGGTATGAAGGTGCTCAATTGAATATTACAGAGAATTGTATTGATAGACATTTAACAACAAAAGGAAATAAAACAGCAATTTTATTTGAGCCAAATGATCCAAATGAAGCAGCAGAACATATTAGCTATAATCAATTATCACAAAGAGTAAATCAGTTTGCAAATGTTTTAAAAGAAAACGGAGTTCAACGAGGAGATAGAGTTTGTATTTATGTGCCTATGATTCCAGAATTAGCTATAGCAACATTAGCTTGTGCAAGAATTGGAGCTATCCATTCAGTGGTTTTTGCTGGTTTTTCATCTACTGCTCTTGCAACAAGAATAAATGATTCTGATTGTAAAATGGTGATTACTTCAGATGGTTCTTATAGAGGAAAAAAGACAATAGATTTAAAAGGAATTGTAGATGAAGCTTTAGAAAGTTGTCCTGGTGTAGAAAATGTTTTAGTAGCTAAAAGAATCAATTCTGATATTTATATGAAAGAAGGACGAGACCAATGGTTGCAACCTTTATTAGATAATGCTTCTACAGAATGTGTTGCAGAAGTTATGAATGCAGAAGATCCTTTATTTATTTTATACACTTCAGGTTCTACAGGGAAACCAAAAGGAATGGTGCATACAACTGCAGGTTATATGGTGTATACAGCATATACTTTTAAAAATGCATTTCAATATAGAGATAATGATGTGTATTGGTGTACAGCAGATATTGGTTGGATTACAGGTCATTCTTACATTGTTTATGGTCCGTTAGCAAATGGAGCAACAACTGTTATGTTTGAAGGTGTACCAAGTTATCCAGATTTTGGACGTTTCTGGGAAATTGTAGAAAAACATAAAGTAAATCAATTTTATACGGCGCCAACAGCAATTAGAGCTTTGGCAAAACACGGAACAGAATTGGTTGATAAATACGATTTATCATCCTTAAAAGTATTAGGTTCTGTAGGAGAACCAATTAATGAAGAGGCTTGGCATTGGTATAATGACAATGTTGGTAAAAAGAAAAGTCCGATTATAGATACTTGGTGGCAAACAGAAACAGGAGGAATGATGATTACACCAATTCCTTATGTAACACCAACAAAACCAACCTATGCAACATTACCTTTTATTGGTATTCAACCAGCGTTAATGGATGAAAATGGAAAAGAAATAAAAGAGAATCAAGTAGATGGAAGATTATGTATAAAATTCCCTTGGCCAAGTATGGCAAGAACTATTTGGGGAAATCACGAGCGTTATAAAGAAACCTATTTTTCTGCTTATGATGGTATGTATTTTACAGGTGATGGAGCTTTAAGAGATGAGGTTGGTTATTACAGAATTACAGGTAGAGTAGATGATGTTATTATCGTTTCTGGTCATAATTTAGGAACTGCACCAATTGAAGATGCAATAAATGAGCATCCTGCTGTAGTAGAATCTGCAATTGTTGGTTTCCCTCATGATATAAAAGGAAGTGCTTTATATGGTTATGTAATTCTAAAAGATACTGGAGAAAGTAGAGATCAAAATAACTTAAGTAAAGAGATCAATCAAATTATTACAGAACACATTGGTCCAATAGCAAAATTAGATAAAATTCATTTTACAGAAGGTTTACCAAAAACTCGTTCAGGTAAAATTATGAGACGTATTTTACGTAAAATTGCTTGTAATGAATTAGATAATTTGGGTGATACAAGTACATTGTTAAATCCAGAGGTTGTACAAAGTATAATTGATAATAGATTGTAAATTCTAAATAAAATATAACTTTTTGCTAATATGTCATACTATTTTGTATGGCATATTTTTTGACTAATAGTTGTACTTTGTAATCATTCTTAAAATAACCAATGCAGCACCTTAAAGATAAAAAAGAGAGTAAAAAGAAACCAAAAGTTACTTTAAAACAAGCTTTTAAAACAATTATTTGGCCAAGAAGAAATATTGTTTTTGTGGGATTAATTCTGATAATTATTCGCAGTTTATCTGGTTTTGTTTTACCCTTACAAAGTAAGGTGTTGTTAGATGAAGTTGTTCCTAACAAAGATTATAGTCAGTTATATACTGTAATACTTGTTGTTATTGCTGCTATTTCGGTACAAGCCATAACTTCTTTTTTATTAACCAAAGTATTAAGTATTCAGGCACAATATTTAATATCAGAATTAAGAGCACAAGTGCAAAAGAAAGTTTTGTCTTTGCCTATTAGTTTTTTTGATAACACAAAATCTGGCGCTTTGGTTTCTAGAATTATGACTGATGTAGAAGGTGTAAGAAATTTAATTGGTACAGGTTTAGTTCAGTTAATTGGTGGTTCATTTACAGCAATTGTAACTTTAGTTATTTTGATAAAAATGAATGTTTGGATGACACTTTTTACCTTTGTACCCTTATCAATTTTCGGATTGATTGCTTTAAAATCATTCAAATACATTCGACCTATATTTAGAGCTAGAGGAAAAATTAATGCAGAAGTAAAAGGAAGATTAACGGAAACTTTAGGAGGAATAAGAGTAATTAAAGCTTTTAATGCAGAAGATCAAGAAAGTAAAATATTTGAACAAGGTGTTGAGAATATTTTTCAGAATGTAAAGAAAAGTATGACTGCAACTGCTATAATGACAAGTTCATCAACTTTTTTAATTGGTTTAGCAACTACAGGAGTTATGGGAATTGGAGGTTATTACATGATGCAAGGCACAATGACTTTTGGAGATTTTATTCAATTTACATTTTTATTAGCATTTATGGTTGCGCCAATTGTGCAAATGAGCAATATTGGAAGTCAGTTAACAGAAGCTTTAGCAGGTTTAGATAGAACAGAGGAGTTAATGAATATGGCAGCAGAAGAAGATGATGAAGAAAGAGATATTGTTTTAGACGAGATAAAAGGAGAAATTATTTTTGATGATGTTTCTTTCGAATATGAAGAAGGAAAAGAAGTTATTAACAATATTAATTTTAGTGTTCCTTCTGGTACTGTAACTGCTTTAGTTGGAAGTTCTGGTTCTGGGAAATCTACAATTGCAGGTTTATCAGCAACATTTTTAAATCCCAAATCTGGTAAAATTACTATTGATGAAAATGATATGTCAAAAGTAAAATTATCTAGTTATAGAAAACACTTAGGTGTAGTTCTACAAGACGAATTTTTATTTGAAGGAACTATTAAAGAAAATATTTTATTTCCAAGACCAAATGCTACTGAAGATGAATTACAAAATGCTGTAAAAGCTGCGTATGTAAATGAATTTACAGACAGATTTGATGATGGTTTAGATACTTTAATTGGAGAAAGAGGAGTGAAATTATCTGGCGGACAACGTCAAAGATTAGCAATTGCAAGAGCAATTTTAGCAAACCCCAAAATTATAATTTTAGATGAAGCAACTTCTAGTTTAGATACAGAAAGTGAGTCTTTAATTCAGAAAAGTTTGTCAGAATTGGTAAAAGACAGAACTACAATAGTAATTGCGCACAGATTAAGTACAATTAAACAAGCAAATCAGATTTTAGTTATAGAATCTGGAAGTATTGTAGAAAGAGGTACGCATGATGAATTGATAGCATTAGAAGGAAGATATTTTGATTTGTATACCTATCAAGCAAAAATTTAATAATTGTATTTTTGTAATTTATTTTGAAGAAATTCGACTTTAAAAATCTTGAAATTAATAGTTATCAATTTATGAAAAAAATACTTTTATTATTACTTATAGTGATTGCAGTTTCTTGTAAAAATGAAGCAAAAAAGAAAACAACTAAATCAGAAGTTTTTATAGAAAAGAAAGAAAATTTTCCTGTTGAATTAGGAAAGGTTTTTGAAAAACATGGAGGAATAAAAGCCTGGAGAAAAGCTCAGGTTTTATCTTTTAATAAAGGTGTTGAGGTGCATACTGTAGATTTAAAATCTAGAAAAACAGTGATTAATACACCAAAATATTCTTTAGGTTTTGATGGGAAAAAAGTTTGGATAGATGAAGAAAATGAAGGTTCTTATAAAGGAAATCCAGCTTTTTATTACAACTTATATTTTTACTTTTATGCTATGCCATTTGTGTTAGCTGATGATGGTATTATTTATGAAAAAGTAGATGATTTGGTTTTTGAAGGAACAAATTATCCAGGATTTAAAATCTCATACAAAGCAAATGTTGGTGCAACTCCAGATGATAATTATATAGTTTATTACAATCCAAAAACGTATCAAATGGAATGGTTAGCCTACACTGTAACATTTAAATCTAAAGCGCCAAGTGATAATTTTAAAATTATTAAATATAATAAATGGGAAAACGTAAATGCATTTGTTTTTCCTAGTGAAATTACTTGGTATAAAAAAGATGAAAACGGTTTGCCAACTGAACCAGCAAAACCAGCAACAGTATTTACTTTGCCTTTAGTGAGTCAAGGTAAATTAAGTGGTTCTTTTTTTGAGAAACCTGTAAAATAAGTTAGCAGTATTGCTGTTGCAGTTTTCAGTTTGTATTTTAATTTAAATCAACCCTTTTCTGTTAGAATTAAATAATAGATCTTTTAATTGAATTGTTTTTGTTTTCTTCAATTTAGAAATAATTTTTAGAAACAGTAATCCAGTAATATAGGCATCACCAGAAGCTGTATGTCTGTCATGCAAAGGAATTTTGAATATTTCGCTTAATTTATCTAAAGAATAATGTTTTTCTGAAGGTTCAAGTTTTTTATAAAGAATACCAGTATCTAAAACCTTATTTTTAAGTTTGGGTAATTCTAGTCGATTTAAAGATTTATTAATCATTTCTACATCAAAAGCTGCATGATGAGCAACAATTACAGCGTTTTTAAGGTATTCTAAAAACTGAATTATGGCTTCTTTTTCTTCAACTTTTGAAATCTTTCCTTCTTTCAAAATTCCATGAATTTCAACTGTTTCATTACTGAATTCTTGTTGAGATAAATAGCGCTCAAAACTATCAGATAAATCAATAACATTTCCAATTACTGAAATGGCTCCTATGGATAAAATTCTGTCAGTAGAAGTGTTTAAACCAGTAGTTTCTGTATCAAAAATAACAAAACGAATTTTATCAATATCACTTTGTTGCTTTGTTTTAAAATGATGAACATAATCATTCCAAAACTGCGGATATTTCTTTTTTTTAAACCAATTAAACATACTAACCTAATTGAGAAGTTTTAAAGCGTATGCTAATTAATTCTTGAATATCTTTTATTGGTTTAAAGCAACTTTTTAGTTTTAAACGATCTGGTTTACTTAATGTTTTTACATCTATAAATCGACCAGAATCAGCATTTTTTAAACCTTGATTAGTTCTAAATCGCAACAAAATTTTAAAAGCATTTATACAAGAATCGTATAAATCTTTATTTTGTGGCTCTAAATCAGCCAATTTTTCGAAACGGAAAATAGTATTGCTCAAACCTTTAATGTTGTGAGAAAGAATTAATAATCTTGCTGCATCAACTAAAGGCATTAAAGCTCTCGCCTTTATGTCAAATTGATCTTCATGTTCGCCACTATCTTCAACAAGAAATTGTCTAAAAAAACTTAAGGGCGGTGGATTTTTAAGAGAATTTAAAGCCAAGAAATTTAAAAATATTTCATATTTGTTAATAGATTCAAATATGCTTTCAGACATATCATCTACTAATTTATGATTTCCAAATAACAGATTGTAATCAAAGAAAATAGTACACAGCATTATTTTGTCTGGATTAGGATGTGTAATCCAATTATTAAATTGTTGTTTCCATTCTGAAACAGATAAACACCATTTTGGGTTACTAGCCATCATTTCTGCAGGACAATATTCAAAACCAACAATGTTTAATTTTTCGGTTACTTTTTCTGATAATTTTATAAAATAGTCTTTAGTTGATGTTTGTTTTTCTGGTTCTACATCTTCAAAAACCAATGCGTTATCTTGGTCTGTTAAAAGCAATTGTTCTTTTCTTCCTTGACTACCAAGTGCCAACCAACTAAAAGAAGTTGGAGGTTTGCTGCTCATTTCATCAATAGAAATAGAAATTGATTTTTTAGTAATAGCCGTGTTAATTGCATCTAAAATTTTGGCAATAAAAAATATTGGAATATGCTGTTCTAAATATCCTTTTAGAAGCTGTTGAGCTTTATCTCTAATTGATTTTAACTTTTCTGCTGTCTTTGCACGCTTTATTTCTTTAATAAGCACAGAAGGATTGTTTCCATGAATTACAACAATATCGTGTTCCGATAAAATACCAACTAATTCTGTATTTGAAGTTCCATCTTTGGTGATGCATAAATGCGTTATTTTATGCTGCATCATTGCTATTTGAGCTTCAGCAACAGTAATGTTTTCTGGATATGTAATTACAGGAGAACTCATAATTGAAGTGACATTTTCATCAATTGAAAATAAACCTGTTGCAATTTTTGTACGTAAATCTTTATCTGTAATAATCCCTTTTGGTTTGTTGTTTTCTGTTATAATAATAGAGCCAACAAATTTGCTAGTCATAATTTGTGCAGCTTCTTTAATGGTTGTCTCTAAATTACAAGTTATTGGGCTTTTTGAATATTGTGCAGATTGCACTTCTGTAAAACTAGATTCGTTTTTTTGAACATGGGCTACATTTGCAAATAATGAGCCTTTGTCTTCATTAGAATATGGGTTTCTTGTGTTTGTTGCAAAACTTGCAATCAGAAATTTATTAGCTTCAAGATTAGTTTTAATAATTGCCTCTAACAATTCTGATGAAATACTATAAATAATACTTTCTTCAACAGCTTTCGCGGTCAAAGAGTATTTTCCTTTCGTTATTAATGCTCTAAGTCCAAAAATATCGCCTTCATCACATTGATCTACAAGTAAATTATTCTCTTCTCTAAAAACACTTATTGCACCATCTTTTACAATGTAAAAAGAATTATGAACATCTTCGTCTTGTGTAAAAATAGTGGTATTGTTTTCTAAATAAATTACTTTAACGTTTTTAGAAATGGTAAATAACTCTTCTTTACCAAGAACATTAAAAGGAGGAAAATCTTTTAAAAAGTCAAAAACACGTTCAACAATAGTATTTTTCATACAACTAATGTATAAAAAATTAAGACCTTTTAGATAGTAAATGACATTATTAATGCTAAATAGGTATATTTTTTAATGTGGAAATTATCTAATGAAATAATATGATTTAAGCTAAATGATGTTTTTTAATGCTTGTTATTTTTTACTCTTTGATAAATTTTGTCATAAACAGAAACATAATAATCATGAAATCTTGAGAGTAAAACGTTTTCATGTTTCTGTGTGTTTCTAAGGATTTCTAAATCAAATAATTTAATAGCATCAACTTCTTCTAATTGAATTTTTAAAGTTGAAATAGGAACCCTTAATTCGGCAATAAAAACATGATGATGTTCATTGTCTTGAATTCCATTTGCATGAGAAACTTGATGAATTCTAGTGCCAATTTTAATGAGGTCTCTTTCTTTTAACTGTAAGCCAATTTCTTCAAAAACTTCTCTTTTTGCTGATGTTAAAACAGTTTCACCAGCACCAATATGTCCTGCAACAGAAATATCCCACAAACCAGGAAATACTTTTTTTGTGAGAGCTCTTTTTTGGAGTAAGATTTTTTCATCAGAAGTAAATAACCAAATATGAACAGTGGCATGAAACCAACCATTTTTGTGTGCTTCAGATTTTAAAGCCGTTTTTCCAGTTAATTTTCCTTCTGGAGTTAAGATATCTATAAGTTCATCCATAGAAAAAAATCCCGCTTTTGCGGGATTTAATTTTTAAATTATTAATCAAAATAAGAGAATGTTTCTCCGTCTTTAATTTTTAATAACGATTCATAAATCATTTTAATAACGTTTTCAACATCTTCTCTATGCACCATTTCTACAGTTGTGTGCATATAACGTAATGGTAAAGATATTAATGCAGAAGCAACACCACCATTGCTATAAGCAAAAGCATCTGTGTCTGTTCCTGTTGCTCTAGAAAGTGCAGAACGTTGAAAAGGAATTTTCTTTTCTTCGGCAGTTTCTGTAATTAAATCGCGTAATTTTTGTTGTACAGCAGGAGCGTAAGCAATAACTGGACCTTTACCCATTTCTAAATGACCAGCAGATTTTTTTTCAATCATTGGCGTAGTTGTATCATGAGTTACATCAGTAACAATTGCAACATTTGGTTTTATGGTTTGTGTAATCATTTCTGCTCCACGTAAACCAATTTCTTCTTGTACAGAATTGGTAACATATAAACCAAAAGGAAGTGTTTTTTTGTTCTCTTTTAATAAACGAGCAACTTCTGCAATCATAAAACCACCCATTCTGTTGTCTAATGCTCTACAAACAAATTTATCGCCATTTAAAATATGAAACTCATCTGGATATGTAATTACACAACCAACATGAACTCCAAGTTTTTCCACTTCTTCTTTTGTTGCACAACCTGTATCAATAAAAATATTATCAGGTTTAGGTGCTTCTTCATTAGCTTTATTTCTTGTATGAATTGCTGGCCAACCAAAAACACCTTTTACAATTCCGTTTTTAGTATGAATATCAACAATTTTACTAGGTGCAATTTGATGATCTGAACCACCATTTCTAATCACATAAATTAAACCGTTATCAGAAATATAATTTACATACCAAGAAATTTCATCTGCATGCCCTTCGATAACCACTTTATATTTTGCATCTGGATTGATAACTCCAACTGCAGAACCATACGTATCTGTAATAAATTCATCTACATAAGGTTTTAGATAATCCATCCAAATTTTCTGTCCTTCCCATTCATAACCAGTTGGAGCAGCATTATTTAAGTATTTTTCTAAAAATGTAAGTGATTTTTTATTTAAAATTGATTTTTTCGCCATAATATCTTTTCTGTTTTTATGTAAAAATAAAAGTAATTTTTAATTTCTACTTATATTAATGGCAAAAACTTGTAACAAAAGTTGTTAATTGCATACTTATATCAAAAGTAAAAACAGAATAAAACCAAGAAAATGAAATTAGTAATAGAAAATCTAACCAAAACATATAAAAATGGTGTAAAAGCTATTGATGATTTAAGCATAGAAATTGGAACAGGAATGTTTGGTCTTTTAGGTCCAAATGGTGCTGGAAAATCTTCTTTAATGAGGACTATTGCAACTTTGCAAAGTCCGGATTCTGGCTCTATTACTTTTGGTGATATTAATGTTTTAGAAGACAATATGTCCTTAAGAAAAGTGTTGGGATATTTACCACAATCTTTTGGCGTTTATCCTAAAATGTCAGCAGAAGATTTGTTAGATTATTTTGCAACTCTAAAAGGAATTAGCAATAAATCTGAGAGAAATGCTATTGTAAAAGAGGTTTTAGAAATTACTAATTTATATGATGTAAGACGTAAACATGTTGCTGGTTATTCTGGCGGAATGAAACAACGTTTTGGAATTGCACAATTGCTTTTAAATAATCCGAAATTAATTATTGTAGATGAGCCAACTGCAGGTTTAGATCCAGCAGAACGTCATCGTTTTTTAAATGTTTTGCGTGAAGTGGGTACAAATACAACTGTTATTTTTTCTACACATATTGTTGAAGATGTAAAAGAATTATGTAATGAAATGGCAATTTTAAATGGTGGAAGAATTTTAAAGCATACAACGCCAATTGAAGCTACTAAAGAAATTGAAGGAACAATTTGGACGAAAATTATACAAAGAGATGAATTAGAATTGGTAGAAGCTACATATAATCTACTTTCATCAAACTACAATCAAGATAATACATTAAATGTACGTGTCTATGCTGATGAAAAACCAGCAGAAGATTTTGTAGCTACAAAACCACAATTAGACGATGTGTATTTTATCGCTTTAAAAGAAGATGAACCAGTATTGGATTAAAAGATAATTAGATTGTTAGATAGTTTTAAAAATCTAACAATCAAATACTCCAAAAATCCAGAACACTAATTATTTTTTCATCTAACAATCTAAACATCTAAAAAAATGTTTTCAACAATATTCAAAAAAGAATTAAAATACTGGTTTAATAAACCCGCATTTTATGTTTATTTATCTATTTTTTTACTGTTATCTTTATTTTTAGCAGCAAGTTCTGCCGGAATTTTCGATAGCTTAACTGTAACAACAGGTTCTTCATCAATTGTAAATTCACCAATTGGAATTAGTGGCTTGTTTAACGGTTTAACCACTTTTATTTTCTTTCTGTTTCCTTCTATTATAGGGGTTTCTGTGTATAGAGATTATAAAAGTGAAATGCATACAATTTTGTATTCGTATCCTTTTACAAAGGCAAATTACCTTTTTGCTAAATTTTTTAGTTCAATATTTATTGTTTTTATCATAGCAACTGTAATTGGTTTAGGAATGTTTGTTGGTTTTAGAATGCCAGGAACCAATGCAGATATTGTTGGCGATTTTAATATAGTATCCTATTTGCAAGCGTATTTAGTGTATATAATTCCTAATATTTTATTATTTGGTGCCATTGTTTTTGCAGTTGTAACTTTTACTAGAAATATTGCTGCAGGTTTTATTACTGTGGTTTTATTAATGTTGGTTCAAGGAATTATGGCAAATTTACTTGCAGACACAGACAATAGATTTATTTCTGCATTAATAGATCCTTTTGGAGCTGAAGCTGCAAATTATTATACGCGTTATTGGACAGTTTCTGAACAAAACGAACAGATGTTACCTATAAAAGGTGTCATTATTTACAATCGTTTATTGTGGTTAGGAATTGCAGGTTTGGTTTTTGGATTGGTGTATAAATTTTTTACATTCAGCCAAAATGCACTTACCTTTTCTTTTAGAAAACAAAGGTCAGAAAGAACTACTAAATCTAATTTTGGAGGAATTACAAGAATTAATTTACCAAAAGTAAACTATGATTTTTCTTTTATTCAGAATTTAAAAACTACTTGGAAACTTTCTAACATCGATTTTAAATACATTTTTAAAAGTTGGCCTTTTATAAGTATTGTATTAGTAGGTCTAATTTTTATTCTGATTTCTGCAACTGCGTTGGGTGAAGTTTTTGGTACAAAAACATATCCAATGACTTGGCAAATGTTATTAATTCCAGGGAATTTCTTTTCGCTGTTTATTAATATTTGTACTTTTTTATATGCAGGTATGTTGGTAC
Source organism: uncultured Polaribacter sp. (assembly GCA_965367085.1). Classification (GTDB taxonomy): domain Bacteria; phylum Bacteroidota; class Bacteroidia; order Flavobacteriales; family Flavobacteriaceae; genus Polaribacter. Next base: position 76,937 of record CBDUHF010000005.1, read on the forward strand.
ATAGAGCAAAAATTGCCAGAGTAAATCATTTGGTAGATGTTACTCCAATACCTAATTGGACGTTATTATTATCAAAGTTGATTGCCTTACTAAAAATGCAAGTTGTTTTATTATTTGTAATAATGGTTGGAGGAATGTTAATCCAGATTTACAATGGATATTATAATTTTGAAATTGGTCATTATTTGTTTGAATTATATGTTTTAAACTTTATCCATTTTATTATTTGGGCTTTGTTAGCATTGTTTGTTCAAACATTAATTGGGAATCCATATTTAGGTTTGTTTGTTCTTTTAGTTGTTGCAATCGGAATTCCTTTTTTATCTTTTCTAGGAATTGAGCAATCAATTTTTAAATACAACCAAGGACCAAGATTTAGTTATAATGACATGAATGGTTATGGAGCATCAATCTCTAGATATTTTATTTACAAAATTTACTGGCTTTTAGGCGGATTGGTTTTATTAGTTACAGCAGCATTATTTTGGGTTCGTGGAATTCCTAATTCGTTTAAAGAGCGAATATCTATTGCAGGTAATCGATTTAAAGGATTTACAACAATTGGTTTTACGGTTTTATTAGTTTCTTTTTTAGGTTTAGGTTTTTCAATTTATAAAGAAAATAATATTGATAATGAAAGCATGTCTGCTAAAGAAGGTGAGAAGCTAAGAGTGAAATGGGAAAAAGATTATAAAAAATACCAAGATTACGCACAACCAAGAATTGTATCTGTAAAAACGGATGTAGCAATTTTTCCTAAAGAATTAAACTTTAAAGCTTCTGGAACATATTTAATGGTAAATAAAACAAAAGAAACTATAGATAGTTTGTTTTTAAATCATAATAGTTATCCAAGTACTTTTTCTTTTGATAAAGAAACAGATTTAGTTTTAGAAGATAGTGTTCAGAATTTTGATATTTATCAACTAAAAAAGGCTTTAAAACCTGGTGATAGTTTATCATTAAGTTTTACAGTACATAACAAATCTAAAACATGGTTAAATAAGAATTCGCCTGTTATAGAAAACGGAACTTTCATTAATAATTTTCAATTATTTCCTTCTTTAGGATATTCTTCTCAAGGTGAATTAAGTGATAATAAAACGCGTAAAAAATACGATTTACCTAAAAATGATTTACGTCCTCATCCTTCAGATTCAACTGCTTTAAGTAATACGTATATTTCTAAAGATTCAGATTGGATAGATTTTGAAGCAACTGTTTCTACATCAGAAGATCAAATTGCAATTGCGCCAGGATATTTGCAAAAAGAATGGGTAAAAGATGGTAGAAAGTATTTCCATTATAAAATGGATAGCAAAATATTGAATTTCTATGCATTTAATTCTGCTAAATATGAAGTGAAAAAAGACAAGTGGAATGATGTAAATTTAGAAATCTATTATCATAAAGGTCACGAATTTAATCTAGAAAGAATGATGAAAGGAATGAAAGCTTCTTTAGATTATAATTCTAAAAACTTTAGTCCTTATCAGCACAAACAGTTAAGAATTGTAGAATTTACTGGTGGTGGTTTTGCGCAATCATTTCCAAATACAATTCCATTTGCTGGTGATGTAGGTTTTATTGCTGATGTAGATGATACAGAAGAAGGAGGAGTAGATTATCCTTTTGCAATTACAGTGCACGAAGTGGCACATCAATGGTGGGCACATCAAGTAATTGGAGCAGATGTTTTAGGTGCAACAATGTTGTCTGAAAGTTTATCAGAATATGTTTCTTTAAAGGTTTTAGAACATCAACAAGGAAAATCTAAAATGCGTAAATTTTTAAAGAAATCTTTAGACGGATATTTATTGCAAAGAACTGTAGAGCGAAAAAGAGAAAATAATTTAATGCTAAATGATGGTCAAGGTTATATTCATTATCAAAAAGGATCATTGGTTTTTTATGCTTTAAGTGATTATATAGGTGAAGAAAAGTTAAATAATGCGCTGAAAAAGTATATTGAAAAAGTGAAGTTTCAAGAAGCTCCTTATACAACATCTATAGAAATGGTAAATTATATTAAGGCTGCAACCCCAGATTCTTTACAATATGTAATTAAAGACATGTTTGAAACCATAACTTTATATAAAAATAGAATTGTTGATGTTGAGTCTACAGAGTTAGAAGATGGAAAATACCAAGTAGATATTGAGTTTGAAGTTTCTAAATATAGAAATGATGAAAAAGGGAAAAAGTATTATGGAGAAAAAGTAGGAGATACATTGTCTTATAAAACTGATAAAATGAAAAAGCCTGTTTTATCTGTTCCTTTAGAAGATTATATAGATATAGGAATCTTTACGGAAGAAGAAACAGATGGAAAAAAGAAAGAAGTAGAAATCTATTTGAAGAAACATAAGATTACACAAATCAATAATAAAATTACTATTATTGTAGATAAGAAACCTGTTGAAGTAGGTGTAGACCCATATAATAAGTTGATAGATACAAAATCTGACGACAATAGAAGAAAACTTTAATTATGAACAAACAAACCAAAATAACAATTGCTTCTATAGCTTTTTTAGCAATTGTTATTTTTCATATTTCAGGATTATTATTTAATGATACAATTGCGTTTTTTACAAAACCATTTTTAATGGTTTCTTTGGTCATTGTTTATTTGTTTTCAGTTAAAAAACCAAGTTTTTGGTTTGTTTCTGCACTATTTTTCTCTTTTTGGGGCGATGTTTTTCTGCTTTTTAAAGAAGAATTTTTTCTCTACGGATTAGCATCTTTTTTAATGGCTCATATTTTATATATTAAAATAACTGCAGGTTTTTTGAAGAAAGCTAGTTATAAAAACATATTATTTTCATCGATTCCTTTTGTTATCGTTTTGTTGAGTTTACTATTTTTAATAAAAGATAATTTAGGAGAAATGTTAATTCCTGTAATTATTTACGGAATTACAATTTGTACTTTTGGCGCAGTTGCCATGTTGAATTATATTCAAGAAAGAAATACAGAAAATCTGTGGTTATTTTTAGGAGCAGTATTTTTTATAACTTCAGACAGCTTAATTGCCATAAATAGATTTTACGAACCTAAAGAAATCTACGCTATAAGTATTATGATAACTTATATTGTAGCTCAATATTTAATTTGTAAAGCAATGATAACCAAAGCAGTTATAAAATAAAAAAAAAGCAGTTACAAACGTAACTGCCTTTTTTGAGTTCTAAATAAATAGATATTGTTTTCATTATTTTTTCAATCAGTTATCAGTCTAGGGGAACCTAATAATTAGGGGTAATATCAAAAATAATTTTACTTTATATATTATATTTAGGGGTTGTAAAAAATGTAATTAAAATAATTACCCTGCTAAAATAATAAAAAAATGAATTAATAATAACTTTTTCATAAAAAAAGTTCATTTTTTTAAATGTTATTTGATTAAACTGTAAAATCTAGTTTTATGTAATATCATTTTTTTATTATACTTATTTAAAAAAGAATCATACAAAGTACACACTTTTTTGCACGATAAATACATTTTTTACGCTTCATGATTTGTAATTTCTTTAACTTTACTTTATAAATATTTTTTAATGAAAAAGTTTCTGTTTTATATCCTTTTTATAAGTGTATTTTTATCGTGTAAAAAAAATACTCAAACTGAATTGTTTTTTTTAGATGAATATGTTTTAGGAGATTCTATTTCATATAAAAACTCAATAATTGGAGGGCTTTCAGGTATAGATTATTCTAAAGGGGTTTATTATTTTGTAGTAGACGATTCTAGAAAACCAAGGTTTTTAAAAGCTAGTATAGATATTAATAATAATAAAATTAAATCAGTAGATTTTAAAGATGTATTTTTTTTAGATGACTCATTATCTACATTTTATAGAGATAATGCTTTAGATTTAGAATCTATTTTTATAGATGAAGAAACGAGTGAAATAAATTTAGTTTCTGAAGGAGCTATTTATAATAAAAAAAATCCCACTATTTTTAAAACAGATACTTTAGGAAATTTTATAGAAGAATATCAAATTCCTAAAATTTTTAAAGCCAATTCAGTTTCAAAACCAAAACATAATGGTGTTTTTGAAGGTTCTTCTAAAAGTATAGATAATAAAGGTTTTTGGGTTGTTATGGAAGCACCTTTAGAAGTAGATGGAGACGAACCAACGTTTACAAAAAAGTCTTCACCAGTTAGAATTACTTATTTTGATAAAGAAAGCAAAAAAGCTACTAAACAATTTGCATATCAATTAGAGCATATAAAAAAACCAGCAAAAGGAAAAATTAATATAAATGGTGTTTCTTCTATACTAGAGCATAAGAAAAATCATTTTTTAATTACAGAAAGAACGTATCAAAGTAATTATGGTGTTCATGGAAATGATGTAAAAATATATGAAGCTTATATAGATGAAACAACAACCAATATTATAGATATTAATTCATTAAAAGAAACAACATTTGTTCCTCTTAAAAAACGATTAATCTTTAGTTTTGAAGATGTTAAAAGCCAATTAAAAGAAGGTTTTATAGATAACATAGAAGGAATTACTTTTGGACCAAAACTAGACAATGGCAATCAATCTTTAGTATTGGTTTCAGATGACAATTTTCAGAAATTTGGTAAACAAATAAATCAATTTATTTTGTTAGAATTATCAAACAAATAATTGCTATTTTTACACAATTTGAAGATTTAATTGTTGATGAAGTTTACAAAATTAAAACAAAACATTCTTAAGAAAAAGTTTGATAAGTCTTTATCAAAACTAACAGAAAATAGAGTTGTTTCTCAAAAAGAAATACAAACAGTTGGTATTTTAACTACAGATGATATCTCTTCTAAGATTGATTTTCAAAATGAAGTAGAAAAATATGTAAACGTTAAGAACGCTAAAGTTTATAGTTTTAGAAAATTCAATAAGTCTAACGAAGCTTCGTATAAACATTTTTCTGAAAATGAATTAAACTGGAAAGGAGAATTTATAGACGAAAGTTTTCAAAGTTTTTTAGATCAACCTTTCGATTTATTAATTGGTTTTTTCAACACTAATAATATTTACCTAGAAAAAGCAGTTCTGCAATCTAAAGCTACATTTAAAGCTGGTTTTTCTGATGTGAATTCTCAATTATTTGAAATAGAAATTGCAGAAAACATTACCAATATTCCTCAATATCTTTTAGAACTTAAAAAATATTTACAAATTTTAAGGAAGATTAAAAATTAAACTTAATTAAAAAAGTTGTTTATTCTTACTAAGATTTATAATTTTCAATTAATAATCAATCTTTATATTGTAATTTTGTACTTCTAAAAAAGAACAAATAATGCAAAAATTTATTGGAACAGGAGTTGCGTTGATTACACCATTTAATGAAGATTTAAGTGTAGATTTTGATGCGCTTGTTAAATTGGTGAATTTCAATATTGAAAACGGAACTAATTACTTAGTAATTAATGGAACAACAGCAGAAAGTGCTACAATTACAAAGGAAGAAAAACAAGAAATTATTGACGTTATTGTAAAAACAAATAATGGAAGATTGCCCTTAGTTTTAGGAATTGGTGGGAATAATACATTAGAAGTTGTAAAGGAATTTAAATCAAGAGATTTATCTCAAATAGATGGAATTCTATCTGTTGCACCATATTACAGTAAGCCAACTCAAGAAGGGTTTTATCAGCATTTTAAAGCATTAGCAGAAGCAACAGAAAAACCAATTATTTTATATAATGTTCCTGGAAGAACAGCTAAAAATATGGAAGCAGCAACCACCTTACGTTTAGCAAATGATTTTAGTAATATTGTTGCTGTAAAAGAAGCAGGAAATAATATTCAACAATATTTCGAATTAATTAAAAATAAACCAGCAGATTTTTTAATTATTTCTGGTGATGATGATTTAGCTTTACCTGTTGCTTTAGCAGGAGGTTCAGGAGTAATTTCTGTTATTGGACAAGCATTTCCTAAAGAATTCTCTACAATGATTCAATTAGGATTAGAAGGAAAAAGCAAAGAAGCATTTGATATTCATTTTAAAATGATGGATATTATCGATTATATTTTTGCAGAAAACAATCCTGCAGGAATAAAAACTGTTTTAAAAGAACTAAATATATGTTCAAATGAAGTTCGTTTACCTTTGGTAAAAGCAAGTGCTGAACTTCAATTAAAAATCGCTAATTTTGTAGCCAATTTTTAATCTTATATATTATGTTATCAGCAGCAATTCAAGACGCATTAAATAATCAAGTAACTATAGAAGCGCAATCTTCACAAGTCTATTTATCTATGGCCTCTTGGGCAGAAACTCAAGGTTTTGAAGGTGTTTCGCAATTTATGTATGCACAATCAGATGAAGAAAGAATGCATATGTTAAAGCTGGTAAAGTTTATAAATGAAAGAGGAGGTCATGCAAAAGTTTCAGCTTTAGAGGCGCCACCATTAGAGTTTGGTTCTTTCAAAGAAATGTTTCAACAATTATTTAACCATGAAGTTGCAGTATCGGCTTCTATAAATGAATTGGTAGATATTTCTCTAACAGAAAAAGACTATGCAACTCATAACTTTCTACAATGGTATGTATCAGAACAGATAGAAGAAGAAGCATTGGCTAGAAATATTCTAGATAAAATTAACTTAATTGGAGATGATAAAGGAGGTTTTTATTTGTTTGATAATGATATTAAACGATTAATTGTAACAGATTCTCCACAGCCTTAATAATTAACAAACTTTTAGTATCAGAAAAGCCCTTTTTCTTGTGTTTTTTGCGGATAATTGCAGAGCACAATTAACTGTGTAAAAAATCGTTTTAATATTCCATAATTTATAACTAATTTTGCCCGATGCAAAAAATTAAAAATTTAGCGTATTTATTGATGTTCAGTCTCCTGTTGTTTTCATGTGGCGAGTATCAAAAAGTATTAAATAAAGGTACTGCTGAAGAGCAGTATAAGCTTGCTGTAAAATTATACGAGAGTAAAGATTTTAGCAAAGCTATGCGTTTATTCGAAAAAATAACACCTACATATAGAGGTAAACCACAAATGGAACGTATCCAGTTTATGGTTGCTCAGTCTAATTTTAATGAAAAAAATTATTCTACATCTGGTTATTATTTTGATCGTTTTGCAAAAAATTATCCAAAAAGTTCTAAACAAGAAGAAGCAGCATTTTTATCTGCATATAGTTATAAGTTAGCTTCTCCGGTGTTTAGTAAAGATCCAACAGATACCAAAAAAGCTTTAGAAGCTTTTCAAAGTTTTATAAATACGTATCCAAATTCAGAAAAAATAACTGAAGCGAATACACATTATAAAGAATTACGTTATAAATTACAGAAGAAATCTTTTGAAATAGCAAAAACGTATTATAGAACTGCAGATTACGACAAAAGAAATTATAAAGCAGCTATACAGGCTTTTGATAATTTATTATCAGACTATTTAGGGTCAGAATTTAAAGAAGAAGCTTTGTATTATAGATTTAAAGCAGCACATGATTTTGTCTTAAAAAGTACAGATAGAAGAAAGCAAGAAAGAATTAAAGATGCTGTTGAAGCATATGAAAAGCTACAAAGAAATTTTCCAGAATCTGAATTCATGGAAGATTCAAATATAATGTTAGCAACATTAAAAGCAGAAGATAAAAGAATTGAAGATTTAATAGAGCAACAAAAGAAATTAGTTAGTTTACAAAAGAAATAATAATAAATTATGGATTATAAAGATACAACGGCACCATTAAGTACTATTACTTATAATAAGAATGAAATAGAAGCGCAAACTGAAAATATTTACGAAGCTATTTCTATCATTGCCAAAAGAGCAGTTCAAATAAATTCTGATTTAAAGAAAGAATTAGTAGACAAATTAGATGAGTTTGCTACTTATAACGATTCTTTAGAAGAAGTTTTTGAAAATAAAGAACAAATTGAAGTTTCTAAATTTTACGAAAGATTACCAAAACCAACTGCAATTGCTGTTGAAGAATGGTTAGAAGGTAAAGTTTATCACAGAGCACCAGAAACAGAATAATATGTCTGTTTTAGGCGGAAAAAAAATTCTTTTAGGCATTACTGCAGGAATTGCCGCTTATAAAACGGCTAGCTTAGTCCGTTTATTTATAAAATTAGGCGCAGAAGTCAAAGTTATAATGACTCCTGCGTCTAAAGATTTTATAACACCACTTACACTTTCTACACTTTCTAAAAATCCAGTTCATTCTACTTTTTATGATAAAGAAGATGAGAATGAATTATGGAATAATCATGTAGATTTAGGTCTTTGGGCAGATTATATGCTAATTGCACCTGCAACTGCAAATACAATGTCTAAAATGGCAAATGGAATTTGTGATAATTTGTTGTTAGCAACTTATTTGTCGTCTAAATGTCCTGTTTATTTTGCCCCAGCTATGGATTTGGATATGTACATACATCCATCTACAAAACAAAGTTTAGATACCTTAAAACGTTTTGGAAATACTATTATTCCTGCAACTTCTGGCGAATTGGCTAGTGGGTTAGTAGGAGAAGGTAGAATGGCAGAACCACAAGATATTGTAAACTTTATAGAAAGTGATGTCTTATCTAGATTACCACTAAAAGGAAAAAAAGTATTACTTACAGCAGGCCCAACTTATGAAGCAATAGATCCTGTTAGATTTATAGGAAATCATTCTTCTGGTAAAATGGGATTTGCAATTGCAAAAGCTGCTGCTAATTTAGGGGCAGAAGTTTTTTTAATTTCTGGACCAAGTCATCAACAAATAAATCATTCTTTTGTAAAGAGAATAGACGTAGTTTCTGCTGAAGAAATGTACAATGCAGCTCATACTTATTTTAAAGATGTAGATATTGCAATACTTTCTGCTGCTGTTGCAGATTATAAACCAAAAAACAGTGCAACTCAGAAAATAAAAAAGAAAGATACAGCGTTACAAATAGAGCTAGCACTTACAAAAGATATTTTGGCTTCTTTAGGAGCTATTAAAAAGAAACAATTTTTAGTAGGATTTGCTTTAGAAACGAATAATGAGTTAGAAAATGCAAAAGGTAAACTAAAACGTAAAAATTTAGATGCCATTGTTTTAAATTCATTACAAGATAAAGGAGCTGGTTTTGCAACAGACACAAATAAAATTACTATTATTGATAAAGATTTAAATGAAAAATCATTTGAATTAAAATCTAAAGTAGAAGTTGCTAAGGATATTATGAACGAAATAATCAAAAAAATAAATGCGTAAACTTGTTTTTCTTTTTGTAGTATTATTCTCTATTGTCACTGTAAGTTCTCAAGAGTTAAATTGTTTAATTACAGTTAATTCAGAGCAAATTGCTGGTTCTAATAAGCAAGTTTTTACAACTTTACAGAAGTCTTTAAGCGAGTATGTAAATCAAACAAAGTGGACCAGTAAAAAGGTGAAACCAGAAGAAAGAATAGATTGTGCAATGACAATTATTATTACTTCTAGAGATGCTAATACTTTTAAAGCTACGCTACAAGTTCAATCTACAAGACCAGTTTTTGGTTCTACATATGCATCTCCTGTTTTAAATTTAAAAGACGATGATTTTTCATTTAAGTACAATGAATTTGATCCTTTAATTTATAATAAAAACTCTTTTGATAGTAACTTAGTTTCTACCATCGTTTTTTATGTGCATATAATTTTAGGTACAGATGCAGATACATTTAAAAAATACGGAGGAGAAACATATTTAAAAGAAGCGCAAAATGTAATGTTACAAGCGCAACAAAGTGGACAAACTGCTTGGTCTAATCAAGTTGGGAAACAGAATCGTTTTTTATTGATAGATAATTTAATGTCTCCTAAATTAAAGAGTTTTAGAAGTACTTTATATGATTATCATAGAAATGGCTTTGATAACTTTTCAATAGACAAAAATAGAGCTAAACAAAGTATAGAAGATGCGGTTTTATCTATAGAAAACATTTACAATAAAACAGTTGGTAATTACCTAATAAGACTGTTTTTTGATGCCAAAGCAGATGAAATTGTAAATGTATATTCTGAAGGACCAAATACAAGGAATGCCTCTAGATTAGTGCAAACTTTAAGAAAAATTTCTACGAACAATAATAGTAAATGGAAAAATATTGAATATTAGTTTTTTTATTCTACATCATTTTTACTATCATTTCTAAATTAAAATAGCTACTTTTATTCTCTAAATTTTAGAAAATTTGCTTACTCAACTTTCCATAAATAACTACGCTTTAATCAATCAGTTATCTATTGATTTTTCATCAGGATTATCAATTATAACAGGAGAAACAGGTGCAGGTAAGTCTATACTTTTAGGCGCTTTGGGTTTAGTTTTGGGTAACAGAGCAGATTTATCTTCTTTAAAAGATACTTCTAGAAAATGTGTAGTAGAAGCTAAAATTGCCATTTCTAATTACAATTTACAAGATTTTTTTGCAGAAGTAGATTTAGATTTCGAAACAGAAACAATTATAAGAAGAGAGATTTTACCTTCTGGTAAATCTAGAGCTTTTGTAAATGATACACCTGTAACTTTATCGGTTTTAAATGAGTTAAAATCTAAATTGATAGATGTTCACTCTCAACATCAAACCATGCAATTGTCTGATACTGGTTTTCAGTTTACAGTAATTGATGCTTTGGCAAAGAATAAAGATAGAATTTCATCATACAAAAGAGGTTTTGTTCAGCTAAATCAATTAAAAAAAGAATTGGTAGAACTAGAGAACAAACAAAAAGAAGCAAATCAGCAATACGATTATAATTCGCATTTGTTTAAAGAACTAGAAGAAGCAAATTTAAAAGTTGATGAGCAACAATCTTTAGAAGAAAAATTAGAGAAGCTTAATAATATTGAAGATATAAAACTCAATTTATCTGAAGCTTTAGAAGTTTCTATAAACGAAGAAATCGGAATTCAGAATACGATACATAATTTAGAAAATAAATTGTCTAAGATTGCTCCGTTTTCTAAGGAATATCAAGAATTATCAGATAGAATTACAAGTGTAAAAATAGAAATAGATGATATTGTTTCTGAGTTAGAAAATGCAAATGAAAGTGTAGATTTTAATCCGAATGAAGCAGAAGAAATCAATGATAGATTACAGTTGCTTTATAATTTACAAAAGAAACATTATGTAAATTCTGTAGAAGAATTGTTAGAAGTTTATGAAGCACTTTCAGAGAAAGTTTCTCAGGTAGAAAATGCAGAAGAAATAATTAATAAAAAACAACAAGAAATAAATGTTGTTGCAGAAAAGTTAGATAAAGTTGCCGCTATTATCTCTAAAGCAAGAACTTCATCAACACCAAAACTAACAAAAGAGTTAGAAAAATTGTTAGTAGATTTAGGAATGGAAAATGCTCGTTTTTCTATCAAAATAAAACCAACAAAAAACTATTTATCTAACGGAAAAGACGAATTAGAGTTTTTATTTTCTGCTAATAAAGGAGGTAATTTTGGCGAGTTAAAGAAGGTTGCTTCTGGAGGAGAATTATCTAGAATAATGTTATCTGTAAAGAAAGTATTATCTGCAAATACACAATTACCAACCATTATTTTTGATGAAATAGACACTGGAGTTTCTGGAGAAGTTTCTAATAAAATTGCAGCCATTATGCAAAATATGAGTGCTAATATGCAAGTAATTGCCATTACGCATTTACCTCAAATTGCAGCAAAAGGAAGCAATCATTACAAAGTGTTTAAAGAAGAAGTAAAAGGAATTACTACTACTAATTTAAAACAATTATCTACAGATGAAAGAATTGTAGAGATTGCAGAAATGTTAAGTGGTAAAGATATTTCAGATTCTGCTTTAATACACGCAAAAGAATTACTGAATTAATAAATTCTCTTTTTTAGCGGAGTTTCCTGCTTTTCATCCTATCTTTTTGTTTAAATTAGCTCAAACAATTTTATGTTAGGACTTAGAACTACAATTTACAAAGTATCAGATCTTACAAAAGCAAAAGAATGGTATGCCAAAGCTTTTGAAACGCTACCATATTTTGATGAAGTTTTCTATGTTGGCTTTAATATAAAAGGTTATGAACTAGGTTTGTTGCCAGAAGAAAATACTACTGTAAAATCAGATAACGTGTTAAGTTATTGGGGAGTAGAAAATATTGTAGAAACTTACAATCTTTTTATAAATTTAGGAGCAACAGTTCATGAAAAACCAAATAATGTTGGAGGAGAATTAATTGTTGCTACTGTAAAAGATCCTTGGAATAATGTCATCGGATTTATTTACAACCCAGATTTTAAATTACCTTCAAATTGAAACTATATTTTTCCATTATAATTCCTGTTTACAATCGTCCTCAAGAAATAGACGAGTTGTTAGAAAGTCTTACCAAACAAGATTTTTCTAATGATTTTGAAGTATTGATAATAGAAGATGGATCAGAAAATTCTTCTGAAACTATTGTAAACAACTATAAAAATCAACTCGATTTAAAATATTCCTTTAAAGAAAACAGTGGTGCAGGAGCAAGCAGAAATTTTGGAATGGAAAAAGCTTCTGGAAACTATTTTATCATTCTAGATTCAGATGTAATTGTGCCAACGCACTATTTATCTGAAGTAAAAAAAGCATTAGAAACTAATTATACAGATGCTTTTGGAGGTCCAGATGCAGCACATAAAAGTTTTACGCCTTTACAAAAAGCAATTAATTATTCTATGACGTCTGTTTTGACAACTGGCGGCATTAGAGGTAAAAAACAGTCAGTTGGTAAATTTCAACCCAGAAGTTTTAATTTAGGAATTTCAAAAAAAGCATTTGAATTAACAAAAGGTTTTTCTAAAATGAAAAACGGAGAAGACATCGATTTAACCTTTAGACTCTGGGAAAATGGTTTTGACACACAATTAATAGCAAATGCATTTGTATATCATAAACGTAGAAGTACAATACAGCAGTTTTTTAAGCAAACATTTGGTTTTGGAACAGCAAGACCCATTTTAAATAAAAAGTATCCAGAAACAGCTAAACCAACCTACTGGTTTCCTAGTTTGTTTATTATTGGCATCGATATAAGTATTATTCTAGCATTTTTTGGGTTCAATCAACTGTTGTATTTCTACGGATTGTATTTCTTTTTAATTTTTTTGGATTCGTTGTTTCAGAACAAAAATATATATGTTGCTTTTTTGAGCATAATTACTTCCTTTACACAATTTTTAGGTTATGGAATTGGTTTTTTAGAATCCAAATTTATTTCGAAAAAGTAAGTTTTGTCATTCTTCTCTCATTTGTAAATGATAATTATCGTATACTATTCAAAGTTTTAATCTGCAAATCATTCAAAGATTTTGAATCAGTTTTAAATTCTAGAACTTTAGTTTCATTAGGTAATAAGTCAAAAAAGTTATCAGAAAAATGACCTTTTTCATTTGTAAATAAAAACACATCTTTTTGCAGTACATTGCTTTTTAACATAATTGAAAATCCATTATCTGTTTTAGAAACACTCTTTTCAATTTCTCCTTTTAAAAGTTTTAAATTTTTGGGTTTGTCTAAATAGAGTAGAGAGGTTTCACCATTAAATTCAGCAAGAAATATAAGATTGTCTTTTTTAAAATCACCTAAACTAAAGTTATAATATTCTTCACTAGTATTTGCTTTTACATTTATTTCTAAACTATCAGACCAAAGAATATTTCCTTTAAAATCTAAATATTTTACCTTTAAAGTTCCTTTTGTGTCTTTAAAAGTATCATTAATAATATGTGTATCAATATAGTTTTCTCTTACTGTTGGTGATATTAAAACATTTTCAAAAGCCTTTTTCGCTTTGTATTGCAATGCTTTCCAATTACCAAAATAATCAATGCTTGACCAAGAAATTACTGGCCAACAATCGTTTAATTGCCAATATAAAGTTCCCATATTGTAAGGTTTTGCTCTTCTGTGTGCTTCAATTCCCATTACAATTCCCTTGGCTTGTAATAACTGACTTACATATGCATAATCTTCATCATTTGTCGGAACTTTATAATCACGAGCCATATATTCATCAATCAATTGAAAACCTCTAGAATGTTTTTGGTGCGATTTTATAGCATCTGTTTTTAAATTAATGGCATCACTTTGATTGATATATTTTATAGCCTCAAAACTTGGAAAAGATTGAAATCCATATTCGCTCATAAATCTTGGAACTTTTTCTTGAAAATGTTCAAAAGGAGCAGCATCGTGCCAAACCCACCAATCGTGTGCATCTCCTTCAGTTTCATATTTCGGATTCCCTCTTCCGTATTTAGGTGAAGTTTCCCAATAATTAGTTTCTGAATTTTCTGCAACTGCGTCTGGTAAAATGGTATCGAAAACGGCTAGATAATCATTCCAAATTTCTTGTTTTTCTTTTTCGGTTCTATTGGCTTGCCAACCCCAACGTTTCCAACCTTCTGAGTTTTCATTATTCCCGCACCACAATGCAATTGAAGGATGATTTCTTAAACGTTTTACTTGTTGTTCTGCTTCAGTTTTTACATTCTCTAAAAAGGCATTATCTCCAGGATACATTGCACAAGCAAACATAAAATCTTGCCAAACTAAAATTCCTTTTTCATCACATAAATCATAAAAAACTTCATTTTCATAAATTCCACCACCCCAAACTCGTAACATATTCATATTTGAGTTGACAACATCAGAAAGTAATTTTTCATAATGAGCATTAGTAACTTTATTCTGAAAACTATTTTGAGGAATGTAATTTGCACCTTTTGCATACACAGGTTTTTCATTCAATTCAAAATAAAAAGATTCTCCAATATTGTCTTTTTCTGTTATAAGCTTTATAGTTCTTATCCCTTTCTTAATTGATTTTTCATCTTTAATTTTTCCATCAGCAATTAATTGAAAATTAAAATGATATAAATAAGGTTCTCCCAAATTATGAGCCCACCACAACTTAGGATTTACTATTTCTATTGGAATTTTATAGGGATGTTTCCCTTTTTTTATAGATAAACGGGAAGAAATAACTTCACTATTTATTTTTGTAAAAAGGTTCACGTTTTTATCGGTTCGACTTTCAATGATAATTTCAGCTGATAGAACTGCTTTTTCTTTATTTACACTTTCTTGTTTGATATAAATGTCTTCGAACCGTAAATCGTTCCAAGCTTTTATAGCTACATCTTTCCAGATTCCTAAAGTATTTAATTTTGGGCCCCAATCCCAACCATATTGAAATTGTGCTTTTCTTGTGTAGATTCTTTTTCCCTCTGGTAATTTATAGGGATTGTCACTTTCTAAAACAGTTTCTTTTTCATCTGTATTTGAAAAAAAAACACGAATATTATTTTCCTTTTTTGCAAGTTTTTTTATGTTGAAAGTAAATTTTTTAAACGCATTATTAGTTTCACCAAGTAAAGAGCCATTTAAGTAAACTTGTGCATACGCATCTAATCCATCAAAATTGATTTCAATATTTTTCTTCTGTAAAATCTCATCAGATAAACTAAAAGTAGTCTTGTATTCCCAACTTTTACAAGAAACCCATTGTACTTTTTCTTCATTATTTTTAATGAATGGATCTTCAATAATTTTATGATCTAATAAATCAGTAAAAATATTTCCAGGAACTGATGCTGATTTCCAATTTAAAGTATCAACGCCTTTGAATTTCCAGTTTTTGTTGATTTCTAAAGTGATAGGAATTTCTTTTTGAATTGAATTACAACCCAAGAAAAGTAATAAGAATAAACCGAAAATAATGTTACGCATTTGTTATCACTTTTAAAATTTCTTTTATTGTTTCAGTATCAGAAAAAGTTTGAGGCGTTTTTCCAAAGAAAATACTTGTTTCTGTACTTATTGTTTTAGAAGCAGAAGTATGAATTTCTTTACAACCAGCTACTTTAAATAAATGTGCATTTTTGATATTGATTCCACCTCCTGGAAGAATAATCAGTTTATTTTTTGCTATTTTTTGAAGTTCAATTAGTAATGCAATTCCTTGTTCTGCTTTTTCCTGTAAACCAGAAGTAAGAATTCTATCAACTTTCAAATCAATTAACTGTTGCAAAGATTCTCTCGGGCTTGTAATACAATCAAAAGCTCTGTGAAATGTAAATGACATAGGCTTGGAAAGTTCAATTAATTCTTTTGTTCTTTCAATATTAATTGATTCATCAAGATTTAAAACACCTGAAACAATTCCGTTAAAACTAAGTTTTTTACAGATTTGTATATTCCTTTTCATAATCTCAAATTCTTCATCAGAATAGCAAAAATTACCACTTCTTGGTCTAATTAATATGTTTACAGGAATCGTAATTTCTTTGGATACTTTTTCTAATACTCCATAAGAAGGTGTAATTCCGCCAACAGAAAGTTCAGAACAAAGTTCTATTCTATCTGCTCCAGCATTTTGAGCATTTATAGCTGATTGAAAAGAGTTAGCGCAGATTTCTAATTTCATTATTCTACTATTATTTCGTCTATAAAAGTCCAAGCTTTATGACCTTCTCCTTGTTTTCCTTTAGGGATAATTCCGTAATTTGGAATAGTAATAATTAGAGATTTTGCCACTAATTCTTCAAAATTAATTTTATATTTTACTAATAAAGAGTCTCTGTTTTTAATTCTATTTACAAAATTAATTGTCTTTCCGTCTTCTAATTTAAAACTAAATCCAATTTCTTTTGGAGCATAAATCCATTGACCAGTTCCGTTATAAAACCTTGTAGATATTTTGTTAATTTCTATAGGAGAATCAAAATCAATAGTAATTTCTATGTCTTCCCCAGAAAAACCTAACCATTCTTCATCTCCATAACGTTTATTATTTCCAGAAACTCCATTAATTAAGGCTTTTTTACCTCCAGCATTATAAGATTTGTGGGGAGCTACATTTAAACTAATTTTCTTGCCAACAGCTTTGTGTAAATTTATTTTTTGTTGAAAAGTACTTCCTAATTGTTTTCCAGCATTATCAAATACAGCAGCTTTTATAGTTGTTGATGAATCAATTTTGATAAAATTTTCATATTCAGGATATAATAAAATATTTGGATTACTTCCATCTAAAGAATACACTATTTTTTTATCTGTAGTAGTTTCTAATTTATATTCTAGTTTTCCGTTGTTAGAATTTAATTTGCCTTTTACTTCATATAAATGATTTGCATAATTAACATTCATAGCATCTAAACGTTTGTTAAAATATTCTAACCTTTTTACAAAATTGGTGTAGTTTTTATTTTTATTTGCACTCCAAACAACTTCACTTAAAGCAATAGCTCTTGGAAAAGCCATGTATTCTGCTTGTTCTGCAGTTGTTATATATTCTGTCCAAAGATTTCCTTGAGCTCCCAAAACATAGTTACTTTCTTCTTTTGTTAATTCTTCTGGAATGGGATTAAAATTATATACCTTTTCTAAAGGTAAAAATCCACCAAAAGCTAATGGTTCATTTTCATTTGTAGATTGATAATGATCAAAGTAACAATGAGAACCTGGAGTTAAAATAACATTATGTTTTTCTCTTGCAGCTTGTATTGCTCCTTTTGTTCCTCGCCAAGACATCACCGTTGCATTTGGTGCTAAACCACCTTCTAAAATTTCATCCCAACCAATTATTTGTTTGCCTTTAGAGTTTATATATTGCTCCATTCTAGTAATAAAATAACTCTGTAAACCATGTTCATCTTTTAAATTTTCTGTTTTGATGAGTTTCTGACAATGTTCACAATTTTTCCATCTATTTTTTGGAGCTTCATCTCCACCAATATGAATATATTTCCCTGGAAATAAGGCTACAACTTCATCAATTACATCTTCTAAAAATTTAAAAGTTGATTCTTTTGGGCAATAGATTTCATCAAAAACTCCCCATTTTGTAGCAACTTCAATTGGTTTGCCTTTACAACCTAATTCTGGATACGCAGCAATGGCTGCTTGCGAATGTCCAGGCATTTCAATTTCTGGAATAATCGTTATTTGTCTTATGGATGCATATTTTACAATGTCTTTAATTTCTTCTTGTGTATAAAATCCACCATATTTTTTGCCATCAAATTTATGTGGCTGATCTGAATAATGTCCAATCAAAGTTTCATTTCTAAAAGCAGCAATTTCTTCTAATTTTGGATATTTTTTAATCTCAATTCGCCAACCTTGATCTTCTGTTAAATGCCAATGAAAGGTGTTCATTTTTAACATAGACATTAAATTAATATATTTTTTAATAAAATTTACAGAGAAAAAATGACGTGCAACATCTAAATGCATTCCTCTATAAACAAAACTAGGTTCGTCTTTTATTTCTAAACATTGAACTGCAATTGATTTTGAAGTAGTTTTTACAGGCAATAATTGTAGTAAACTTTGAACTGCATAAAAAGCACCTTTTTGTGTTTTTGAAGAAATTGAGATTCTATTGTCTTCAATTTTTAAATAATAACCTTCTTTATTGCTGATTGTAGTATCAATTGTAAAAATGATATTCTTTAATTCTTTTTCTTTAGAAAAAATAATTTGATATTTCTCTCGTAGATAAGATTCAAAATAATTTGATACTTCACTTAATTGTAAATCAGCTGTTACTTTTACGTTTTTATCCATAATGAAAACACCATTATGAATTGTTTGAGACAAGGGAATTGGAATAATATTAGGTTCAATTGCTATAGATTGCTCTTTTTTACAATTTGTGAAAACAAGTATAAAAAAGAGTAGAAAGTAATGACTAGTTTTCATTTTCTGTTATATTTGATACGAATTTAATAATCTATTTTGATGAAACTTCATTTTTTCTCTTTTTTTCTTGTTGTATTCGTAATATTTTCTTGTAATTCTGAAGCTGAAATTCTTCCAGTAAAAAAAGATAAATCGCTTATTTCTTATGTAAATCCATTTATTGGAACTGGAGGTCATGGACATACATATCCTGGTGCAACGATGCCTTTTGGAATGATGCAGCTCTCTCCTGATACACGCTTAGATGGTTGGGATGGATGTTCAGGATATCATTATTCAGACAATGAAATTTACGGATTTTCACATACACATTTAAGCGGAACAGGAGTTTCTGATTATGGAGATATTTTATTAATGCCAACAAATAAAATTGTTTTTAATAATGGAGCAGATGGAAAAGAAGGCTACAAATCTAAATTTTCTCATGAAAAAGAAGTTGCAGAGCCAGGTTATTACAAAGTACATTTAGACGATACAAAAATAAATGTTGAATTAACGGTTTCTAAAAGAAGTGGAGTCCATAAATATAATTTTCCGTCAAAAGAGAATCAAGTTGTAATTTTAGATTTATTACATCGTGATAAAGTTTTAGATGCAAAAATTAATAGAATTTCAGACACTGAAATTTCAGGCTATCGTTTTTCGGAAGCTTGGGCAACAGATCAACGTTTGTTTTTTAGTTTAAAAACATCACATCCTTTTAACGACATGCTTCAATCTCCACCAAAAAAAGGAATGGCTGGAGCGCAAAAAATTGCCTTGACTTTTATAAATCCAAATAATGAACCTGTAATTATTAAAATAGGAATTTCTGCAGTTGATATAGATGGAGCAAAGAAGAACTTAAAAGGAGAAATAGGAAATCAAACTTTTGAGCAAGTTAAAAAAACAGCACAAGATTTTTGGGAAAAGCAATTAGAAAAAATTGTTATTGAAGATATAAATGAAGATAATAAAGTCAATTTTTATTCTTCTATGTATCACGTTTCTATTGCACCAAACTTGTATCAAGATGTAGATGGAAGATATAGAGGAATGGATTTAAAAATTCATGAAGCTAAAGATTTTGATTATTATACAGTATTTTCTCTTTGGGATACCTACAGAGCTACACACCCTTTATATACAATTATAGAACAAGAAAAAACCAATGATTTTATCAATACATTTCTGGCAAAATATGATGAAGGTGGTATTATGCCAATTTGGGATTTATCAGCAAATTATACAGGTTGTATGATTGGTTATCATGCAGTTCCTGTAATTGCAGATGCTTATTTAAAAGGAATAAAAAACTACGATGTAGAGAAAGCTTTTACAGTCATGAAACATTCTGCAACTAGAGATAAATTAGGTCTAGATTCTTATAAAAACTTCGGATTTATTCCTGTTGAAAAAGAAAGCGAATCTGTTTCTAAAACATTAGAATATGCTTATGATGATTGGACAATTGCACAAATGGCAAAATCATTAGGAAAAGAAAATGATTATAAAAGCTATTCTGAAAGAGCACAATTTTATAAGAATGTTTTTGATCCTAGTTCTCAATTTATGAGAGGTCGTTTTAGAAATACATGGTTTTCACCATTTGATCCTTATGAAGTGAATTTTAATTATACAGAAGCAAATTCTTGGCAATACAGCTTTTATGTTCCGCAAGATATTTCTGGTTTTATGAACTTATTAGGAGGGAAGCAACAATTAGAAAATCAATTAGATAAATTGTTTGTTGCAGAAGACAAAACTTCTGGTCGTCATCAGGTTGATATTACAGGTTTAATTGGGCAATATGCTCATGGTAATGAACCAAGTCATCACATGGCATATTTATATAACTTTGTAAATAAACCGTCTAAAACACAAGAAAGAGTTCGTCAGATTTTAACCGAATTGTACACAAATACTCCAGATGGAATTTCAGGAAACGAAGATTGTGGACAAATGAGTGCTTGGTATATTTTTAGTTCTTTAGGTTTTTACCCTGTTACACCAGCTTCAAATAAATATATTATTGGTTCTCCGTTATTTGAGAAAGCAAGCATCAATTTAGAAAATGGAAAATCGTTTACAATCAAAGCAAATAATATTACCCCAGAAAATAAATACATCAATTCTGTAAAACTCAACGGAAAAAATTATGAGTATTCATATATCAACCATAAAGATATAATAAAAGGTGGACATTTAGTTTTTGAAATGACAAGTAAACCATCAGCTTGGGGAACAGAAGATAAATTTATTCCATCAACAGAAATTAAAGAACATTTAATTGTGGCTGCACCATTTATTGCAAAAGGAAAAACTGCTTTTAAAGGAAGTACAGAAATTACTTTAGAGAATGTAGATAAGGAAGCTCGTATTTTCTATAGATTAGGATTTAAAGGTGGTTTTAAAAAATATGATAAACCTTTTATCATTGATAAGTTTATCAATCTTTCTGTCTATGCTGAGAAGAATAACGTAAAAAGTGCAACAATAGCAACTGATTTTTATAAAATTGATCCAAACATTAAAATCGATTTAAAAACACAATATGCCAATCAATATAATGCTGGTGGAGATAATGCTTTAATTGATGGAATTTTGGGTGCAGAAGATTTTAGAACAGGAACTTGGCAAGGTTATTTTAATACTGATTTAATTGCTATTGTAGATTTAGGGAAAATTAAGAGTGAAGAAGGAAGAATAGAAATAAACTTTTTAGAAGATCAAAGAAGTTGGATTTTCCTTCCATCTGAAGTTGAATGTTTAGTTTCCTCTGATGGCAAAAATTATAGATCATTAGCTAATTATACCACTAATAATAAAAAAGAAAATCAAAATGTTGAAATAGGAAATTTTACTTTTAAGCATCCTCCAAATTCTAATGTTAGATATATTAAAGTAATCGCCAAAAAATTAGGAGAACTTCCAGAATGGCATTTAGGATATAAACACAATGGAAGAAGTTGGTTGTTTGTAGATGAAATTCAAATAAAATAAAAAACATGAAACGTAGAAATTTTTTAAAAAAAGCTTCAGCTACAGGTTTAGGTTTAGTAGCTGTCTCATCAACCATAATAAGTTGTAATTCTGAAAAAAAAGATAAAAAAGTAATTGCATCTACTTTAAAACCAGTTAGACCATTAGTTATAGCTACTTGGAAAACAGATTTAGCGGTAGAAACTGCAGCAAAAGTTTTGCAAAATGGAGGAAATGCTTTAGATGCAGTAGAGCAAGGTTGTAGAATAGAAGAAGCAAATGAAAAAGGACAATCTGTTGGTAAAGGAGGTTTACCAGATAGAGATGGAGATGTAACTTTAGACGCTTGTATTATGAATGATAGAGGCGATTATGGAGCAGTCTTAGGTGTAAAAAACATTAAGCATGTAATTTCTGTAGCAAGAAAAGTGATGGAAGACACACCTCATGTAATGTTAGTTGGAGATGGCGCAGAAAAATTCGCAGTTTCTAAAGGATTTGAAAGAGAAAATTTACTAACAGAATCTTCTAAAAAAGCTTGGGAAAAATGGAAAGAAAAATCAGAATACAAGCCAATCATCAATATAGAAAATCACGATACAATTGGTATGCTAGCAATTGATAATAAAGGAAATATTTCTGGTGCATGTACAACAAGCGGATTGGCTTATAAAATGGCTGGTAGAGTAGGAGATTCTCCAATTATTGGTGGTGGTTTATTTGTTGATAATGAAATTGGAGGCGCATCTGCTACTGGTTTAGGAGAAGAAGTTTTAAAAACGGTTGGTAGTTTTTTAATTGTTGAGTTAATGAGACAAGGAAAATCGCCACAAGAAGCTTGTGAAGAAGCTATTGGAAGAATTGTAAACAAACCTGGTAAGGATTTTAAGAACTTTCAAGTGGGTTATATTGCAGTAAATAAGCAAGGAGAAACTGGCGCATATTCTATTCATGAATGGTTTAGTTATAATGTATTTAAAGAAGGAGAAAACAAGAATATTAAATCAGATTATTTTAATAAAGCATAAATTATGACTACAACAACTAATAAATCTTATAAAAGCGCTTTTATATTTTTAACAATATTATTTTTTCTTTGGGGGTTTATTACTGTTTTGGTAGATAGTTTAGTGCCAAGATTAAAAGACGTTTTCGAAATGTCTTATGCAAAAACTGTTTTAGTTCAGTTTGCATTTTTTCTTGCATTTTTTGTATTCTCATTGCCAGCAGGATTTATTTTATCGAAAATTGGATATAAAAAAGGAATCGTTTTAGGATTAATAACTATGGCAATTGGTTGTTTGTTATTTTATCCTGCAGCAGCAAATAGAGCTTTTCCTGTATTTTTATTTGGGTATTTTACGTTAGCTGGTGGGATTACAATTTTACAAGTAGCAGCAAATCCATATGTTGCTTTGTTGGGTAGTGAAGACGGAGCAAGTAGTAGATTAAATTTATCACAAGCATTTAACTCTTTAGGAACTACAATTGCACCAGTTGTTGGTGCATTATTTTTATTGAGTGATTCTGTAAAAACATCCGAAGAAATATTACTATTAAACCAAGTAGAAAAAACAAACTATTATGTGGCAGAAGCAGCAACAGTGCAAACACCATTTTTGTTAATAGCTTCTTTTATTGGAATTTTGGCATTGGTTTTTTCATTTATAAAACTGCCAAAATTAATGCAAGAAAGTCCAAAAGGCGGTTATATTACATTGTTAAAAAACAAACTAATGTTAATGGGCGCTTTAGGAATTTTTGTGTATGTTGGAGCAGAAGTTGCTATTGGTAGTTTCTTAGTAAACTATTTTTCTGACATGAATTTAGCCATTGTTGTTTCCCAAAATGAAACCATGATGAACATTGCAAATACCATTGCAAGTACATTTAATAAAACTTTTACAGGCTCAGATCCAAAATCTTTATTAGGTATTTTTGTTATTTTTTATTGGGGAGGAGCAATGATTGGGCGTTTTATTGGCGCTTATTTAACTAAGATTATGTCTCCAGGAAAAGTATTAAGCATCTTTGCTTTATTGGCAATAACTATGATTATTATTTCTATAAACACAACAGGTTTACTTTCTATGTGGTCTATTTTAGCAGTTGGGCTATTTAACTCAATTATGTTTCCTACTATTTTTACACTAAGCCTTGAAGGCCTTGGCGATTTAAAAGCACAAGCATCTGGTTTGTTGTGTATGGCAATTGTTGGTGGTGCAGTTATTCCATTTGTTTTCGGAAGCTTAATAGACAGTTTTGGCTTTAAAACAGCGTTTATATTAACTATTCTTTGTTATGGATATATTCTGTTTTATGGAAAATTTAAGACCAAGAAAGCATAGCTATATACTTGTTTTTAGAAGTTATTTCATGCTTTTCACTATCCCTTTTTATGCTGAATTTATTTCAATTTTTAAAAAAGTAATTTAATTATTTATAACGGATACTGTATCGATTTTAGGACATGGAACTTATTACAAAAGTTAGCTTTTTTTTTGAAATAATCAATTTTAAAGCCTCTCTGCTTTTACAAAGAGGTTTTAAATTTTTAATCCTTTTTATCTTGTTGTTCTATACGATATTGATTTCCAAAAACAGATTTATCTTCGTCATTTAATGAGTTAGACATACCTAACATAAATGCTGTAATAATTATTAATACCTTTCTTTTTAACCAATATATTGGGCGTTTAGATTTTACTAAACCTGTTTTGTTTTTCTTCTTATACATAATATTAATGATAAATGATGAAACATTAGTGTTATCATTTTATGCTTTTTCAGCATTTGCGTAGAACTTGTGATTCGTTCTAAGCTATGTATAAATAAGAAATTGAATTGCTAGCAGTAATTTTAGAAATTAAGAAAATATGTTCTTTTTTTGAGATAGCAATTTTTTGATACAATTGCTTTTGTAATTTGATGGTAAGTAGATTTTCTACTTGAATTTTTTCTTTGAGAAGAATGCTAGAATAGAAAAATGAAAGAAAATATGTATGAAATAAAATGTTCTTATTAAAAACTACATGTTTGGTGTTTTTAGCACTAAATTTCTTTTGGTAATTTACTTTTGAAGACTGGTAATAATTAGAAGAATTTTCTTGAGAATAGACATTAGATTCTGCAACTGAAATCAGTAGAATTAGAAGAAAAACAAAAAGATGTTTGAGTTGCATTATATTAATGATTGTAATATTGTTTGATTAAAAAAAAAGCCTCCAAGTTTTCACTAAGAGGCTTTATACTTATAGCAACTGTGTGCTATTTTATCATTTCGTAAGAACGTTTAATAAAGTTTGTTAACTCTTCACCATGTAAAAGGTTCTGAGATAATTTTGCTAAATCAAAAGCTTGAGAAATTAAATGTTTCTGTGCAGCTTCATCTTTATTATTTAAGATGTCAGAAACTAATGGACTATTTGTATTTACAACCAAGTTATACATGTCTGGGAAATTACCCATTCCCATCATTCCTCCACCTCCAGAAGCTTGCATTTCTTTCATTCTACGCATAAATTCTGGTACAGTAATCATAAAGGGAGAAGAAGCAGAATCCATAGCTTCTAATTGTACTGTGTAGGTTTTAGAATCTACAGCACCTTCAATTATTGGCTTTAAAGTTTCTTTTTCTTCATCAGATAATTTAGAAATTACGTTTTCGTCTTTCTTAATTAAATTATCAACATGGTCAGCATCTACTCTTGTAAACTTCACTTTTCCATCTCCACCTTCTAATTTCTGCATTAAGTGAGAAATAATTGGAGAATCTAAGATTAGCACTTCATATCCTTTTGCAGTTGCTTCTTGAATATAACTGTGTTGTGCATCTTTATGAGAAGCGTATAAAATAACGTGATTTCCGTCTTTATCTACTTGTGTGTCTTTTGTTTTCTCAATTAATTCATCAAAAGTGAAATAAGTATCTGCAACTGTTGGGTATAAAGCAAACTTTTTCGCCTTGTCAAAGAATTTATCTTCAGACAACATTCCGTATTCAATAATTACTTTAATATCGTTCCATTTTGTTTCAAAATCTGCTCTATCTTTTTTGAACAAAGAAGTTAATTTATCTGCAACTTTTTTAGTAATGTAACCAGAGATTTTCTTTACAGCTCCATCTGCTTGTAAACCAGAACGAGAAACATTTAATGGAATATCTGGAGAATCGATAACACCTTTTAACATTTGTAAAAAGTCTGGTACAATTCCTTCTACATTATCAGTTACATATACTTGATTTTGATACAATTGAATTTTGTCCTTTTGCATATCCATTGAAGGACTTAACTTTGGGAAAAATAAAATTCCTGTTAAGTTAAAAGGATAATCTACATTTAAATGAATGTGGAATAAAGACTCTTCAAATTGCATTGGATACAATTCTCTATAGAAATTATTATAATCTTCATCGTTTAAATCTGCAGGAGCTTTTGTCCAAGCAGGTTCTGTATTATTGATGATTTTATCAACAGTAATTTGCTTATGAGGCTCTGTAGTTTCTTTACCGTCTTTATCTTTAGTAGTTTTTGGAGTAAACTCTGGATCGTTGATTTCTTTGGTTCCAAATTTAATTGGCACTTGGTTAAAACGATTGTATTTGTTTAATAAGCCTTCAATTTTACCTTCTTCTAAAAACTCTAAAGAATCTTCTGCAATGTGTAAAACGATTTCTGTTCCTCTGTCAGATTTGTCGTGTTCTACTAAAGTGTATTTTGGAGACCCATCACAAGTCCAATGTGCAGCAGGTTCATCTTTAAAAGATTTTGTAATAAGATCTACTTTATCTGCAACCATAAAAGCAGAATAAAAACCTAAACCAAAATGTCCAATTACACCAGTTTCGTTTTTATCATCTTTATATTTTTCTAAAAATTCTTCAGCTCCAGAAAATGCAATTTGGTTGATGTATTTTTCAACTTCATCTGCAGTCATTCCTAAACCTTGATCTTTAATTGTTAGGGTTTTAGCATCTTTGTCAATGCTAATTTCAATTTTTGCATCACCTAATTCTGTTTTAGCTTCACCAATAGAAATTAAGTGTTTTAGTTTTGTTGTTGCGTCTGTTCCGTTAGAAATAAGCTCACGTAAAAAGATTTCGTGATCAGAATACAAGAATTTTTTAATCAGTGGAAAAATATTTTCTACCGATACATTAATATTTCCTTTTGCCATTTTTATGAATGTTTTGTTTGACTTTATTATTTATGATAAATGAATAGTCAAAAAAAATACCAAACATTTAATTCTGACAAGATGACAGAAATAAATATTGTTTTAGTTCCATAAAGTCTTAGGATAAATATTTTGTGCTTTTAATTCTTTAACTTTGTTAATTACAAATGGTTTATCTTCTTTATAAGTAACTCCCATCCAACTAGCGGTAGTTTCTATGACTTTAACACTTGATTTTTTAGAATTGATTAGTTTGTTTACAACTAATGGTAAATAAAATTCTTTTTTTAATTCTGTATAATTTTCCTTCAAAAAAGTATAAAGTTGTTTTTCAATTTCCTCAAAAATAGTAGGAGTAAAACCCCAAAAATTCATCGAAGCTATAGTGTCTTCTTTCAATTCCGTTTCAACCGAATTATCAGAATAATAAATGGTATTATTTTTTCTGTAAATATCTGTTCTTTCTATAATTCCTTCCAAAAAGTTATTTCTATCAGTTGTACAATCTCCTCTAGAAACAGTTCCTGTATCTGATAATGTGTTTTTTAGAAGATAACCAATCATTGAATATTGATAAGAGTTACTATCTGTGTTTTTTAAAAAATTAGCCATTTTTAAAAAAGAATCTCTTCCGTAAAAATCATCAGCATTAATAACACAAAAGTTAGAGGTAACTACATCTTTAGCCATCAATAAAGCATGTGCAGTTCCCCAAGGTTTTACTCTAGAGTTTGATAAGAATTTAGCAGGTATTTTAGATACTTCTTGGCAGACAAAATTAACTTCAATTTTACCTTTAAGTTTCGGTAAAAAAACTTCTTTTACCTGTTCTAAAATATCATTTCTAACAATAAAAACTACTTTGGTAAATCCTGTTTTAATGGCGTCAAATAAAGAAAAATCTATTATAGTTTCATTGTCATTACTAATTGTATCTAACTGTTTTAAACCACCATATCTACTACCTAAACCAGCTGCTAAAATTATAAGCGTCATATCTTTTTATATTAGAATTTTAATGATTATTAATACTTCTGCAATTCTCTATGACCAAGAGAATTGTAAAGATGTTAATTTATTACTATTTTAGCTATTGAACAAACAAACAATTAATTAAAAAACAATAATATATGTATAACTCTAGGATAACTGGTTTAGGATATTATGTTCCAGATAACGTTGTTACCAACAATGATTTAAAGGAATTTATGGAGACGTCAGATGAATGGATTCAAGAAAGAACGGGAATTAAAGAACGTAGGTGGATAGACCCAAAAACTGGAGATACAACAGCAGTAATGGGAGCAAAAGCTTCTAGAATTGCTATAGAAAGAGCTGGTTTAACTAAAGATGATATCGATTTTATTGTTTTTGCAACTTTAAGTCCAGATATGTATTTTCCAGGTGGAGGAGTTCAAGTACAAGAGATGCTCGACATGCCAACAATTGGGGCATTAGATGTTCGTAACCAATGTTCTGGTTTTATTTATGCAATGTCTGTTGCAGATCAATTTATAAAAACAGGAATGTATAAAAACATTTTGGTAATTGGTGCAGAAAATCATTCTGGAGGTTTAGAGCGCTCAACCAGAGGAAGAGGAGTAACAGTTATTTTTGGAGATGGAGCAGGAGCTGCAGTTTTGTCTAGAAGTGAAGAAGCAGGAAGAGGAATTTTATCTTCTCATTTACATTCTGAAGGAAAACATGCAAAAGAATTAGTATTAGAAGGTCCTTCTACACAAAGATGGGTGCCAGAAATTTTAGAAAATAATGATCCTGAAGATGTTTCTTATTTTCCATATATGAATGGACAGTTTGTTTTTAAACATGCAATTACTCGATTTTCTGAAGCCATAAGAGAAGGTTTAGCGGCAAATGATTTGGAGAAAGAAGATATTGATATGTTAATTCCTCATCAAGCTAATTTACGTATTGCACAGTTTATTCAGAAGAAGTTTCAGTTACCAGATGATAAGGTGTATAATAATATTATGAAATACGGAAATACAACGGCTGCATCTGTTATAATTGCATTAACAGAAGCATGGGAACTTGGTAAAATAAAAGACAATGATTTAGTTGTCTTAGCTGCTTTTGGTAGTGGATTTACTTGGGGGTCTGTAATTATTCGTTGGTAAAAAATTAAAAATATAAGATGTTTAAAAAAACTCGTTTGTACGAGTTTTTTTTATTTTATGAATATTTTATATTTCAAGGGAACTAAATTGAGTTTTTGCGCTTAGATAAAGTTATTATTTCGTAATTTTTTTATACTTTTTTTGAAAAATTAAAACTATTTTAATTAAATTTTATTGATTTCGCTTTTTTTAATCAAGTTAGATGTTTTAGAAAACAGATGCATATCTTTGCGCTTATAATTATAAATAAAATATGAAAAAACCAACTATCGGATTTATCGGACTTGGCCTAATGGGCGGAAACATGGTTGAAAATCTGCAAAAAAGAGGATTCGAATTAATAGTAATGGATCTTAATAAAGATGAAGTTGCAAAAGTTATTGCTCGTGGTAATGCAACTGAAGCTTCTTCTCCAAAAGAATTAGCTGAAAATAGTGATATCATAATGTTTTGTCTTACAACTTCTGCTGTTGTTGAAAAGATTGTTTATGGCGAACAAGGTATCTTAGCTGGTATAAAAGAAGGAGCTGTTTTGATTGATTTCGGAACTTCAATTCCTGCTTCTACTATTAAAATAGGTAAAGACTTAGCTGCAAAAGGTTCTGGTATGATTGATGCTCCATTAGGACGTACACCTGCACATGCAAAAGACGGGTTGCTTAACATTATGGCAGCTGGAGATAAAGATACTTTCGCAAAAGTAAAACCTGTTCTTGATGAACAAGGTGAGAATGTATTCTATCTTGGAGCTTTAGGTGCTGGTCATACGACTAAGTTAATTAATAACTTTATGGGTATGACAACTGTAGTTGCTATGTCTCAGGCCTTCGCAGCAGCGAAACTTGCAGGTGTAGATACTCAACAATTGTTTGACATTATGTCTTCTGGTCCTTCGAACTCTCCGTTTATGAAATTCTGTAAGCATTATGCTGTAGACAATGTAAGTGATTTAGGTTTCTCTATTGCTAATGCTAACAAAGATTTAGGATATTTTGTACAAATGATGAATGATCTTGGTACAACTTCTCTAATTGCAGAAGCAACATCTACAAACCTTAAAGCGGCAGTTAGTGCAGATATGGGTAGTGGAAATGTTCCTGAAATTTTTGATTACTTCTTAAAGTTAGAAAAATAAAAATTTATTATTCTTTTAAAATAAGCGATGCTTTTTTTAACTGAGTAAAATGTTTTATATAACACTAACACAATTTATTGACTTATTAAAAGTTAATAAATTGTGTTATTTTTTTTGAAAATACCTTTAGATATAAAAAATTGATTTTCTATAAAACACCGCCACTTCCTTGTGTTTCATTATTTTCTCTATATTTTCTATTTCGTTCTCTATTTTTACCTTTCCCAAAACTATAATTAAACCCTAAATAAATAGAACTGTATTCTAGTGTAAATTTTCCAGTTTGTGGAAACGGATTTGTAGAGGTGAAATCTAATTGATAACCATCAAAAATATCTGTTGCTCTTAATGTAATAGCTCCATGATCATTTAAAACAGATAATCTTGCAGAAGTATTAACTACAAAATAAGGTTTTACTTTAAATTGAACACCTTCACTTCTGCCTCTATATGAACTAGTTAATTGAAAACGTAATTTTGTTGAAGCTTTAAAACTGTTGCTAACTCTTGCACTAAATAAGGTGTTTTTTATGGATTCATTTATACCATTAATAATTCCATTACTGTCTTGTATATATAAATTAGAACTTGGTCTCATTGTCCACCATTTTGTTAATTTTAAACTTGAAGAAAATTCTAAACCATAACTTTCTGCAGAATCATAATTTGCATAAGATAAAATTTGTCTGTCAAAATTCACAGCATCTTCATTTATAATTCTTCCAATTTTATCTGATGTTTTTCTGTAAAAACTACCTAAATTTATATATCCTTTTTTAAATGTTCTAGTATAATTAAGTTCTATTGAGTTTGTAAATTGTGGCAATAAAGTTCTGTTTCCTACAGAAATTGTTAAAGGAGAATTCCACTCTTGGATAGGTGTCACTTGGTCTATACCAGGTCTATCTATTCTTTTACTATAACCAATTTGAAACTCATTATTTTCTGAATGAAAATAAGTCATATAAGCTGAAGGATACATGTTAAAAAAATGATCTGAATAGGTTTCTTGATTTACTTGCTGAGTATTTGAAAACAATCCTTCCACAGAAAAATTTTCTATACGTAACCCTGTTTGAAAAGCTATTTTTTTAAATTCTTTACTGTAATTGAAATAGGCAGAATAAATGTCTCTATCATAATTAAAAATAGAATTCCCTTTTTGCATTGTTGCAGGAGAGCTACCCGTTTCTATTTCTTGGTTTGTAATAATATTATTATAAGTTTTTTGAGTTCTAGCTTCTAATCCAACTTCTACTTTTCCTCCTTTTATTGGTTTTGTATAATCTAAATTTACTAAGAAAATAGTATTGTTATTGATAACTGTATTTGTAAAGTTGTAAGTTTTTGAAGTTGGATTCACAAATTCTTGATTAAAATCATTTTGTGGATTTTGGTTTTTAGAATAATTAACTTCAAACTCAATATTTTGGCCATTATCATCTAAATCTAATTTGTAATCTACATTATAAGATTGCTCTTTTATATCAAAAACAGATAGGTTAGGAGAATCAAAAACTATCATGGAGTTTTCAAATGTTTTTGTATCAACTGTAAAATCTGTATCGGCCAAACTTTGTGTAGTAAAAAAAGATAAAGTGTTTTTTTTATTGATATAAATATCAATTCCAGATTTTATATAATGAGAAACTGTATTGTCTATAAAATCAATTGTTTGTGATAAATTTTTATCACTTCTATTAAATGTATTATAAGTTTCAAACTTTCCGAAATCTAAACCGTAATTTCCATAAATATTAATTTTTCCTGTTCTATAATTTAAATCTAAAGAACCTGTTGGTCTAGTGTTTTTACTATCTTCAATTCCAGCAGAAAAAGAACCATTAAAGCCAATTGCTGTGTTCTTTTTTAGAATAATATTTATAATTCCACTCATTCCTTCTGGAGTAAATTTTGCAGAAGGATTTGTAATTAATTCTACATTTTTTACAGATGATGAAGGAATTTGTTTTAATAATTTTGTAGGAGATAAATTAGAAGGTTTTCCATCTATTAAAATACGAACATTATCATTTCCTCTTAAATTGATATTTCCTGTTTGATAATTTACTTGTACAGAAGGAATATTTTCTAACATTTGTAAAGAATTTGTACCTGTAGAAGCTAAGTCATTACCAATATGTATTACTTTTCTGTCTATTTTCTGTGTAATTGTAGAGGTTTCAGATTGTATAATTACTTCATCTAAATTAGTGGTATCTTCTTTTAAATAAATAACACCAATATTAGTTTTTTTGTTTTCTTTAGTTAAAATAATTTCTTTGGTGATGTCTTGATAACCAATAAATTGAATTTTAATAGAAATAGTATCTAGAGGTAAGTTTTTAACTCTAAAAGAACCTTTGTTATTTGATATTCCTCCAGAGAGGATTTTTTTATTTTTATCGGTGCAAATTATATTGACATATGTCAAATATTTTTTGGTCTTAGTATCTATCACTTTTCCTGAAATACTACCCTCATTAACAAGTAGTTCTTTTTTTTCTTGAGAGAATATTGAAATAGATAAAATGAAGAAAATTAACGATAACTTTTTCATATTTTTTCATAAAACTTTAAAAATCAATAGCAATTAAATTGATTTTAAA
Organism: uncultured Polaribacter sp.; assembly: GCA_965367085.1. Taxonomy (GTDB): domain Bacteria; phylum Bacteroidota; class Bacteroidia; order Flavobacteriales; family Flavobacteriaceae; genus Polaribacter. The sequence continues at coordinate 109,679 of CBDUHF010000005.1, forward strand.
AATTATGTTAAAAGTAGTTAATTTTCTGAGATAAAAAAACTCGAATTTTGCTATGCAAAACCCGAGTTTTAATTCAAAGAATTAGGTTATACTATTAAAAGCCACCGCCATTTTGTTTTTCATTATTATCTCTTTGTCTTCTTCTTTTTGCCTTGTTTTTTCCGCTACCAAATCTGTAATTAAAACCTAAGTAAGCCGTTTGACTTTCCCAGTTAAAACGTCCGTTTTGTACAAATGGACTAGAAGAGTTGAAAGCAAATTTCATTCCTTTAAAAATATCATTTACTCTAAAATTAATAGTTCCTTTTCCTTTTAATACATTTAAACTTGCACCTGTATTTATCATCCACATGTTGTCTACTCTCCATTGAATGTCTTCTTGTGGACCTCTGTACATAGCAAATAGTTGAAATCTTAAGTTTTTTGAAGCTTTAAAACTGTTGCTAATTCTTGCATTAAAAACTTCATTTGTTACTTCTATTCTTGCTGCATTTGCATTGTTTGTATCTACAATACCAAATTGTTTTTGAGAATAAAAATCCATGCTCGAGTTAATTCTCCACCAATTATTTACTTTATAATTTGCAGAAAACTCTAATCCGTAAGAACTTGTGTCATCAAAATTAGTATGAGAAAGTATTTGTTTAACGTCTGGATCTAAAGGGTCTGCAAAAGTTATACGTGAGATGTTATCGTTAATTTTTCTATAAAAAGTTCCAAAAGTGAGCGATCCATTTTTAATTTGCCTTGTATAATTCACTTCGTATGAATTAGTAAATTGTGGATTTAATTCAGGGTTACCAACAGAAGTAATTAATGGAGTACTCCATTCTCTAATAGGATTTAATTGGCCAATACTTGGTCTATCTACACGTCTACTATAACTTACTTGCCATTGGTTTTTTTCTGAAGGAGAATAAGTAAAAAATGCAGATGGATAAATTGAGAAAATTTCGTCTGTAACTTTTTCTGTAGCAGAAGTTTCTTGATTAAAAGTTCCTTCTATTTCATATTGTTCTAATCTTGCTCCTAATTGCATAGTTAATTTACCAAACTTATGACCATAGTTTGCATACCCAGAATATATTTTTCTATCATAATCAAAAGAAGAATCTCCAACGCGTTCATAACCAGATATTGCACCGTTTAAATCTCTAATTTCTCTTTCTTGATCTGTTATATTATTATTAGCTGTATTGTTAGTTCTATATTCTAGACCTAGTTCTAACTTTCCGTCTTTAGAAATTGGGTTTGTATAATCTATATTAATTAAAGTGTTATTTCTATTATTTTCAATATCATTTGTATAATTAAAAACTTTATAATCTAGATTAGATATTAACTTTAAAGCATCATTATTTTCTGCATCTTCTGGAGAATCTGTGTTAGAATATGTAGCTTCAAACTCTAAATTATGACCTTTTTTATCGAAATCTATTTTATAATTTACATTATAAGTGTTCGATTTATTTTCTTGTAATTGAATGTTTCTTGCATCAGAAATTAAGGCTCCATTTCCGTTAATTATTGTACTTCCATCACCTCCACCATTAAATTTGTTAAGAGTAGTATAAAGAGACAATGTGTTTTTATCATTTAAATAAATATCTGCTCCAACTTTTAATAAATGCGATTTGTTTTCATTTACAAATTGAAAGTTTTGTAAAACATCTACAGAAGGTCTATCTACAAAACCAAAATTAAAATTATCTCCTCCATTGTAACCATAATTTCCAAAGAAATTAACTTTCCCTGTTTTGTAATTCATGTTAGTTGAAGCGTTATATCTTACATAATGTCCAGCCGTAATACCAGTATCTACAGAACCATTAAAACCCATATTTGCATTCTTGTTCAATATAATATTTATAATTCCACTCATTCCTTCTGGATTGTATTTTGCAGACGGATTGGTAATTAATTCAATACTTTTTATAGAAGTAGAAGGTATTTGTTTTAATAATTGAGCTGCACTAATATTTGTTGGTTTTCCATCTACTAAAACACGTACATTTTCGTTTCCACGTAAACTAATAGAACCTGTTTGACTATCTACACTTACAGATTGTACATTGTTTAAAAGCTCAGATGCTGTAGTACCTGCAGACGTTAAATCTTTACCAACATTAATTACTTTTCTGTCTACTTTCTGAACAATTGTTGAGGTTTCTGCTCTAACAATAACTTCATCTAATTGAGCACTGTCTTCATTTAACGCAATCGTTCCTAAATTTATGTTCTTCTTTTTGCTAGAAATACTAATTTCTTTTGAAAAGGTTGTAAAACCTATAAACTGAATTTCAACAATACTTTTTCCTTTAGGAATATCTTTAATTTTAAAAGCTCCTTTTTCATCTGTAATTCCTCCAGTAATAATTTTTTTTGCATTATCTCTAACAACAATATTTACATAAGGCAATGCTTCTTTTGTTGAATTATCTATAACTATTCCTGTTATAATTCCGGGTTTTGGTAATTTGTCTTTTGCCAACTGTGCAAATGAATTTGCAGAAATAGTTAACATCATTAAAAGTAATATTTTTTTCATTTTGGTTGATTTATTTTTAATTTTCGATATTATATAGACGTCTCATTGTTTATCTTTGTTACTGAGATTAAGATTGTTTAACGTAACATTAACAAATATGAAAAATGTAACTTTAGTTATTGGCGCATCAAAAAACCCTAACAAATATTCTAATATTGCTATTAAAAGATTGGTAGAAAAGGAGATACAAGTTGTAGCGATAGGGATTAAAGAAGGTGTTGTTTCTGGCGTTACAATTGAAGTAGAAAAAAAAGACTACAAAAACATTGATACAGTAAATCTGTATTTAAATCCTAAAAATCAAGAAACATATTACAATTATATTATTGGTTTGAAACCTAGGAGAGTTATTTTTAATCCTGGAGCTGAAAATGCTGAGTTTGTAAAATTATTAGAAGAAAATAATATTGAAGCAGAAATTGCTTGTAGTTTGGTTTTATTAAGTACCAATCAATATTAATCTACAGAAAACACTTTACCAGGTTCTGCTAGTTCTACATTATCAAAAATTTCTTGTGCCTCTTTTTTAAAAAGTGAAATATCTGTGTATCTTCCAGAATAATGTCCTAAAACCAATTGTTTAGCTTCTGCACCTTTTGCAATTTGTGCAGCTTGTTTTGTTGTAGAATGTTTTGTTCTTTTGGCTAAATCATCTCTGTCTGCTAAAAAAGTAGCTTCATGATATAATAAATCAGCATTTTTTATAATAGGAATAATATCTGGTTTATAATAAGTATCACTACAGAAAGCAAAGCTTAAAGGTTTTGGAGGATCAATTGTTAGTTTTTTGTTTGAAACAACTTCACCAGAAGATAACGTTACATCTCTACCAGCTTTTATATTATTATAATCACAACGTTCTATTTCTGGATAGCCACTAATATTTAACATGTTTAAGTTTCTTGGTTTCTCTTTTTCGGTGAACAAATATCCGTTTGTGTAAACCCTGTGGTTTAACGGAATTGTTTTAACAGAAACTTTATCATCTTCAAAAATAAGTTCACTATTTTTAGAAGATAATTCATGAAAAACTATGCGATATTTAGCGTGAGATTGAGATATTTTTAATTGTAATAAAGTAACTTCTTTAATTCCTTTTGGGCCAAAAATATGTAAGTCTTTTTCTCTATTTAAAATACCATAAGTAGATAATAAACCCACTAAACCATAAAAATGGTCGCCATGTAAATGAGAAATAAAAATATGATCTATTTTAGAAAAACCAACTTTGTACTTGCGCATTTGGCGTTGAGTTCCCTCTCCACAATCAATTAAAAAGTGTCTATTATTTATTTCTAAATATTGAGAGGTAGGAAATGCATTAACACGTGGAGTTGCAGAATGGCAACCTAAAATTGTTAAGTTTATCATTTAATAACAAAACGTTTAGCTATAATATTTTTCTTGTCTTGTATTGAATAAATATACATACCAACTTTTAAGTCATTTTTAAAAAACGGAATAGCATTTTGCCCTTTCTTAGACGTATACGTTTTTTTAAAAACAGTTCTACCAAGTATATTTTTAACTTTTAAAATTACGGTAGAATTGCTATTCGAAGTAAATTTAATTTTTGTTGAGTTTGTAAACGGATTTGGAGCAGCAGATAAACCATCAATTTGTTTTTCTTGAGAAAAACCTATAGATGAAATTGTTAAAAGTAAAATAAAAAGTACTTTTTTAATCATTTACTTATTTTTTAGAAGTTATTAAAAGCCTAGTTCTCTTTCTATCGCTTCCATTTCTAGTATATCTTCCGCTTCTTGTAATGTGGGAACAATATTAAAAGTCTCTGGAAAATCATCAACATTAATAGCTGTATTAACTATAACAAATGATGTGCCATTCTCTTTTTTATTGTCTGAAACACTCAAAAATAGTAAAAAATCTTCTGTAGTTGTGTTAATATTGTTAGAAACTTCTAGTATTAAATGTTCCTTTTGTAGTTCTTTCTCTGTGTTTAAAAAAGAAGTATAGAATTCTTTAAACGAATTTTCATCCGAAGAAATAAGAGTGTAATTCGTTTTTTTTTCAATAATCATGTTGTTATCTTTTTATTTGTTGCGCCAATAAATAAATAACTGCCATTCTTACAGCAACACCGTTTTCTACTTGATTTAAAATGATAGATTCATTAGAATCTGCAACATCACTTGTAATTTCTACGCCACGATTTATTGGTCCTGGATGCATGATTACAATTTTCTTGCCAAGGTTGTCTAGAATCTCTTTATTTATACCAAAAAGCTGTGTGTATTCTCTTGTTGATGGAAAATATTTAATATCCATTCTTTCATGTTGCACACGTAAAACATTGGCAACATCACACCATTCTAAAGCTTTTTTAAGATTTGTTTCTACTTCTACACCTAAACTAGAAATGTATTTTGGAATTAATGTTGTTGGGCCACAAACTTTTACTGTTGCTCCTTGTAATTGCAATGCAAAGATGTTAGATAAGGCCACTCTAGAATGTAAAACATCGCCAACAATAAGTATTTTTTTTCCTTTTACAGAACCTAATTTTTCTCTTATTGAATAAGAATCTAATAAAGCTTGTGTTGGGTGTTCATGAGTTCCATCTCCAGCATTTATAATTTTAGCATCTACATGTTTAGATAAGAAAACACCGGCACCAACATTAGGATGACGCATAACTACAATATCTACTTTCATCGATAAAATATTGTTTACAGTATCAATTAAGGTTTCTCCTTTTTTAACTGAAGATTGATTTGCAGAGAAATTAATTACATCTGCAGACAAACGTTTTTCAGCAAGTTCAAAACTTAATTTTGTACGCGTACTGTTTTCAAAAAATAAATTTGCAATGGTAATATCTCTTAAAGAAGGTACTTTTTTAATGGGTCTATTAATTACTTCTTTAAAATGATCTGCAGTTTTAAAAATAAGGTCAATATCATTTGCATTCAGATATTTTATTCCCAATAAATGTTTTACACTTAATTCTGACATAGTTATTTTTGTTCTATATAAACAGCGTCTTTTTTATGCGTTTCTTTCCAAGTAACTAAGACTTTTTCTTCATTAATAGCATCTACTTGTCTGCCTTTATAATTTGGCTGAATTGGTAAATGTCTACTAAACCTTCTGTCTATTAATACTAATAATTCTATATGTTCTGGTCTTCCATAAGATTGTAAAGCCGTTAAAGCAGCTCTAATACTTCTTCCAGAAAATAAAACATCATCTATTATTACTACTTGTTTCCCTTCAATTAAAAAATCTATTTCTGTAGCGGTTGCTGCTAAAGGTGCATCACGTCTTCTAAAATCATCTCTGTAAAAAGTGATGTCTAAAAAACCCAATTTTAAGTCTTTAATTTGATACTCATTTTTTAATAAAGAAGCTAATCTATTGGCCAAAAAAGACCCTCTAGGTTGTAAGCCAATTAATACAGTATTTGAAAAATCATTATGGTTTTCGATAAGCTGACAAGCCAATCGATGCAGAATTATTTCAATATCTTTTGAGTTAAGTAATGTTTTTCTGCTCATAAGAAACCTATCAAATTAGGTTGATAGTTATTGAAAATCAAAATTAAAGCAAATAAACGTATACACAAAATTTATATGTAATAATTAAAGATAAAAGTTGTTAATTAAATTGTTGACAACAAATAAAGCCTTCTTTCAGGTAGTAAAAGAGTTATAGTACCTTTAATATACTAATTCAAATCTCTTAGTTTATGTCTCTATTAAAATTTGAATCGATGCTCAAAACCAATAATATTTATTTTTTTGATTTGGTAGAGTTTGAAGAAATTATAATTCATTATCTTGATGTTGGAAAGCACTCTCTTGCTAAAAAAGCAGTAAAATTGGGTTTAGAACAGCACCCTGCTTCTGTAGATTTAAAACTACTAAAAGTAGAGCTGTATATTTTTGAAGGTGAACTAGATAAAGCAACTCAATTACTAAAAAGAATAGAGCGTTTAGAACCAAATAATGACGAAATTTTTATACAAAAAGCAGCCATTAGTTCTAAAAAAGGGTACCATAAAGAAGCTATTACAGAATTGCAAAAAGCGTTAACTTTAACAGATGATAAATTAGATATTTGGTCTTTATTAGGCATGGAATTTCTGTATTTAGACGATTTTAAAAACGCCAGATTGTATTTTTCTAAGTGTATAGATGTAGATTTAGAAGACTATTCTGCGTTGTATAATATTGTGTATTGTTTTGACATGGCGCATCAGCATGAAGAAGCCATTAATTATTTAAATAATTACGTAGATAAAAATCCTTATTGCGAAGTTGCATGGCATCAATTAGGAAGACAACATTTTATCTTAGACAATTTTGAAAAAGCATTAACTGCTTTTGATTATGCTGTTTTAATTGATGAATCTTTTATAGGTGGTTATTTAGAAAAAGCAAAAACTTTAGAGCAATTAGAACGTTACCAAGAAGCAATCGATAATTATTTAATTACCTTAGAATTAGATGATGCTACTGCATTTGCATTTATAAGAATAGGAGAGTGTTATGAGAAATTAGATAAATATGAAGCTGCTATTTCTTATTATAAAAAAGCAGTACATGAAGATCCTTTGTTAGACAAAGGTTGGTTTTTGTTAACAAACATGTATTTCGACCAAAAGAATTTCCAAAAAGCGGCGTATTATGTTGCAAAAGCGTTAAAAATTGATGAAGAAAATGCGTTGTATTGGAGAAAATATGCGCAGATTAATTTAAAGCTTCACTTTTTTGAAGAAACAGTAGCTGGTTATAGGAAATGTTTGGAATTAAATGATGATGCTCCAGAAATATATATTGGTTTAACAGATGTGTTGTCTTTTTTAGGTGAATTTAACGACGCTTTAAAAGTATTATTAAAAGCACAGAAAATATTTAAAGATGCTGCAGAAATAGAATACAGATTAACAGGTTTGTTTTTTGTGTTAGGCAAAGAAAAATATGCGATTACTCATTTAATAAACGGAATGAAAATAGATTATGAGTACAGTGCTATTTTAAAAGAATTGTACCCAACTGCATTTGATAATGAAAAAATACAAAAGCTTTTAAAAGACTTTAAAAAAGCGACAGAGTAATTAAGTTTACTTTTTTGATAAAAAATCACAAAACCCTAAACTTAATAAGTTTAGGGTTTTTGTTTTAAAGCTAATAAACTTTAAGGTTTACTTCGATTATTTATTATTGAATTCTGCAGTTTGCTTTTTAGTAAACAAATTTATTTTCAATTGTAATAAAAGCACCACAAGCACAAATGTTACTAAGAAAATAATAAGTAACGTATTTATTTCTGGTTTAATAGCAGACAGATCTCCACCATAAAAAGCTGTTTTTCTAAATCCGCTTAAAAACTGAGTAGAAGGTATGTATTTAGCAACAGTTGCAATTGCAGTAGGAAAAGCAAGAGTTGGCCAAGTAAATCCGCTTAAAATAAAAGCAGGAGTAGAAATAACCATTAATAATTCTGTTGCTTTTAATTGATTAGGAATTGCAATAGAAAACAACATACCAATACACATAGAAGCCAATGTTAAAATAGTTGCCATTAAAAACATTGGTAAATTATAAATGTCTGCATCAATTTTAAAATAGTCAAAGAGCAAGCTTACTAAAAACCACATAATAGGTATCATGATAAAAAATGGCGTAGATTTTAGAAAAATATGATAGAATGCAGATTTGCTTTTTTTAACTAATACTGCAAAATAACCGTCTTCAAAATCTCTTGCAAAAACCAATGCCATTGCTAAAAAGATTACTTGTTGCATAATGGCAGCCAATAAACCTGGTAACATAAAGGTAATATAGTTTCCTGTAGAATTATAAAGCTTATTAAAATTGATTTTAAAGCTTTCATAACTTGCTAATGCTTGCGTTGAGTGAAGTCCACTTTTTTTAAGACTTTCTATTTCAATTCCTGCATTTAAAGTCATTAAAATGGCTTGTATGTTTTTACTTGCCGTATTTGCATTTAAAATATTTGCCATATTTAAATCTACTCGTACTTCTGGGTGCCTTTTTTGTAAAATATCTGCTTCAAAATTAGTGGGTAATGTAATTACAGCATCATATTGTTTTATCGGCATTTCTGCTAAAATGTTTCCAGGCGTAAAACGAACATCACTTACAAGCAAAACTTCATTGTCTTCAAAAGCTTGAATAATTTTATCAGACATTGGACTGTGATCTTCATCTACAATAACTATAGGCAAGTTTAATACTTTTGCTTGTTTGTAAACATAGCCAAATAAGACACCGTAAAACAAAGGGGCGCCAATAAAAATGGCAAGTAAAACACTATTAGAAAATATGCGCTCAAATTCAGTACTAAGTAATCTTAAAAAATCTTTCATGCCTTTATTATTTAATAAGAATCGTAGCGTTTAAATAAAATTTCTGTTCAGAATTTGGAGCAATTGGTACTATTTTTAGTTCATAAATAGCTTCAGATAATTCATATAAAGGGGCAGTACTTGTAATATTTGCATATTGAGCCAATTGTTTAATCGTTACAATTTTTACAGCAATTTCTTCTTTTGTATATGGATTTACTAGCGTTAGTTTTTTACCAACTTCATAATCATAAACTTTAGATTCTGGCACTGTAAATCTAAAAAAGACACTGTTACTTTCATAGCCGTTGAACAACGTATAACCAGGAGTTAATAATTCTCCTTTTTGCAAACTAATTGTTTCTATAGACATATCTGCAGGTGCAATTACAAATTTTTCATTAGCAGCAGTAAGCACTTCTTCTTTGGCTCCCATTGCTCTTTTTAATTGTCCTTTTGCTTGGTCTAATTGTTCTGTTCTTGCACTTTTATTTACTTCATTTCGTTTCGCTTCTAAAGCAGCAACTTGTGCTTTTGCCATGTCGCGTTTCATTTTTACTTCATCAAATTGTTGCAAACTAATTAAAGAATCTTTGTACATACTTTGTAGTCTATTATACGATTCTTGTGCAAAATTTAATTGAGCTTTGCTCGCATCAATTTTTCCGTTTATTTGATTCATTTGGTCAGAAGTTGCGCCATTAGAAGCCATGTTTAATAAACCTGTTGCTGCTGTTACAGCACCTTCTGCTTGCATCATTTTAGCATTTATTTCTGGAATGTCTAATAAAGCTAATGTGTCTCCTTTTTTTACAAGTTGACCTTCTTCTACATAAATTTCACTAATTCTTCCTGCAAGTTTGCTACTTACAGATATGGTTTCAAATTTCACTTTTCCTCTGTTGTACGTAATTTCTTCTTTATGTGTACAAGCACCTAAAATTAGAATTACAAAGCTGCTGATATATATGTTTTTTAATAGTTTCATTTTCGGGTTTTCTTTAAGTTGTATTAGTAATTGAGGGTTCCTTTTGCGTGCAATAAATTGGTAATTGCTCTTCTTTCTTTGTAAAAGGATTGTTGTAATTTAAAATTGGTTTTTTCTACATCGTTTAAAGCATCTAAAACATCATTTATTGATGCTAAATTATTTTTATATTGTTTGTCAATCATGTTGTACGTTTCTGTTGCCAACTCAATTTCTATGTTTACAATTTTGGTGTTTTCTAAAGCAGCTTCATAATCTAAAGTTGCTTTTGTAATACTTAGCGCAATCATTTCATTGGCTTCTTCAATTTGAGATCTATATTTCTTACTTTCAATCTTCGATTTTTTGCTTTTTAATTTTGATTTAAAACCATCAAAAGCATTCCACTTTATACCAACACCAACATACCATTTTGGGTCTAAGAGCGATAAATCGTCTTCAATAAATTCATAATGACCTTTTAAAGCAATCTTAGGTATAAAGTTGCTTTTCTCCATTTTAGATTTATACAAAGTTGCTTTTTCTGCCTCTTCTAACGCTTTTACTTCGTTTCGTTTTTTTGTGGTTGAAAAGTCTGTAGAAAAAGATTCTAGTTTAGGATTTAGTAATTTTAAAGTTTCTCTGTTTTCTCCAGTAAGTTGATGCAAAACTTCAATTAACAAAGAAGTATTGTGCTTATATTCTAGTTGTTTTGCTTCTAATTGTTGTTTAGCCAATTCAATCTTTTTACGATTTATAGGAATTGCCAAACCGTTTTTAATTGCTTTTTTTACATAATATTCTTGTTCATCTAAATACTTTTTAGAAGTATTTAAAACTCGTTTAGAAGCATACACCAATGCTAGTTTATCATAAGTTTCAATAATTTGTAAAGCAATTTTGTCTTTTTCTGCAGTAGTAACATATTTCAAAGAAGCTTCTTTGTGTTTGCTTGCTTTTAATGCATTGCTAGCTTCAAAACCACTAAAGAGAATCCAATCTAGATCTACAGAAGATTTTAAAATGTTTTTGTCTTGTAGGTTTTTAATATCCGTTAAAGGAATATTATCTGGAAAAGCATTGTTAAAAGCAACACCAACTGCTTCTTTAATCAATAGTTTTTGAGTGGCTATTAATAAATTTTGAGTGTCGTCATCAAAAGTGATGTCATCATTTAATCTAGTAAAACTAGAATTGAAAGTAACTTTAGGAATAAAAAGTGCTTTCGCTAATTTTTGATCAACTCTTGCTTGTTCGCTGTCTAAATTATGGATGTTAATTCCATGACTTTTTTCTAAACCTTTTAGAATAAGTTCATGTAAAGTTGGGTCTAATTGTTGCCCCATAAAAATGGGGGAAAACCCTAAGAAAGCGATAAAAAAGAGGCTTAATCTATTGTGTTTGATATGCATTGCAAAAATGTTTTTAAATTGCAATACAAAGGTCTTGTTGTTTGGTTTGTTTTCCTTTGACCTATATCAAATAATGCCTTTAATTTTGGTTAAAATCACTTCTTCTAATTCTACTTAAAGTTTCTTGGGTCATGCCAAGATAAGAAGCAATATGACCTAAAGGAATTCGATGTACAATATTTGGGAATTCAGAAATCATATAATCATATCGTTCTTTTGCAGTTTGAAATTGAATAGCATTCAGTTTATGAATAATTTTTGCAAATATTTCTATTGATAATAATCTCATAAATTTTTCCATGTTGTGATATTTGGCAAGAAGAGTTTCCATTCTTTCATGAGAAATACTATAAAGAGTAGCGTCTTCAGAAATTTCTAAATAATATAAGCTAGGTGTTTGCTTAAAAAAACTATCTGCACTCGCCATAAATTCTCCTTTATCAAAAAACCATTGGGTAATTTCTTTGCCATCTTTTTTTAAATAATAACTTCTACCCATTCCGTTTTCTATAAAATAGAGTTTATTACAAACTTGACCTTCTTTAAGTAATAGCTCATTTTTTTTGATATTTTCTTTTTCAAAATGAGGAACAATGTTTTTGATTTCTTCTTCAGAAAAAGGAACTAGTGTTAAAAGGAATTCAGTAATACTCATAAATAGATTTTGATAAATTTAATTAGAGCACAAAAATGATGATATTTCACACTCAAAACATGAAGTTAGCTAAGTTATCAGAAAATAAGGGCATAAACAACTAAATTAAAAAAGAGACTTCAATTTTTATTCAAAATTCCATTATCTTCGTTTTTCAAAAAAATAGAATTTAAAATGAGTAGAAATCTAAAAGATTATGTAGTTATTGGTTTAAAAGGAATGGCAATGGGAGCAGCAGATGTAGTTCCTGGTGTTTCTGGAGGTACAATTGCTTTTATTTCTGGTATTTATGAAGAACTTTTAGGTTCTATTAGTAACGTAAATTTAGGATTGTTAAAAACCTTAAAAGAAAATGGATTTAAAGCAGCTTGGAAACAAGTAAATGGTAATTTTTTATTATCATTATTTATAGGAATATTTATTAGTATTATTTCTTTGGCAAAAGCCATAAAATACTTGTTAGAAAATGAACCTGTTTTATTGTGGTCTTTCTTTTTTGGTTTGGTGTTGGCTAGTATTATATACATTGCCAAACAAATTACAAAATGGAATCCTATAGCAGTTGTTGGTTTAATTTTAGGTGCTTTTTTAGCGTATTATATTACAACATTAAATCCTTTAGTTTCAGAAAATTCTTCTCCGGTTTTTATTTTTATAGCAGGTGCAATAGCAATTTGTGCAATGATTTTACCAGGAATTTCTGGATCATTTATATTGGTGCTTTTAGGTGCTTATAAGCCTGTTTTAGATGCTGTAAATAATAAAGATTTTAAGACAATTATAGTTTTTATGGTTGGTGCAGTTATTGGTTTATTAACTTTTTCTAAAGTATTAAAATGGTTGTTTAAGCACTATAAAAACTTAACATTAGCTGTTTTAACAGGATTTATTATTGGGTCCTTAAACAAGATATGGCCTTGGAAAGAAACGTTAACTTGGCGCACAAATTCTCATGGAGTAGAAGTACCATTTAATCAACAAAGTGTTTCTCCTTTTTCTTTTGATGGAGATGCACAACTTCTTATGGCAGTAGTACTTTCTGCTTTTGGTTTTGGTCTTATTTTATTGATGGAAAAGTTAGCGGTTAAAAAACATTAAATGCATCAAGAAAGAACTTTTACGCAGAAAGTGAACCTTTTTTTAAAAGGGTTGGCAATGGGAGCTGCAAATAAAGTTCCCGGTGTTTCTGGCGGAACAGTTTCTTTTGTGTTGGGTTTTTACGAGGAGTTAATTTACTCTTTTAGAAAAGTAAATTTAAATGCATTTAAATTGCTTTTAAACGGGCGTTTTAGAAGTTTTTTTAAATACACAAATGCAACTTTTTTAACGTTAATAATGGCTGGGAGTATGTTCAGTTATTTTAGTATTTCTTTAGTTTTAGATTATTTTTTAGAAAACTATGAACTCTATGTTTGGAGTTGGTTTTTTGGAATGATCATAGGTTCTATTTATTATATTGGTAAAGATTTTGGAGACTGGAATACTAAAAATGTTATCTCTTTAATTATAGGAGCTTCAATAGGTGTAGGAATTAGTTTTTTAACACCAGCAAGAGAAAATGACAACCTTTGGTTTGTATTTATATGTGGTATAATTGGTGTTTCTGGCATGACACTTCCAGGGCTTTCAGGCTCTTTTATCCTCATTTTATTAGGAAACTATGTATTGCTTTTGGTAGATTCTGTAAACGTTCTATTTAATGTAGTTACAAGTCTTTTGTCTGGAGATTTTACTGTATTATCTGACCCAATTAAAATTAGATATTTAAAAATTATTGCTGTCTTTACAGGAGGTTCTGCTTTTGGGCTGGTTTCTATTTCTCATGTTTTAGGATATGTTTTAAAAAGATGGCATCAAATAGTAACAGCAATTATTATTGGCTTTATAACAGGTTCTTTGGGCATTGTTTGGCCATGGAAAAAAGCAGTTTTTGTTACAGAAGATTCAAGTTTTTTGCTGGATCAAAAAGGAAATAAAATAGTAGAGAACTACGAACGATTTATGCCAAGTTTTAGTAGCTCAGAAACATGGTTGGCTATCTTATTTGTGATTATAGGTATTGGTTTAATTTTGACAATTGATTATTATGGAAGGAAAAAAAAATAAAGTTTTTGGACTTTTAGGAAAAGATATATCTTATTCTTTTTCTCGTGGATATTTTACAGAAAAATTTAAAAAACTTGGTTTTAAAAATCATACTTACGTGAATTTTGATATTCCTACCATTCAAGAATTTCCTTCAATAACAAAAAATACAGAAAACGTAAATGGTGTAAATGTAACTATTCCTTATAAAGAAGAGGTAATTCCGTTTTTAAACAAAATAGATAAAACAGCCAAAAAGATTGGTGCAGTAAATACTATTAAGTTTACAAAAAGGGGAAATTTAAAAGGATATAATACAGATGTTTTTGGTTTTGAAAACTCCTTAAAACCATTATTAAAGAATCATCATAAAAAAGCATTAATTTTAGGAACCGGAGGCGCATCTAAAGCAATAGCGTTCGCCCTTAAAAAGAATGATATTAAATTTAAGTTTGTTTCGCGTAAGCCAACAAAAAAGAAAGAAATTTCTTATGAAAGCTTGTCAGAAGAATTGTTAGAAAAATATCATGTTATAATAAACTGTACGCCAATTGGAACTTCGCCAGATATTCATAAATCACCAAATATTCCTTATGAATTCTTAACAAACAAACATCTTTTATTTGACTTAATCTACAATCCAGAAGTATCTACTTTTTTATCCAAAGGAAAAGAAAAAGGTGCTTCAATTAAAAACGGATTAGAAATGCTAGAGCTCCAAGCAGAGGAATCTTGGAGAATTTGGAACAGTTAATTTGCTTTCTACCTTTTATTTAATGTCTAAGACTTGTAGATTTTGTAAGATGTCAGTATCTTTATAAACTAATAATACGGACCTTAAACATTGTAGACATGTTAGATAATACTGAAGACAAAGCAGAAAATATTGAAAAGAATGAAGCTGAAGTTGTAAATAATGATACAACGAATGTAGAAAAACAAGAAGTTACTGAACCAGTTGAAGAAACTACTGAAGCTATTGAAAAAGTAGCTGAAGAAGCGACTGATGAAGTTGAAACTTCTGAAAAAACTATAGTAGATGAAACTACTGAAGCAGTAGATGCAATAGAAAAATCTGTGGCAGAAAGTGCAGAAAAAGAAGAGCATAAAGAAGAAGAATCTAAAGTAGATTATGCTACTTTAACACTTGAAGACCTCGTTGCAGAACTTAAAAATACACTAGCAAACAATCCTGCACAAAAAGTAAAAACACAAGTTGATGGTATTAAAAATGCCTTTAATCAAAAGTTTGGTGCTTTAATAGCAGAGAAAAAAGCAGCTTTTTTAGCAGAAGGAGGAAATTCAATTGATTTTCAATTTTCTAGCCCAATAAAATCTGAATACAATAAATTACTATCAGAACATAAAAAGCAAAGAGATGCTTATTATGCTGATTTAGAAAAACAACTCAAAGAGAATTTAGAAAAAAGACTAGTTGTCATAGAAGACCTAAAAAGTCTTATTCAAGATGCAGATACTGCAACAATGTATAAGAAATTTAAAGTGTTGCAAGATACTTGGCGTGCAATTGGACCTGTTTCTAAAACTCGATATAATGATACTTGGAAAACTTATCATCATCATGTAGAACGTTTTTATGATTTATTACATTTAAGTAATGATTTTAGAGATTTAGATTTTAAACATAATTTAGAAGAAAAACTTAAAATTATAGAAAAAGCAGAAGCGCTGGCAGAAAATCCAGATATTAATGTTGCTTTTAAAGAATTACAAGAATTACATAAAGTTTGGAAAGAAGATATCGGACCTGTTTCTCAAGAAATGAGAGAAGAGGTTTGGAAAAGATTTAGTGCAGCAACTAAGAAAATTCATGATAAAAGACATGATCATTTTAGAGAAATGCGTTCTAAGTATCAAGAAATTATAGATCTTAAATTAACTGTTGTTGAAGAAATTGATGCATATGATACTTCTGGAAATAAATCTCATAATGACTGGCAAAAAAGCATAAAAGAAATAGAGGCTTTAAGAAAGAAATATTTTGATGCAGGAAAACTTCCATATGCTAAAAGTGAAGAAGTTTGGCAGAAATTTAAAGCGGCAACAAAGAAATTCAATAGTGCTAAAAATGTTTTTTACAAACAAGAAAAAGGCGGTCAGCAAGAAAATTTAAAAAAGAAAATTGCTTTAATTGAATTAGCAGAATCTGTAAAAGATAGCGAAGATTGGGCATCTGCTACAGAAACTGTAAAAAAAGTACAAGCAGATTGGAAAAAAATAGGACACGTTCCTCGTAAGTTTTCTGATGATATTTGGAAACGTTTTAAAGCAGCATGTAACCACTATTTTGATCGTTATCACCAACAGAAAAATGCTATTAGTAAAGAAGAACAAGCAGTTGTTGAAGTTAAAAAAGAATATTTAGAAACTTTAAAGTTAGAATTAAAACCTACCAAAGATTTTGTTTTAGATGCAATTAATAAATGGAAAGAACTTGGAAGATTACCAAGAAACGTTAGGCATTTAGAAGATAAGTTTAATAAACAAAT
Organism: uncultured Polaribacter sp.; assembly: GCA_965367085.1. Lineage (GTDB taxonomy): Bacteria > Bacteroidota > Bacteroidia > Flavobacteriales > Flavobacteriaceae > Polaribacter. Next base: position 126,190 of record CBDUHF010000005.1, read on the forward strand.
AGATAGAATGTTAGATGGCTTATCTTTAGATAAGAAAGAAATAGCGATGTTGAAGTTTACAAACACTGTAGATAGTTTAGCTGCAGATAACGATGTTAGAAAATTAGATTCTGAACAAATGTTTGTAAGAAAGAAAATAGATGAGGTAGTAAGAGAAATACAGCAATTAGAAAATAATTTAGGTTTTTTCTCTAATGCTAAAGCAGACAATCCTTTAGTTTTAAATGTAAGAAATCAAGTAGATAAATTTATTGAAGATTTAGAAGTTTGGAAAGAAAAGTTAAGTTACTTAAAAAAACTAGACTACTAATTTAAAATTGATTGAATAAAAAAAACTCGAAGCATTAGCTTCGAGTTTTTTTATTTTATAATTTCTTATGATTAAGAAAATAACTTATCTATTTTCTCTTTTTCTTCTTCAGCTAAAGCAGCATCAACTAAGATACGACCACTGTGCTCATCAATTGTAATTTTCTTTCTATTAGCAATTTCTAATTGAACCTGCGGTGGAATTGTAAAGTAAGAACCTCCAGATGCTCCACGTTCTATAGCAACAACAGCTAAACCATTTTTTACTTTAGTTCTAATTCTGTTATAAGCTGTATATAAGTGCTCATCTAAAGATTTAGCAAATTCTTCAGACTTTTCAGATAAAAGCTTTTCATCTTTTTCAGTTTCCTTTAGAATAGCATCTAATTCAGCTTTTTTATGAGCTAAATGTTGCTCTTGCTTAGCTAATTTTTCTTTAGTAGCATCAATTACTTCATTTTTTTGAGCAATTTTAGCTTTGTATTCGTTAATTCTTTTTTCTGCTAATTGAATTTCTAAATCTTGAAACTCAATTTCTTTAGATAAAGAATCGAACTCTCTGTTATTTCTAACTTTTTGTTGTTGCTCATCGTACTTTTTCATCAAAGCATTAGACTCATCTATAGCTATTTTTTTGTTTTTGATGTCAGTATCTAAATTAGCAACATCTTCTGCTAAGTTAGCAACACGCGTATTTAGTCCGGCAACTTCATCTTCTAAATCTTCAACTTCTAGAGGTAATTCACCTCTTACGTTTCTAATTTCGTCAATTCTAGAGTCTATTAACTGTAGGTCGTAAAGTGCTCTTAATTTTTGTTCAACTGAAACTTCTTTCTTCTTTGCCATGTTTATATGTAATAAATAGGATTTGTACTTTTTTCTGATAAAATGATTGCAAAATTAGTGAATTTTTTTGTAAGATAATCAACCAAAAGGTTTTTTGTAAACTGTTCGCTTTCATAATG
>CBDUHF010000006.1:0-119629 GCA_965367085.1 uncultured Polaribacter sp.
ACTTTTACTTCTTCTTACGTTGATTAACTCTAATTCTAAAGCTCCATTTACATAAGCTCCTTTTTTAACAAATACTGGTGGTGGAGTTGATGTATTATAATCTAAAATAGGTTTTTGAATTTCGAATAAAGCGATAGCTTCTTGACCCAAAGTTAATAAGTCATCTATACTATTAGCCCAAATTTGAAAGTTATAATAAGTAGCATCTGCTTCATATTTATCAATATTCCAATGACTATCTATTTCAAAATTTTCTTCATTATTTGCCAATCTCCCAGAGAAACTTAAAACAAACTCCTTTGTTCCATTACTGTTTTTTATAATCGACTTAATAAAATGTACACCTTCTTCACCATCTTCTCCTTCTTCACTTTCATCTTCAAATAATTCTATAGTAGAAACCGACAGCAATTCTGCACCTAATAATCTATCACAAATAAACTTTGTATGTTCATAAACACCATTTTCTGTTTTTGTAGCTAAAACAACAGCAACAGTTTCTCCGTTTTTCACATAATCTAAAGAATATAATTCTGTAGCATTTGTAATTGCTATTAAATCTGAAGGTGAAGATTCTACAGCTTCTGCTCCAGAAATTACGTCTAAAGGAATTAAATCTTTTAAATCAAAACCTGTAGTTTTAGCTGATGATTTTTTATAATTTTTAGATTTTACAACCTTTTTAGCTTTCTTTTTATCAAAATTATGATTCTCTTTTATTCTTAAATAATTCCTTTTATTTATTTGTTGAGAAAGACGATCATTACTTTCTAAACCTCCATCATTTCCACTAGAAACTTGTGGCACAAGAACAGGACAAGCTGCAACACCAGAACAAGAAGGATCATCACAATCTGTTAAACCATCACCATCATCGTCAATACCATTTACACAATCTTCTTGTGGAACTGGTGCTGTAGGACATCGAGCTCCATCATTCTGGCTACTTGAAGGCCCATAAGCAAAAAGGTTAGAATCCATTTGACCACCTACTGCTAAGGTTTGTACATTTTGAATTACATATACAGTTCCTGTTTGATTTGCAGATATATAAAAACGACCAGAAACATCAAAATAAACAGCTCCATATGTGTATGTTAAGCCTGCTAAGATTGGTACTTCTCCTAAATCTATTACTTCACTTGTAGATGGATTAATTCTATATAAATGGTTTGTTTTTTTCTCTACGGTGTATAAATTACCATCTACTGCATTAAATGCCCAATCATGAACACTAATATTTTTTGAAAGTGATTCATTACTTATAAACTTAGTATAATCTGCAGATTCTGGATTTAAATCTATCTTATAATAAGCAGTTCCTCCGCCTTTTAAATAATAAATTCCATCTGCACTAACATCTCCAACATATCTTCCAGAAGTTGGCAACTCATCTATATAAAATGTTTCTACTTGAAAATTCTTACCAATTTTTGCAATTGTTTTTTCAGGTGTACTTAAAGATGCCCAAATAAAACCATCTGCAGGGTTGTAACCAACAGCATTTAAATTACCACTTGTAACATTTTCTTTTACTAAATAAGAACTACCAGATGCAAGATCTAAAGCATAAATATCATTATACTGAAATAAATATGCGTTATAATCACAATTAAAAGGTTCTTCTTGAGCATTTATTGTAAGACTTAGTATTATACTAAGCATAAATAAAAGTTTAGATTTTGATGATTGTAATAGTGTTGTCATTTTCTTTAATTTTGTGTAAAAATACTCCAAATCTAAATTTAAAAATAAAATTTATGCCTATTAACCTTAAAGTGTAGATAAATGGTAGTGTTTAAATGATTAAAAGTTAAAACAATATAAATAAAAAAAACCACATCAAAATTTGATGTGGTTTTTAGCCATTTAGGGGTTCTTATGCAGTGGCTAGTCCACATTGTCATGTAAAAATGTATTATTAGATTTAAAATCTATATTATCATTGTCTGATTTAATTGATGTTTTTGTTTTACTAATTGAAGCATTTACGTCTAAATCTACACCCATTCTTTTGTATGCAGGTTGACGCTCAATTTCATCTATATTTTTATTTAACTGATCATTAAACTTATAGTTAAAACCTTTCATTTTCTTACGTCTTTCCTCAGCTCTTTTTTGTAATTCGTTGATTGTCAAATCTAAAGGAGAAACTTCTTCACTTTTAGTTTCAATCTCATTAACTACAGCTTGTGGAGTTGCAGTTTTTAGTTCGAATTGAATTTCATCTTCTTCAACAACTACTTTCTTTTCTATTATATGAGAACTTTTACCTATTGTAGGTTGAGCATCAAAATCTTCTAAAACATATCTTGTTTCTTCTTCTTTTTTCGCTGCCACTATTTCTTGAGCTCCTAAAACCTTTATCTCATTAACATCTGCTTTTGTTTCTTCATTTAAATTAAAACGAATTTCTTGCTCTGGTTTTACTTCTGTATATGTGTTTAAAGGTAAATCAAATAATAAATCTGTTTGAATTTCTTGAGGCGCTTCTTCTATAACTTCTTCTACTACAGGTGTAACATCTGTAATAATAAAGTCTTCATCTGAGATTGCTTCTAAATGAATTTCATCGTAAGAAACAGGCATATTTGCAATTAAATCAGAAGTTTGAATTAAGTCCATTTTTGGCAATTCATCTTCAACATCATCTTCTAAAACATGAATAATCTTTTCTTCAGATTTATTAGAAATTGGCATATCTAAAGTTGGAGCTTTAGAAATTGTTTTATCAGAAAAATCATAAGTTGCTTTTTGCTCATCTTCTAACGTATGAACAATTTTCTTTACCTCTGTATTTGTAATCGTACTTTGTTGATCGGCAGCAAAACCAGTTGCAACAATAGTTACTGAAATAGCATCTCCTAACTTTTCATCTTCACCAATACCCATAATAATATTAGCGTCATAACCAGCTTCATCTTGAATGTAATCGTTAATTTCTCCGATTTCATCTAAAGTAACCTCATTTGTACCTGATACAATTAACAACAAAACATTCTTTGCACCAGTAATCTTATTATCATTTAATAAAGGAGAGTCTAATGCTTTTACAATGGCATTTTTAGCTCTATTTGAACCCTCTTCTTTAGCAGACCCCATAATTGCAGTTCCACTATTAGAAAGTACTGTTTTAGCATCATGTAAATCAATATTTTGTTTATAGTGATGTGTTATTACTTCTGCAATTCCTTTAGATGCAGTAGATAAAACTTCATCAGCTTTAGAAAAACCTGCTTTAAAACCAAGGTTTCCATAAACTTCACGTAATTTATTATTATTTATAACAATTAAAGAATCAACATTTTGGCGCAGTTGATCGATTCCTAATTGAGCTTGTTTTGAGCGTCTTCTACCTTCAAACTGAAATGGCATTGTAACAATACCTACAGTTAAGATATCCATATCTTTTGCAATTTTTGCAATAATTGGCGCAGCACCTGTACCAGTTCCACCTCCCATACCAGCTGTAATAAATACCATTTTTGTTTGGGTATTTAACATTTGCTGAATCTCTTGCATACTTTCTTTAGCTGCCTGAGCACCAACTTCTGGATTTGCTCCAGCTCCTAAACCAGCAGTTAAATTAACTCCTAATTGTATTTTGTTAGGAACAGGACTATTTTCTAAAGCTTGTGAATCTGTATTACAGATTACAAAGTCTACTCCTTTAATGTGTTGCGTAAACATGTGGTTTACAGCGTTGCTTCCTCCACCTCCAACACCAATAACTTTTATGGTATTAGATTGTGTTTTGGGCATGTCAAATAAAATGTTATCGAATTCTGCGCTCATAATAACCTTTGTACTTTTAATTGTTTGTTATTTATTTCTTTTTACTTTTTTCTTACTCTGCGTTGTCTAAAAAATCTTTTAAGCCTTCTGTAAATTTCTCAAAAAACGATTTCTTTTTTGGTTTTGGCTTTTCTTCAACAATTGGTTCAACTTCTCCAGCTTCACCTTCTTCATTTGCATCTAAAATTTCTTCTATAGCTTCTTCTATTTCTTCATCTTCTTTAGTATCTTTATTTAAACCTTCCATCAACAAACCTACAGCTGTTGCGTATGAAGGGCTAGACAAAGTATCATCAGAATCTCCTGCTAAATGCTCATTCGGATATCCAATTCTTGCATCCATACCTGTTATGTATTCTACAAGCTGACGTAAATGCTTTAATTGAGCACCACCACCAGTTAACACAATACCTGCAATTAATTTACCTTTTGCAGTTTCATGTCCGTAATTTTTTATTTCTAAATATACATGCTCAATAATTTCTTGAACTCTTGCATGTATAATTTTTGATAAGTTTTTTAATGTAATTTCTTTTGGTTCTCTACCTCTTAACCCAGGAATAGAAACGATTTCTGTTTCTTTATTCTCTCCTGGCCATGCAGAACCAAATTTAATTTTTAATAATTCTGCTTGCTTTTCAATAATTGAACAACCTTCTTTTATATCATCTGTTATTACATTTCCTCCAAAAGGAATCACTGCCGTATGACGAATGATACCATCTTTAAAAATTGCTAAATCTGTTGTTCCGCCACCTATATCTATTAAAGCAACACCTGCTTCTTTTTCTTCTTGACTTAATACTGCTGATGCTGATGCCAAAGGCTCTAAAGTGATATCACTTAAACCTAAATCTGCACTTTTTACACAACGTCCAATATTTCTTATTGATGATACTTGACCAACTACAACATGAAAATTGGCTTCTAATCTTCCACCATACATTCCAATTGGTTCTTTAATATCTGCTTGAGAATCTACCTTAAATTCTTGTGGTAACACATGAATAATTTCTTCTCCAGGCAACATTACCAATTTATGAACTTGATTTACTAAATCTTCAATATCATTTTCATCTATAACTTCATCTGCATTATTTCTTGTGATATAATCACTATGATGTAAACTTCTAATATGCTGACCAGCAATACCAACAACAACTTCTTCAATCTTAACGCCAGAAACACTTTCTGCTTCATCTACAGCTTGTTGTATAGAGTGTATGGTTTGAGTAATATTACTAACAACTCCACGTTTTACACCTAAACTTTTAGCTTTACCAATACCTACAATTTCAATTTTGTCGTATTCGTTTTTACGACCAATCATGGCAACAATTTTGGTTGTACCAATATCTAAACCAACAGCTATTTTATTGTTCTCCATTTTGATCTATTTTGTGCACACAACTTGGTTGTGATATTTAACATTAATCGTTTTATAATTCTCTATTGTTTTGTTTAAAAATGTCTTGTTATAAAAAGCTTTTAACTTCTTAAATTTTACGTTTACATCTGACAATTTTCCGAAATCGATTTTGTGATCTCCACTTCTCACGGAAAATTGATACTCATCATCGTCAGATTTATGAATTCCAACCAGCTCTTTTTGCAAAAAACCATCTGCTAAAATCAGCGTAATTAACGGCATTATTTCTTTAATTTCATTATCGTTTTTAATACCAGAAACCAACATCACTCTTGCTGAATAATTCTCAGACAATGGAACTTTTACACCCTGCTTATCAACATAATAAGATTCATTTTCAGAAATGATTCTTGCTACAGGTGATCGTTGCTTTACGGTAGATTTTAACTGACCTCCAATTGTTAAAAACACTGAGGCCTTTTCTACATATGGATTTTTAGATACATTGTTTTCCAAACCGTATAAATTTATCACAGATTTTTCTAAGTTTTGCACAGTTTCTTTATTTTGTATTAACAATTTATCAACCATAGAATGTGTTAAAAAATTGTTCTCTCCAGCTTCAAATTCAACAACAATTTCAGTTACTTTTTTCTGTTCATTTCTCTTTGAAGAAAAACTATACAAAAACCCCAAAACCACTATCAACACTAAAAATAATAGATATTTTAAAAACTTTTTAAATTGCATTTTTTTCGAATTTTAAAAGTTTACTTACTACTTCATCTACCATCACACCTATGTCACCTGCACCTAGCATTACAACAACTTTTGCTACTGAATTATTAATAACTTTTTCTAAATTTTCCTTTTTTATTAATTTTTTATTCTTACTATCGATTTTACCAAATAACCATTCAGAATTGACTCCACGTATAGGTTTTTCTCTTGCAGGATAAATATCCAACAACAACACTTCATCAAATTTCGAAAGTGCAGCAGCAAAATCATCTATAAAATCTCTTGTTCTAGAAAATAAATGAGGTTGAAAAACCACTAAAACTTTTTCATTCGGGTACATTTCTCTCACAGAATTTTCTACTGCATTTATTTCTGTAGGATGATGTGCATAATCATCAATTAATACAAAATCCTCAGTTTTAATTTTATAAGAAAACCTTCGTTTTACACCCTTAAAAGTTGCTAAACTATTTTTAATATTTTCTAAAGGAATTCCATAAACATCTGCCATTGCCAATGCAGCTAAAGCATTCATTACATTGTGTTTTCCAGGTAAATGAAATTCTATATTTTTTATAATTTCTGATGGGGTTTGTACATCAAAAATATATTTTCCGCTTTCAATTTTTAAATTAAAAGCTTTGTAATCTGCATCCTCATTTACAGCATATGTTAACCCTTTTAAAGGCAAACCTTTTGCAATAATTAATGTATCAGAAACTTTATTTGTAAACTCAATAAAAGATTCTTCTAACGCTTCTGCTTCACCATAAATATCTAAATGATCTGCATCCATAGAAGTAACACATGCTATATTTGGCGATAATTGTAAAAATGACCTATCAAATTCATCTGCTTCTACTACTGAGATTTTATCCTCTCCTAGAATTAAATTTGAATTGTAGTTTTCTGCAATTCCTCCTAAAAAGGAAGTTGCATTCACTGGCTGCATAATATGCCCTAAAATAGATGAAGTTGTCGTTTTTCCATGAGTTCCAGAAACCGCTAAACAAAAAGTGTTTTCAGTTATTTTACCTAAAATTTCTGCTCTCTTTAAAACTGTAAAACTATTATCTATAAAATAATTTAATTCAGTGTGATTATCTGGAACAGCAGGTGTATAAACAACTAATGTTTTATCTTTATTCAAAAAGGAAATAGGAATGTTTTTTAACGAATCTTCATAATGAATTTCTACACCCAATTCTTCTAAAGATTCTGTAATCTTAGATGGGGTTTTATCATAACCGGCAACTTGTTTTCCATTCGCAGCAAAATAACGAGCAATTGCACTCATTCCTATGCCACCAATTCCGACAAAATAAACGTTATGTATATTTTTTAAATTCACTTATTTAACAACTTTTCTACTTCGTTAACAATATCTGTTGTTGCTCCTGGCAACGCTAATTCTTTTATATTTTCTGATAAATGTTCTTGTTTTCCATTATCTTTTAACAATGTTTCAAAAACAATTGGAAATGTTTCTAACTCACTTTCTCTTAATAAAATTGCAGCATGTTGATCTGCAACAGACTTGGCATTTTTTGTTTGATGATCTTCAGCCACATTAGGAGATGGAATAAATATTACCGGCTTACCAACTATACATAATTCTGAAACAGAACTTGCTCCTGCTCTAGAAATAATAACATCTGCAGCAGCATATGCTAAATCCATTCTATTTATAAACTGATGAACTTGAATATTTTTTAATTCATTGTGTTTTTTATACTCTTCAAAATATAATTTTCCACATTGCCAAACAACTTGTACTTCTTGATTTTGAAAGAAATCTAAATTACTTTCTATTAACTGATTTACTCTTCTTGCCCCTAAACTTCCACCAAGTATTAAAACCGTTTTCTTCGTTTTATCTAACTTAAAAAAAGCTAATCCATCTTCTCTTTTATTGTGAATAGACAGTAAATCTTGACGTACAGGGTTTCCTGTTTTTATTATTTTTTCTAAAGGAAAAAATCGTTCTAAATTATCATAAGCAACACAAATTTTATTCGCTTTCTTACTCAATAATTTATTCGTTATTCCTGGATACGAATTCTGTTCTTGTATCAAAGTCGGAATTCCTTTTCTAGTTGCCATTATTAAAGTTGGCCCACTTGCAAAACCACCTGTTCCTATTGCAATATCTGGTTTAAATTTTCTTATAATTTTTGATGCATTCCACAAACTACTAACCAACTTAAAAGGAAATGACAAGTTTGCTAATGTTAATTTTCTTTGAATTCCAGAAATCCACAATCCTTTTATTTCATATCCTGCTTGTGGCACTTTTTCCATTTCCATCTTATCTTTTGCACCAACAAACAAAAAATTTGCATCAGGAAAACGCAATTTTATCTCGTTTGCAATAGCAATTGCAGGATAAATATGTCCTCCAGTTCCACCACCAGAAATTAATATATTAATCGATTGTTTCATGCAAAATATCTAAAGGGTTATCATCTAAAATATCTTCTTCTGTTTCTTCTTTTGAAGCACTTACACTTAAAATCATACCAAGCGCAAAACATGTCATCCAAATAGAAGTTCCTCCACTACTAATTAATGGCAGAGTTTGCCCAGTTACAGGAAATAAGTTTGTGGCAACTGCCATATTTATGGTTGCTTGAAAAATTATAGGACAACCAACACCAACAACCAACAATGTTCCAAATATTGTAGTTGTTTTTTTTATTACAACAAAGAATCTAAAGAGTAATAAAAAGTATATAAAGACAATTGCAAAACCACCAAATAAACCATATTCTTCTACAATAATTGCAAAAATAAAATCTGATGAAGATTGTGGTAAAAAGTTTTTCTGAACACTTTTTCCTGGACCAACACCCAAAGAACCCCCTGTAGCAATTGCTATTTTTGCTTTCTCTACTTGGTAAGCTTCTTTTCCTTCATTGTCTGAAAAACTTTCAATTCTATTTTGCCAAGTCTGAACTCTGTTAGGCATTGCATCTGGAAAAGCTTTTGCTATTAAAACAAAAAAAGATAATATTACAATTCCAGAACCAAGAACGAAACCAATATACTTTAAAGGATATCCTCCAATAAAAACAACCAATAGAATCATTGTAAAAATGATAGCAGTTGTAGAAAAGTTAGCTGGTAAAATCAATATTAAAATTGCAGCAACAGGTAACCAAAGTTGCAACAAACTTTCTTTAAATTTTATTTCTTTTTCTTTATTCTTAGCTAAATATCTAGCTACATAAACCATTAACACCAAACCTGCTAAAGTAGAAGTTTGAAAACCTATACCCACAAAAGGAATATGAATCCATCTACTTGCATTTGCACCACCAATTGTAGTTCCTTGTGCAAGTGTAAAAATTAATAAAACAATTACAATTGGAATCATTAAAACAGATCCTCCAGAAAAGTATCTGTATGGAACTTTATGAACTCCGTAAATAATTGCAAAACCCATAATTAATAAAACCATGTGCTTTACTAAATAACCAAGTGTAGAACCAGAACCAACAACATAAACCAAGTTTGTGCTTGCGCTATAAACTGGCATAAATGAAAATATTGCCAAAACAGCTACAATAGCCCAAATGGTTTTATCTCCTTTTATATGTTGAAAAATTGTTTTCATTTTTTAAAATCTAGTTTTTTTTAGATTATTGGATTTTTAGACAGTTTAATTTTACTTTTTTAACAAATAAACAATTACACGATTTTATAAACTTCTTACTGCTTTTTTAAACTGACGACCTCTATCTTCATAATTCTCAAATAAATCGAAGCTTGCACAAGCTGGAGATAATAAAACGGTTTCTCCATTTTCTGCCAATTTATGAGAAACTTTAACGGCTTCTTCTGCTCCTGCAGTTTCCACAATAATATCAACTACATTTCCAAAAGTGTTTTTAATTTTATCGTTATCAACACCTAAACAAACAATTGCTTTTACTTTCTCTCTCACCAAAGGAAGTAAATCATTATAATCATTTCCTTTATCTACACCTCCAACAATCCATACTGTAGTTTTATCCATACATTCTAAAGCATAATATGTTGCATTTACATTAGTTGCCTTAGAATCATTAATATATTCTACACCTCTAATTTTTGCTACATTTTCTAAACGATGTTCTGCCCCTTCAAAATCTTCTAAGCTTTCTTTAATAGATTGCTTTCTAGCTTTTAATAATTGAGCAGCCATTGTAGCAGCCATTGCATTTTTTGTATTGTGCTTTCCTTTTAATGATAACGTTGATATTGGCATCTTAAATTTGTCTTTATTTATGTTGGTGATAATATTATTTTCTTTGATGTATGCTCCGTATTCTAATTCTTTTTCAAGTGAAAACGGAACTAGTTTCGCTTGTGTTTTATTAATTTTTAACCAATTATTGATAGCTTCATCATCTGCATCATAAATTAAATAATCGGTTGCTGTTTGATTTTTTGTTATTCTAAATTTTGAGGCAATATATTTATCAAAATCATACTCATATCTATCTAAATGATCTGGTGTAACATTTGTAATTATTGCAATATGAGGTTTGAATTCCTCAATTCCGTCTAATTGAAAACTACTTAATTCTAATACGTAATTTTCGTAGTTATTTTCAGCAACTTGTTGTGCAAAACTATCTCCAATATTACCCGCAACACCAACATTAAACTTTGCACTTTTTAAAATATGCTCTGTTAACATGGTTGTTGTTGTCTTTCCGTTTGAACCTGTAATTCCAATAATAGTTGAATTTGTAAACTGTGCTGCAAATTCAATTTCTGATATTACAGCAACTGATTTTTCTTTCAATTTCTGAATCAATGCTACTTTATCAGGAATTCCAGGACTTTTCATCACAACATCCGCATTTAATATTTTAGCTTCTGTATGATTTTTTTCCTCAAAATCTATTTCATTATTTAAAAGAACTTCTTTATATTTTTTTGATATTTCATTTTTATCAGAAACAAAAACATCATATCCTTTTTGCTTTCCTAAAATTGCAGTTCCTACACCGCTTTCTCCTCCGCCAAGAATCACCAAACGTTTCATCTATCTTAATTTCAATGTAACTATTGTTAATACAGCCAACATAATTCCTACTATCCAAAAACGGACTACAATTTTACTTTCGTGATAACTTAATTTCTGATAATGATGATGCAAAGGCGCCATTCTAAAAATTCGTTTTCCTGCACCAAATTTCTTTTTAGTGTATTTAAACCAAGAAACTTGCATAATCACAGATAGATTTTCTACAACAAAAATTCCTGCTAAAATTGGTAGTAATAATTCTTTTCTAATAGCAATTGCTATTACTGCTATTATTCCACCAATAGTTAAGCTACCTGTATCTCCCATAAAAACTTGCGCTGGATAAGTATTATACCAAAGAAAACCAACCAAAGAACCTGCAAAAGCAAGCACAAAAACTGTCATTTCTCCTGAATTTGGTATATACATTACATCTAAATACTCTGCAAAAACAATGTTACCAGAAACCCAAGCAAATATTGCCAAGGTGATAACAATAATTGCTGATGAACCTGCTGCTAAACCATCAATTCCATCTGTTAAATTTGCTCCGTTAGAAATTCCAGTAACAATAAAAACCACTACTAAAATAAAAACTATCCAACCGTACTTTTCATAACCTTCACCTAAGAAACTAAATGCTTTAGAATAATCTAGCTCATTATTTTTTAAGAAAGGAATTGTAGTTTTCGTTGATTTGTGAGCTTCACCAAAAACAGTTTTTCTTCCATTTTCTTGCACAATTTGCTGTTCTACTGGCAATTGTTCTTTTATAGTTACTCCATCATTAAAATAAAGCATAGAACCAACAATTACACCCAAACCAACCTGACCTAAAACCTTAAATTTTCCTTTTAAACCAGCTTTGTCTTTTTTAAAAACTTTAATATAATCATCTACAAAACCGATTAAACCCATCCAAACCGTAGTAATTATTAAAATGATAACATAAATATTATCTAATTTCGCCAGTAACAATACAGGAATTAATGTTGCCAAAATTATAATAATACCACCCATTGTTGGAGTTCCTGTTTTCTGTTTTTGACCTTCTAAACCTAAATCTCTAACTGTTTCTCCAACCTGTTGATTTCTTAAAAAGTTGATAATTCTTTTTCCAAAAATTGAAGAAATTAATAACGATAAAAGAAAAGCTGCCGCAGCTCTAAATGTGATAAACTGAAACAAACTTGCTCCCGGAAAACTGAACTGACTTTCTAAATATTGAAAAAAATAATACAGCATTTTTAGTTCTTTTTTAATTGATTAAAACATTCTTTTACCACTTCTAAATCGTCAAAATGAGAACGTTCTCCATTTATTTCTTGATAATCTTCATGCCCTTTACCTGCAATTAGAATTATATCTCCTGTTTCAGAAAATTTACACGCTGTTTTAATAGCCTGCTTTCTATCTAAAACCGATATTGTTTTTTTATAATTTTCAGCAGAAACACCTACTTCCATCTCATCAATAATTGTTTGAGCATCTTCTGTTCTTGGGTTGTCTGATGTAAAAATTGCCTGATTACTTAATTGTGAAGCAATATGTGCCATTTTTGGTCTTTTGGTTTTATCTCTATCACCTCCACAACCAACAACTGCAATCACTTTTTCGTTTCCAGTTCTAATATCATTGATGGTTTCTAGTACATTTTTAAGCGCATCTGGTGTATGAGCATAATCTACAATTGCCGTTATACCATCTTCTGAAATAACATATTCAAAACGCCCACTCACACTCTCTAACTCACTAACAATAGTTAGTACTTCTAATTTTTCTAATCCTAATAATTCTGCTGCTCCAATAATTGCTAACAAATTATAAGCATTAAACTCACCAATTAATTTTGTCCAAACTTCAGTTCCATCAACATTTAAAAGTGTTCCTGAAAGTTGTTTTTCTATAATTTTAACTTTAAAATCAGCAAGCGTTTTTAAAGCATAAGATTTCTTTTTTGCTTTAGTATTTTGCAACATAAAGTTGCCATTTTTATCGTCTATATTCACTAAAGCAAAAGCTGATTTTGGCAAAGAATCGAAAAAAGATTTTTTTACATTTCTATATTCAGCAAACGTATCGTGATAATCTAAATGATCATGAGATAGGTTTGTAAAAATTCCTCCAGCAAAAGTTAAACCTTCTGTTCTTTTTTGATGAATTCCATGAGAGCTCACTTCCATAAAACAAAAATCTACACCAGCATCAATCATTTTATCTAAATAACTGTTTATTGTTACTGAATCTGGAGTTGTATGTGTTGCTTTAAATTCTGTTTCATCAACCAAAATCTTTACAGTAGAAAGTAACCCAACTTTGTAACCCGCTTTTTTAAATAATTGATATAAAAGTGATGCTATTGTTGTTTTTCCATTTGTACCTGTAACTCCAACAAGTGGTAATTTCTTTGATGGATTGTCATAAAAATTAGATGCCATAATTGCCAATGCAATATTTGCATCTGCAACTTGAATATAGGTAATTCTCTCTTTTTTATCTTCGGGGAAATCTTCACAAATAATTGCTTTTGCTCCTAAATTGATTGCTTTATCAATATATAAATGCCCATCAACAGAAACTCCTTTTTGAGCTATAAAAACATCATTATTTTTAACTTTTCTAGAATCGAAAACTAGATTTTTTACATCAACATTTGTACTACCAAATACTTGATGTATTGAAACCTTATATAATATGTCTTTTAAATTCTTCAACTTAAGAAAGGTTTAAAATAATTGTAGATCCTTTTACTAACTTCTCTCCTTTTTTCTGTGATTGAGACTTCACTTTACCAACACCAGATACTTTTACTTTTAAACCAATATTTTCTAATAAAGACAAAGCATCCATACCAGACATTCCTTTTACATTAGGAATTTCTGAGTATTTTTTACTTAATATCTCATCGTACTTTAGATACTGATTTTCTATAGATGCAAATTCAGTTTTATCATTTACAGACTGGTTATCTATTGGTGTAGTTGTATAAATTTTTTGAGCAATTTCTTTAAAAACTGGCGCAGCAACTGTTGCTCCATAATATCCTTTTTCTTTATTTGGATCATGAATTACCACTATGCAAGAATATTTTGGTTTATCCGCAGGAAAAAAACCTGCAAATGAAGCTACATAATGTTTTGTAGAATAATGGCCAGAAATTGTTTCTCCTTTTTCATTTTTATGTCTAGGAATGTATTTTTTTGCAGTTCCTGTTTTACCTGCCATTGAAAAATTAGGTGAGTAAATATTATCTGCAGTTCCCTTAATAACTACATTTTCCATTACTTTTCTAATTTTAGTCAAGGTTTCTTCTGAAGCTATTTTAGGGTTAACAACCTCAGTTTTAAAAACCTTTTCTATTTTATCTTGTCTTCTTAATTCTTTTATAAACCTAGGCTTCACCATTACACCGTTATTTGCAACAGCATTGTAAAACATTAACGTTTGCATTGGTGTAACAGAAACTCCATAACCCCAAGACATCCATTCTAAAGAAATTTTACTCCAACTTTTATCTTTTGGTTTTGGAATATAAGGTTTTCCTTCACCCTTAATAGAAAAACCAATTGGCTTTGTAAAACCGTATTTCTCTAATTTATCTATAAATTTTTGAGGCTTATCGTCATAATGTTTTCTAATCAATTTTACGATTCCAACGTTAGAAGAAACTTCAAAAACTCTTGCTGCAGATATTTTTCCATAACCACCTCTTCTAGAATCTTCAACTTTTCTATTATGAATATAAATTCTTCCTTTTTCTGTATCTACAACTGTTGATGTATCTATAACCTTATCATCTAAAGCAGCCATTAAACTTGCTAATTTAAATGTAGAACCAGGCTCATGACTTTCCCAAACTGCATAATTTCTTTTCTCGTAATAAGTCCCTTTAGATGTTCTTCCTAGGTTAGAAATTGCTTTTATTTCACCAGTAGCAGTTTCCATAACTACTGCACATCCATGATCTGCTTCAAAATACTCCAACTTACTTAACAATGCATGATGTGTAATATCTTGAATATTTACATCTATAGTTGTAATAATATCATGGCCATCTATTGGTTCTTTTTCATTTACATCATTAATTGGTTTCCATTGATTTTTAGCAATTTTCTGTTTCCAACGCAACCCATTTTCTCCTTCCATAAAATCTGCAAAAGCCCCTTCTATACCTGCTTCTCCTCTAAAATCATCATACCCAATAGTTCGTTCTGCAATTTTTCCAATAGGATGCGCTCTTACTGTTTTGTGTTCTGCTATAAAACCACCTCTGTAAACTCCTTTATTAAAAATAGGAAATTGCTTCATTTTTAGATATTGCGTATACCCAATATTTCTAGCAATTAATAAATATCTATTTCTCCTCTTTTTTGCATTTCTTAATTTTTTCTGATAATAACTAGATGTATTACCCAACATATTAGAAAGCTCTTTAGACAAAGCCACAATGTTTTTTTCAAACACAGCATTATTTACAGCAACAACATCCATTCTAATTGTAAACCTAGACATTGATGTAGCTAGTAAATTACCATCTGCAGCATACACATTTCCTTTATTTGCATAAATGGTATCTTGCTTAATAGTAAGTTCTGTAGATAGTTTCCTATATTTTTCTCCTTGAGCGTATTGAATATTTACAACCCTAATAATAACAGCTAACAAAAAAGCAGTCATAAAAGCAGCTACCAAGTAGAATTTTTTAAGGATGCTTTTTTTGTGAGTTGCCAATTTTATTAATCTTTATAGGTTACTTTTATTTTTTTTGGAGGGGATTCAGAAGGTTTTAATCCTCTTTTCTTTGCTTTTTCTCTGATATTGGATTCCATTTTCATTCTCATTAAAATAGTACCTATATCTACATACTCTGCTCGTAATTCTCTTTTCTTTTTATTTAAAACTGATATTTTAATAACCTTCTTATCAGCATTATGTGCACTTGAAATCATTATCAACAGCAACGCAACTACAAAAATTATAATTCTCCAGTTTTTAAATGCTGACTCATCTGTAAGAAAACTTCCTCTCAGAAAATCATAAACACCTTTCTTAACTTTAGACATCTTATTTTAATGTTGCAATTCTTAATTTAGCACTGCGAGCCCGATTGTTTAGTTTAATTTCCTGTGGGGTAGGCACTATTAACTTTCCAACTTTCTTTAACGGTTCTTCACTATTTCCAAAAATATCTTTCTCGGGCTCGCCACTAAATAATCCTGTTCTTATAAATCTTTTTACTAATCTATCTTCTAAAGAATGATAAGAGATTACACTTAACCTGCCATCTTCTTTTAATAAATTAGGAATTTGCTGTAAAAATTCTCTTAAAACATCCAGCTCTTCATTTACCTCAATTCTAACTGCTTGAAATATTTGGGCCAATATTTTATGCTCTTTTGCTTTTGGCAAATATTTCTGAAGCACATTCTTTAACTGAAAACTTGTTTCAATTTTTTCATTTTGTCTTTCTTCAACAATTGTTTTTGCAATGTTTCTAGAATTCCTCAACTCACCGTACAAAAACAATATTTCTGCTAATTTTTCTTCAGAATATGTATTTATTATTTCTTTTGCTGATATTTTAGATCTTTGATTCATTCGCATATCTAAATCACCATCAAAACGAATAGAAAATCCTCTTTCCGCTTCATCAAACTGATGAGAAGAAACACCTAAATCAGCTAAAATTCCATCTACTTTTTTAATTCCATGAAATCTTAAGAACCTAGAAATGAACCTAAAATTTTCTGGTATCAACACAAAACGCTCATCATCAATCATATTTCCTAAAGCATCTGGATCCTGATCAAAACCAAACAACTTACCATTCTCACCAAGTCGTTTTAAAATTTCCCTTGAATGACCTCCGCCACCAAAAGTTACATCAACATAAACACCATCTTCTTTAATAGCTAAGGCATCTACACTTTCACTTAATAAAACTGGACTATGATAATTCATCTAGATCTGTATTTCCCATTACTTCCTCTGCCAAATCAGCAAAATCAACTGCTGCATCATCAATTGCTTTCTCATACTTCTCTTTATCCCAAATTTCAATAATATTTACTGCAGAAGACAAAACTATTTGCTTCTTAATTCCTGCAAAATCACACAAATCTTTCGGTATTAATAATCTTCCAGTTGCATCTAACTCAACCATTTTAACACCTGCAGTAAACCTTCTAATAAAATCATTATTCTTTTTTACAAACCTGTTTAGCTTGTTAATTTTCTCCATCATTAAATTCCACTCCTTCATTGGATACAACTCCAAACAAGGCTGAAAAACACCTCTTTTAACCACAAAACCATCTTGTAACACAGGGTGCAATTGCTTTTTAAAAGCTGATGAAAACATCAATCTTCCTTTAGCATCTGCCTTACACTCATATGTACCAATTAGGTTTATCACTTAAAAATTAATTTTATTAGAAATCAAAAATATACAAAATTTACCACTTTTTACCACTTTTTACCACTTTGTTAATAAATATCGCTTTTATTAACATTTTCACAATATCTTTTATCATTAAAAATGAAAATTGAGAATATTACAAACAACAATTAATTAAGAAAAAAGAACTACATTTGCGTTTGAGTAAAATCAAAAAAAATCAATGACTGACAAGTTAAAAACTGAAGGAAAATTTAGGTATGCAGAAGCTGGAGAAGGACCTGCAATCATTGTTTTACATGGATTAATGGGTGCTTTAAGTAATTTTGAAGCTACTTTTAACCATTTTTCAAACAATGGTTACAAAGTTTTAATTCCTGAATTACCTCTATATTCTCTTCCTCTTATAAAAACAAATGTTAAAAACTTAGCTAAGTTTTTGAAAGAATTTTTAGAATACAAAAAAATTGATTCTGCAATTTTATTAGGAAACTCTTTAGGAGGACATATTGGCTTATATTTTACAAAACACTACCAAGAAAAAGTAAGCGCCTTAGTTCTTACCGGAAGTTCTGGTTTGTACGAAAAAGCAATGGGAGATAGTTTTCCAAAAAGAGGAAACTATGAATATATAAAAGAAAAAACTAGAGCTGTTTTTTATGATCCAGAAATTGGAACAAAAGAAATGGTTGATGATGTTTTTGAAATTGTAAATGACAGAAGTTCAGTTATTAGAACATTAGCAATTGCAAAAAGTGCAATTAGACATAATATGGCTAATGACTTGCCAGAAATGAAGGTTCCTGTTTGCATTATTTGGGGGAAACAAGACACAGTAACTCCACCTGAAGTTGCCACTGATTTCCAAAAATTACTACCAAATTCAGACTTATTTTGGATTGATAAATGTGGGCATGCAGCAATGATGGAAAGACCTGAGGAATTTAATAAAATTCTTCAAGAATGGCTTACGTCTAGAAAGATATAACTCTCTCTGAGAGGAATTTCAAAACTAACAGAACCAATTATAATGAAAATAAAATCTGCAGAGTTTATAATGAGCAATAGTAATGTTACTAAAGCTCCACCAGAAAGAATTCCAGAATACGCATTTATTGGTCGTTCAAATGTTGGAAAATCTTCATTAATTAACATGTTAATGGAGCGAAAAGATTTGGCTAAAATATCTGGGAAACCTGGAAAAACACAACTAATCAATCACTTTAAAATTAATGACGAGTGGTTCTTAGTAGATTTACCTGGCTATGGTTATGCTCAAATTTCTAAGAAAAAAAGAACTATATTTCAGTATTTTATAGAAAACTACTTTAAAGAAAGAGAACAACTGGTTTGTACTTTTGTTTTAATTGATTCTAGACACGATCCTCAAAAAATTGACCTAGAATTTATGAAGTTTTTAGGCGAAAATCAGATTCCTTTTTGTATCGTTTTTACAAAAGCAGATAAATTAGGAAGCTCTAAATTGAACAAACAAATTACTTCGTATAAAAAGAAATTATTAAACTCTTGGGAAACTTTACCAATGACTTTTTTAACCTCTTCTTCTACTGGACTTGGTAGAAAAGAATTTTTAGATTTTATAGGAGGTGTGAATCAAGATGTTGCAAAAGATTTTAAATAATCAAAATGCAATCTACTAAAGAAAACTTACAGGTTTTATTTGAAGACAATCATATTGTTATTGTAAATAAACGCTCTGGAGATATTACTCAAGGTGATAAAACTGGCGACAAACCTTTAAGTGATGTTGTAAAGGAATATATTAAAGAGAAATACAACAAACCAGGAGATGTTTTTTTAGGCGTTGTTCATAGATTAGACAGACCAACTTCTGGAATTATTATTTTTGCAAGAACCACCAAAGCTTTAACACGTTTAAACAAAATGTTGCGTGATAAAACCATCAACAAAACATATTGGGCAGTTGTTAAAAATGAACCAAAAAAAGAAGCAGATACTTTAATTAATTTCCTTAAAAAAAATCCAAAAAACAATAAATCTACAGTTTTTAACAAAGAGACTGAAGGAAGTAAAAAAGCAATTCTGCATTATAAAACAATTAAAAAATTAGACAACTACGCTCTTTTAGAAATTGATTTAGAAACGGGAAGACATCACCAAATAAGGGCGCAACTTTCTGCAATAGGAAGCGCAATAAAAGGCGATTTAAAATACGGTTTTCCGAGAAGCAACAAAGACGGAAGCATTCATTTACACGCAAGAAAAATTGATTTCACCCATCCTGTTTCTAAAGAATTAATCTCTATTCAAGCTCCAGTTCCTAATGAAGTAATTTGGAATGCTTGTTCTTAATTTTTTGTATATTTAGAGAAATCTAATTTACATTGAAAGCCTTAAAATATTTAGCAATAGTTATTTTACCAATTACAGTTTACATTTCTTTTATTTCTAAAGGATGGTTAACGTTTTTACCTTTAATTATTTTCTTTGGATTTGTTCCTTTATTAGAATTTCTATTTCAACCAGATAAGAAAAACTTTACCAAAGAAGAAGAAAAAGAGGAAAAAAACAACAAACTCTATACCTACATTTTATACATTACTTTACCAATTCAAATTGGCTTCTTATATCTTTTCTTTAACGCAATTCAAGAAGTTGGCTTAACAACTTCAGAAATTTTAGGAAGAGTATTTTCTATGGGATTAATGTGTGGTGTTTTAGGCATAAATATTGGTCATGAATTAGGACATAGAAATAATAGGTTTGATGAATTAATTGGAGAAATATTATTACTTACTTCTCTAAATACGCACTTTTTACCTTACCATAATGGAGGACATCATTTTAATGTTGCAACACCAAAAGACGCTGCAACTGCCAGAAAAAACGAACCTATTTATTTATTTTATTTTCGCTCTCATTTCTCTAGTTATTTTCAAGCTTGGGGAATAGAAAACAAACGTTTAGAAACTGAAGAAAAAAACTGGTTTCATCCTCAAAACAGAATGATTATTTACACCATTTGCAACTTTCTTTTATTAGGAAGTATTTATTACTTTTATGGAGCTTTTGTATTACTTGCTTTTATAGGAGCAGCTATTTTTGGAATAATTCAACTAGAAACTGTAAACTATATTGAGCATTATGGTTTGCTAAGAAATAAAAATGAAAAAGGAAGATATGAAAGAGTAAAACGAACTCATTCTTGGAATTCTGACCACGTAATTGGCAAGATTTTATTATTCAATTTATCTAGACATTCAGATCATCATTATAACGGAAGCAAACATTATCAACTCTTAAAAACTTTACCAGAAAGTCCACAAATGCCAACTGGTTATCCTGGAATGATGATTCTTGCTCTTATACCACCTTTATGGTTTAATTTGATGAATAAAAAGATACAAAACATTTAATATTTTATGAATATTCCTAAACTTTTACAAGAGCAGAAAAGCTTTTTTGCTTCTCAACAAACAAAAGACATTTCTTTTAGAAAAGAAATGTTGAAAAAACTACAAAAAGAACTTATTAAGAGAGAATCTGATATTATAAAAGCATTGTATAGTGATTTTAAAAAATCTGAATACGAAGCTGTTTTAACCGAAACTTCTATTGTTTTAGGTGAATTAAAAATGACATTAAGCAAGATAAACTCTTGGGCAAAAACCAAACGAGTTTTACCTTCACTTTTAAACTTTCCTTCATCAGCAAAAATATACAAAGAGCCATTTGGAACTGTTCTAATCATTTCTCCTTGGAATTATCCTTATCAATTAGCTTTTGCGCCGCTGATTGGAGCAATTGCCGCAGGAAATACTGCCGTTCTAAAACCATCAGAATTAACTCCTCATACAAGTGCAATTACCAAAGAAATAGTTGAAGCTGTTTTTGATAAAAAACACGCAGTTGTAATTGAAGGAGGCATAGAAACTTCTAAAGAATTACTGACACAACGTTGGGATTATATTTTCTTTACTGGAAGTGTTTCTGTAGGGAAAATTATTGCAAAATCTGCAGCAGAATATCTTACTCCAGTAACTTTAGAATTGGGAGGAAAAAGCCCTTGTGTTATAGATGAAAGTGCAAACATTAAATTAGCTGCAAAACGTATCGTTTGGGGTAAATTTGTAAACGGTGGACAGACTTGTATTGCTCCTGATTATTTATTAATTCATACTTCTGTAAAAGATAAATTTGTCAATTATTTTAAAGAAGAATTAACAAAAGCCTATGGAGAAAATCCTGAAAAATCTTCTGATTTTCCAAGAATCATAAACGCTAAAAACTTCAACAGATTAGCGACAATGTTATCAAATGAAAACTTTTTAATTGGAGGAAAAACAAATAGTGAAGACAACTATATTTCACCAACTTTAATAGACGAACCTTCTCTAGACAGTGAGGTAATGAAAGGTGAAATTTTTGGACCTATTTTACCTCTAATTTCTTATGATAACGAAGAAAAAATAGAGAAAATAATTTCTAAATATGACAAACCTTTGGCATTCTATATTTTTTCTACAAACAATGATTATGCAAAAAAAATGGTTGCAAAATATTCTTTTGGAGGTGGAACAATAAACGACACAACTGTTCATTTTGTAAATCATAGATTGGCTTTTGGTGGCGTTGGAGAAAGCGGTATTGGAGGCTATCATGGAAAACACACTTTCGACACTTTTACACAGAGCAAAGGTGTTGTTAAAAGAGGAAATTGGTTAGATTTACCAATAAGATATGCACCTTACACAAATAAATTAAAGAGTTTACGTAATTTATTAAAGTGGACATAATTTAAAATAAATGATTCAAAAAGAAAAAACAGTTTCAGAAGCAATAAATTACAGGCGCTCAGTAAGAATTTACGATGCTGAAAAACAAATTGATCCTGTTATTGTAAAAAAGTGTATTCAACAAGCATCTCTAGCTCCTAATAGCAGTAATATGCAGTTGTGGGAATTTTACCACATTACTTCTAAAGATATTATGGCACAAATTGCACCTTTTTGTTTCAACCAAAATGCAGCAAAAACAGCACAACAATTAGTTGTTTTTGTTACACGAAAAGATTTATGGAAGAAAAGAGCGAAAGCTAATTTATCTTTTATGGATGCTAATTTTGGAGAGAATAACCCGAAATCAGAGCAAAGTAGTAGAGAAAAAGTAGCAAGAAACTATTACGGAAAAATCATTCCTTTTGCTTATGCTGAATTTTTAGGAATTTTAGGTTTCTTTAAATACTTAATGATTTTAGTAATTGGAATATTTAAACCCATTTACAGAGAAGTTAGAAAAAGTGACATGAGAATTGTTGCTCACAAAACCTGTGGTTTAGCTGCTCAAAATTTCATGATTTCTATGGCAGCAGAAGGTTATGACACTTGCCCAATGGAAGGCTCAGATACTTGGCGTGTTAAACAATTATTAGGTTTGCCAGTTGGAGCAGAAATTAACATGATTGTTTCTTGTGGAATAAGAACTGAAAAAGGAGTTTATGGTAAACGTTTTAGAATTCCTTTTGAGGAAGTTTATAAGGAGGTTTAAATCTTTAATCTTTAGGCTTCAAAATCAATAAATTTTCACTTTTTTCAATATCAGCCTGATTTAGTTTCATTTTTACAAACTCACCTTTTAAATATTTTTGAGTTTGGTCTTTATAATGTTTACTAAAAACATTTCCAGATTGCCCAGTTGGTAAAATTCCTAAACTATTTTCAACATCAGAAAAATCTACAATTCTTCTTGTTGAAGGACCCGCTTTTATTTTGTAAACTCCTGTAGAGTCAATATCATAAATTTGATTATTTATTACTTGATCTCCTCCTTTTGTTTCAAACGGACCAACATTAAAGTACTTTCTTAATAAAGCTACTTCACCAACAGCATGTTTATACTCTACAGAAACAACTCTTTTCCAAATCCAATCTTCTACATTTTCTCCTAATTGATTTTCTAAAAATGAAAATGCTTTTTTAAATGATTTTGTTACTATTTCTTCTTTCGTTTCAATTTTATTTTTGGTTGAAACATCATCCCACCATACAGATTTTTTTCTTTCTGCCTGAACTGGTAAAACTTTTTCAACAAAAGGCGTATTTACAAATTGAGCATAGCCTTTCCCCATTTCATCTTCAAATGTATTTTTCTGAAATTCATATACCATTCTGTTATAAATTACTGGGCCAACTTCTTTCTTATCAAAATTTCCTTTCCAACTTTTTAAGATTGAAATTGCTTTTTTCTCACTCGCAGTTAAATCTTTTTTATTTATTGATGCAACAAAATCTGCTGCAATAATTGGCGCATTTGGTGATGTTACATCATAAATCATTTTTGCAACATCATCTTTTGTCCAATTATTTTTAGGTTCTAAAAGTTGCACAATTCTTTCTGCTCTATCTTCATTTAAATAATATCCAGGATATAATTTTCCTGCAATAGAATCTGGTTGATTGTTTGCAGAATACACATAATTCCAACTCGGATTTATAGCTTGTGGATTTTCTTCAAAATCTAGATATTCTAAAATTTCATCTTTACCAGAAGCGCCATTTAAAAATGTTTTTGTGTATAAAGAATCTCTGTATTTGTATAATTTACCTGATGCAAACCAAGCAATATTATCTTTTGCATCTCCATACATAATATTTAAACCTGGCGCATGTAATTTACTTGCTCCTTTCTTAAATTCAGATAAATTAGTTGCGTGAGAAATATCATAACCAACTTCTAATAATTGACTGTTAAATTTGGTATAGATCCATTGCATTGCAATTGGCCTTTTATCTTTTAAATGTTCTATTAAACCATTCATAACAGGACCATGTTTGCTCACTTTTATTTGATAAACAGTATCTTTTTCTCCTTTTATCTTAATCCTTTTATCTATTAAATCATAGTTTTCAAAACCAGTTGCAGTTTTGTATTCCATTTCATTTTCTGGATTATTTTCTTCAATATAAAAATCTACATCGTCGTTTTCAAACATTGTTAATCCGTAAGCATAATTTCTATTATGTCCTAAAAGCGGAAATGGAGTTAACGCCAAATTGAAACCATACATTTCATAATCTGGAGTTTTTATGTGAGATTGATACCAAACTGAAGGTTGAGAAAATCCAATATGAGGATCGTTTGCAAAAATCACTTTTCCATTTTTAGTTTTATCTGCTCCAATTACCCAAGAATTACTTCCAATAAATGGAGAAATTGGCAACTCTTCAAACAGATTATTCATTGCTTTCCCAAATTCAGCTTTTAATTCTGGATTTTTTTCATTTCTAATAAAGGTTAGATTTTCAGATTCAACGCCAATTAATTCTTTAAAATAAGCATCTCCTAATTTCTCCTTTACTTCTGTTAAAATAGGATCAGTTTTATGTGCAATTGCAAAACTAAAAGCCATATAACCAAAGACATTATAAACATCTTTAATGGTATATTTTTCTTTTTTAACGCCAACTAAACGAAACTCGATGGGTGTTGTTCCGTTTTCTATAAATTGATTAATTCCATCTAAATAAGCAATTGTTAATTGATATTCTTGAGAGGTTTTATCTAAGTTTTTTATGGTTTTAGCAGACGCTTCTTCTATTCCTAAACCAGAGAAAAATTTATCTGTTCTTAATAATTTCTTCCCAAAAATTTCAGCCAATCTACCCGAAGAAATTCTTCTAATCAACTCCATTTGCCATAATCTATCTTGTGCATGTAAATATCCAAAAGCTCTATAAGCGTCTTTTTGATTTTCTGCATTTATATGAGGAACACCAATTTCATCAAAATAAACCGTAACTTTTTCTGATAAATTTTCAACCTCTACTTCTCCATTATAATTTGGACTCAACGTTTTACTATAAAGCCAAGCACCAACAATTACAAGAACAATTAGAACTACAATAATCTTAAAGAGTTTCTTTATAAATTTCATTAAATTCAGTTTGATTTTCATCAAAGATAACAGAAATTAAATTTGTATTTTTGTGTATCAAAAAAAAATAATTGATGAAAAAAATTCAAATGGTTGACCTACAAGGTCAGTACCAACATATAAAAGAAACTGTAAATGTTTCTATCCAAGAAGTTTTAAATTCTTCTGCTTACATAAACGGACCTTTGGTTCATGAATTTCAAACCGATTTAGAAAAATACTTAGATGTAAAACATGTAATTCCTTGTGCAAATGGTACAGATGCTTTGCAAATAGCAATGATGGGATTAGGTTTACAGCAAGATGATGAAGTAATTACTGCCGATTTTACTTTTGCTGCAACAGTTGAAGTTATTGCATTATTAAAACTTACACCTGTTTTAGTTGATGTTGAGCCAGATACTTTTAATATTGATATTGAAGCTTTAAAGAAAGCAATTACTCCAAAAACAAAAGCAATCGTTCCTGTTCATTTATTCGGGCAAGTAGCAAATATGGATGCTGTTCTGGAAATTGCAAAAGAACATAATCTTTTTGTTATTGAAGATAATGCACAAGCAATTGGAGCTAATTATACTTTTAAAGACGGAACCAAAAAGAAAGCAGGAACAATAGGAAATGTTGGAACAACATCATTTTTCCCTTCTAAAAACTTAGGTTGTTATGGAGATGGAGGAGCAATTTTTACCAATGATGATGAACTTGCTCATACAATTCGTGGAATTGTAAACCACGGAATGTATACTCGTTATTATCATGATGTTGTTGGAGTAAATTCTCGTTTAGATAGCATTCAAGCTGGAGTTTTAAAAGCAAAATTACCATTATTAGATAGTTATTGTAAAGCTCGTAGAAATGCAGCTCGTTTTTACAATACTGCATTTGCAACAAATTCAAATATAATTACACCAACTACAAAATCTAACGCAACAAATAGTTGTGGAGAAATTTGTGAAACTTGTGATTGTCATGTTTTTCATCAATATACATTACAAATTACAAATGGTAAAAGAGATGAATTACACAAACACTTATTAGAAAAAGGAATTCCAAATGCCATTTATTACCCAGTAGCATTACATTCTCAAAAGGCATATGCAGATGCTCGCTATAAAGAGAGTGATTTCCCTGTAACAAATGAATTGATAAAAACAGTAATTTCTTTACCAATGCATACAGAATTGGATACTGAACAATTAGAATTTATTACAAAAACGATTTTAGATTTCGTTAAATAAAAAAGCTATGAAAAAAATTTTAGTAACAGGTGGATTAGGTTTTATTGGTTCACATACAGTTGTTGAATTACAAAATGCAGGATTTGAAGTTGTAATTATTGATGATTTATCAAATACAACAATCAATGTTTTAGATAAAATCACCGAAATTACAGGAACAAAACCAGATTTTCATCAAATAGATTTAAGAGTAAAAAATGATGTAAAAAACTTTTTTGACAACAATAAAGTTGATGGAATTATTCATTTTGCTGCTTTTAAAGCTGTAGGAGAAAGCATGAGTAAACCTTTAGATTATTATGAAAATAACTTAGGCACACTTGTATATTTATTACAAGAAATGAGAGACAGAAAATTAGACAACTTTATTTTCTCTTCTTCTTGCACTGTTTATGGACAAGCAGATGAATTGCCAATTACAGAAAAAGCACCTGTTAAAACGGCTGAATCTGTTTATGGAAACACAAAACAAATTGGCGAAGAAATCTTAAAAGATGCAAGTAAAGCACACGATTTAAACATCATTGCTTTAAGATACTTTAATCCAATTGGAGCTCATGCATCTATAAAAATTGGAGAATTACCTTTAGGAGTTCCTCAAAATTTAATTCCTTACATTACACAAACTGCCGCAGGAATGCGTGCCGAATTATCTGTTTTTGGAGATGATTACCCAACAAAAGACGGAACTGCTGTTCGAGATTATATTCATGTTGTAGATTTAGCAAAAGCACATATTGCTGCTTTACAGCGTTTAATCAACAAAAATAACAAAGAAGCTTTTGAGTATTTTAATGTTGGTACAGGAACAGGAAGTTCTGTTTTAGAAGTTATAAATGCTTTTGAAAAAGCTTCTGGTAAACCATTAAATTATAAAATTGTTGCTAGAAGAGAAGGTGATATTACAGCTGCTTATGCAGACACAACTATTGCGAACAAAGAATTGAACTGGAAAACAGAAAAAACACTAGAAGAAGCATTAGAGTCTTCTTGGAAATGGCAGTTGCAACAGAAATAATATTTTTTCTTAAAAATAATAAAAGCCTCAAATTTAAAATTTGAGGCTTTTTAACTTTATTTAACAATACATCACCCTTAAGAACTATTTCATTTTAGTAATTTCGATTTTTAAAAACCAGAAATTATGAAAAAATTCCTTGTTACTCTTTTAGCAATTGCTTCTTTTATTGCGTGTGAAAAATCATCCGAAGAGAAAACTCCAGAACTGAGTATTAATTATAAAAAGATAGAATTAGAGAATGGTTTAGATGTTATTTTTCATGTAGATAAATCAGACCCAGTAGTTGCAGTAGAATTAATGGTTCATGTTGGTTCTGCAAGAGAAATTGAAGGAAGAACTGGTTTTGCACATTTATTTGAACACTTATTATTTTTAGAATCAGAAAATTTAGGCAAAGGAGGTTTAGATAAAATGAGCGCAAGAATAGGTGGTTCTGGTGCAAATGGTTCTACTTCTAGAGATAGAACAAACTACTTACAAACTGTTCCAAAAGATGCTTTAGAAAAGATGATTTGGGCAGAAGCTGATAAATTAGGTTGGTTTATAAATACAGTTACAGATCCTGTTTTAGCTAAAGAAAAACAAGTTGTTAAAAATGAAAAAAGACAAAGTGTAGACAATAGACCTTATGGACATAATCAATATGTTATTGGGAAAAATTTATATCCAAAAGATCATCCTTATAATTGGCAAGTTATTGGTTCTTTAGAAGATTTACAAAATGCAACTTTGCAAGATGTTAAAACATTTTTTAAGAAATGGTATGTTCCTAATAATTCAACTTTAGTTTTATCTGGAGATATAGACATTAAACAAGCTACAAAATGGGTTCATAAATATTTTGATGAGATACCTAAAGGTGAAGAAATTCCTGCATTAGAAAAAAGACCAGGTATTGTAAAAGAAACTAAGTTATTATATTATGAAGACAATTTTGCAAGAGTTCCTCAATTAACAATGGTTTGGCCAACTGTGCCATCTTATCATCAAGATTCTTATGCTTTAGAGGTTTTAACTCAGTATTTAACGGATGGAAAATCTGCTCCTTTAAATCAAGTTTTAATTGACGAATTAGAGCTCACATCAAACACAAGCATGTTTAATTACATTTCTGAACTAGCAGGACAAACTCAACTTTCTGTAAGAGCTTTTAATGGTAAAAATTTAGATGAAGTTAAAACTGGAATCGAAAAAGGTTTTGAGAAATTTGAAAAAGAAGGAATTTCTGAAAAAGATTTAAACAGAATTAAAGCAGGACAAGAAACAGATTTTTACAGCAGTTTATCTAGTGTTTTAGGAAAAGGAACTGGTTTAGCTTCTTACAATACATATACTGGAAACCCAGGTTTTGTAACTGAAGATATCAAAAAAACCTTAGCAGTAACAAAAGAGGATGTTATGATGGTTTATAACAAATACATCAAAAACAAAAATTACATTGCTACAAGTTTTGTTCCTAAGAATTTTGCTGAATTAGCTTTAAAAAACTCTGAATTAGCAAATGTTGTTGAAGAAAAAATTATAACAGGAGCCGAAGAAAATTTTAATCCTAAAATAGCTGCTACTTATGTGAAAACACCTTCTTCTTTTGACAGAAGTGTAGAACCACCTTATGGCGAAGCACCTACTTTAAGTGTTCCTAAAGTTTATGAAAATAAACTTAAAAATGGTCTAAAAATATTCGGAATACAAAACAGTGAAATACCTTTAGTTCGTTTTAATTTAACAATTGATGGAGGTCAACTATTAGAATCTATGGATAAATTAGGAGTTGCTAATTTAACTGCAGATTTATTAAATAAAGGCACAAAAAATAAAACTGTAAAAGAATTAGAAGAGAAAATACAAGAACTTGGAGCTTCTATTTACATCTATTCTAGTAAAGAAAACATTACTATAAGTGGAACAACCTTAGCCAAAAACTATAACAAAACATTAGCTTTAGCCCAAGAAATGTTATTAGAACCGAGGTTTGATGAGAAAGAATTCGACTTATTAAAAAAAGCAGCAATAGCTAGTTTACGTCAACAAGAAGCTAGTCCAAACGCTGTCGCAAGAAATGCTTATAATCAGTTAATTTATGGAAAAGAAAACATTCGCTCTAAAAACACTTTAGGAACAATTTCTTCAGTAGCATCAATTTCATTAGGAGATATCAAAAATTTCTATAATAATTACATTTCTCCTTCAGTATCAAAAATGTTAGTTGTAGGTGATATCTCTGAAGAAAATGTTATTGCATCTCTATCTAGTTTAAACTCAAATTGGAAAACAAAAGAAGTAATAATTCCTGAATATAAAACTCCAGATGCACCAACTAAACCTGCTGTTTATTTTTACGACATTCCAAATGCAAAACAATCAGTTTTACAATTTGGCGCACCAGCTTTAGCAGCAACTGATAAAGATTTTTATCCAGCAACTGTAATGAACTATATTCTTGGAGGAGGAAGTTTTGCTTCTAGATTAACGCAAGAATTACGTGAAGGTAAAGGATATACATATGGAATCCGTTCTGGTTTTTCTGGCACAAAAGCAAAAGGAACTTTTACAATTTCTAGTGGTGTTAGAAGTAATGTTACTTTAGAATCTGCTCAATTAGTAAAGAAAATTTTACAAGAGTATCCAACTACTTTTTCTGATAAAGATTTAGAAACTACAAAAGGTTTCTTAATAAAAAGTAATGCAAGAGCTTTTGAAACAGCTAACGCAAAATTAAGAATGTTATCTAATATTAGTAATTACGGATTAAATGCTAATTATATAAATGACCGAGAAAATTATGTAAAAAACGTAACCAAAGAACAAATCAAGGAATTAGCAAACAAGTATGTAAATCCTGATAAAATGATTTGGTTAGTTGTTGGTGATGCAGAAACTCAACTAGAAAGAATGAAAGAATTAGGCTATGGAGATCCTGTTTTATTAAATGAAAGACCAAAAAAAATTAAAAATTAAAAGCCATAAAAAAATCCCAAACATAATGTTTGGGATTTTTTTATGATTCTTTTCTATCTATAAGCTATTTAAAAAAGTTGTCCTCTTACTTCTTGAAACTGGTAGTTTATTGTTATTTGATAAAACTACATATCCTTCATTTAAATATTTTTCTATATAATTTATATTAATTAAATAAGATTTATGAATTAAATAAAATTCTTTATCATTTAATAATTTCACAAAGTGACCGATACTATAGGAGCTTAAAATTGATTTTTTATCATTTATATGAATCTTTGTATAACCATCTGTACCTTCACAAAAAACTATCCGTTTAATTTCTACAAACACTAAACCTTCTTGTGTTGGAATTACAATTTTCTTTTTTTGGAAAGTTTGTACTCCAAGATTTTCTATTAACTGTTTGTTTTTTTCTAAAGCAGTTTTTTCTTCAATGTTTTGCTCTGCTTTTATTACTGTTGCAATTAAAGCTTCATTGTCTACTGGTTTTAATAAATACCCAATTGCACAGTAATTTATAGCGTCAATAGCATATTGATCGAAAGCAGTAACAAATATAATCTCAAAAGCAGGATTCATAATTTCTAATAAAATATCAAATCCACTCATTTCTGGCATTGCAATATCTAAAAAAACCAAGTCTGGTTTTAATCTTTCTATTAACTCTATAGCTTCTTTAGGTTTTTGACTCTCAGCAATAATGGTAACATTAGAACAAAACCGTTCAATTTTATTTTTAAGAATAGCCAATGCCTTTGGTTCATCGTCTACTATTATAGCTTTTAAATTCATTATAACAATTGTTTAAATGTAATATTTACTTCTGTACCACTTTTTAAAGGTTCATCAGACAAATCTCTAATCTTATAATCTATTTGCCACTCTTTACTTTGTTTTAGTAAGAATAATCTTTCTTGTAAAACTTCTGTTGAATGCGATTGATAATTTTTAGAAGATTTCTTATAAATTTCTTTTGCTTTTTTTATTCCAATACCATCATCTAGAATAGAAATATTAAACATCTCTTTATCTAAATATTTAATATCAATTTTTACTTTTCCTTTATCAGGCTTATGAAATAAACCATGATTAACTGCATTTTCTACAATTGGCTGTAATAACATTGAAGGTAACTCTTGATCTTTAATATCAATCCTATCGTCTACTTCTATTTGGAAAGATAATTTATCTTCAAAACGTAATTTTTCAATTTGCAAATAATTTTCTAACAAAGCTAATTCTTCTGCAATTGTAACCGTTTTTCTTCTCGAATAATCAAAAAACAAACGAACTAATTTTGAGAATTTCACCAAATAATCTTCAGACAATTCTACTTCATTTCTTTGAATAAAATACTGAATAGCGTTCAAGGAATTATGCACAAAATGAGGATTCATTTGACTACGCAAAGCTTGTAATTCTAAGCCAGCAATTCGTTTTTCTTGATTCGATTTTTCTTGTTCTTTTCTTTGAATTTGTTTTTTAATAAGTTTAATTAAAATCCAAAATAAAACAAGTGCTAAAAAACTAAAAAGAATCTTTGCAGTAGTAGTTTGCCACCATCTAGGAATTATATTTATATATTGGGTTGTTGAAAATTCATTAAAATGTTGGTCTGTGGCTTTTACTTGTAATTGATATAAGTTTGGAGATAAATTAGAGAAATTTAAATTTTTAGTTTGAGTAGCTGTCCATTTTTTTTGTATTGGTAACAACTTGTATTCATATTTTATATAATCCTGATTCACATAATCTTGTAAACTAAAATTAATTGCAACATTATCTCTTGCTTCATTTTTGTAAACTAAGGTGTCGTTTTTAGTTTTAAAAAATAGTTTTGGGTTTTGTTTATATATAGTGTCTGTTATATTTATTTTAGAAATACCAACATCTGTAGCAGCATATAAAGTATCATTTTCCACAAAAATATCGTTGATATTATTTTGTAATAAACCATCTGTTTCATAAAAACTATCTACAATTGTTGAGTTTTCTAAATCTTTACTATTTAAAGCAATTTTATGTACACCTTTATTTGTAGCTAACCATAAATTATCTGCTTTTCGTATAATTTTTTGAATACTGAACCCATCTGTATTTTTAAGATGGGTTATTTCATTTTCATTGTATACATAAATACCTCTGCCATCTGTACCTACAAATAAATTTTCTTTGGTTGTTAAAAAACTAGCAATGGAAATATTTAATAAACTGTTTTTTAGTTTTGTTCTTTCTAAGCTATCCTTTTTAAGAATATACAAACCATCTGCTCCACCATAAAACAAATTATATTTAAAAGTTGCTGATGTAATTAAACCGTCTTTAGTAAATAAATACTTTACTTCTTTAGAGTTTTTAAAACAATAGAGAATATGACTCCCAACAATAATATAATTTTTATCATTAAAAAAGATATTATTTTTTATGGCTCCACTGTTTATAGTAAAATCATTGTCTATCTGTTCAAGTTTTAAAGGATTATAATAATTCTTTTCTTTAAAAAAAGAGCCTCCTGAAGAAATAAAATATAAAAAATTATTATTCGACTTTTCAATTTGATAGATTTCACCATTTTGTCTTTTTAACCTAAGTATTTTTTGAAATTTATTAAAAAAAACATCTAGTTTATAAAAACCATCATCATTTACACCTGCATAAAACTCACCCTCAACTTTATTTATTTTTTGAACCTTTTTGCCTTTTAAAAAATAATTAGCTTTTACTTGAGTATTTGAGAGCAATGAAATACCATTTGTTAAATCTGCTAGCCAAATATTACCTTTACTATCTTGATAACTAGATTTACTTAATTCTTTAGGAAATGAAAATGATTCTTTAAAGTTTAAATAGTAATCAAACTTTAATAAATGCCCAGGAAAACTTATTTGAATTTCATTTTTTAATCCTTTAGCTCTAAAATATTCTATGGGAGCTGCATTTACTAATTTTTTAAAACTATAAAATTTGGTTTTATACGTTTTAAAATCTACAAATAAAACACCTCTATCCATAGCATAATAAAAAATGTCATTATATAAAAACCCTTGATTGTCAATTTTAAAATTTCTATGATTTTTAGGTAAATCTACTTTTAATTCTTTTATTTTTATATAATCTTCATTAAAAATTATTAGTCTGTTTTCATAAATGTAAATAAGTTTTTTTTCATCAGTTTTAAAAGAATTTAGATGTGGTTTAAAATTATATTTAAGACTTGCTTCAGTAATTTTTTTAGTATATTCTAACCAATCACCTATAAAAACAACTTTTAATTTATTTTTCTCTAATGTTCTTACTCCTCCATTAGATACCATCCATAATTTTTCTTTACTTTTATTTATAAACCTTGGCGAAATTACTAGATTGCCTTCAACAGGAAACTTATAAATGCTATCGTTTTTAATATACCCTTGATACTTACTTTTAGAAAAATACCATAACTTATCTTGATAATCAGTTTCTAATAGCCAAGTATCATTATTAGGTAAACCGTCTTTTATGGTAAAAGTCTTAAATTTTTCGCCATCATATTTTACCAAACCTCTATTAGTTGCAAACCACATAAAACCATTTACATCTTCTTGAATATCATAAATATGGTTAGAAGGCAACCCTTGTTTTGTAGTAAACCTTGTGGGCTCTTGTGCCAAAACAATAGCATAAGAAAATAATAAAATAATATGTAGATACTTTTTTATCACTTTTTAAAGATACTTTTTTTTAATAACAAACCACAAACAAGTGTCTATGGTTTGTTGGGCTTTTCTTTTTCAATTGAATTTCCCCATATTTATAAATAATTAAACAACATATTATTTAATTCTTTATTACTTTTTTAGTGGCTATACCTTTGTCTGTGATAATTTTTAAAAGATAGATACCTTTTGTCATTTTTGTAAAATCTATTGCAGTTTTTTTAGTTTCGTTAACAAGTTTCCCTATTACGTTATAAACTTGAATATTTTGGATTTCTAATTGATTAGACAATTCAATTTTCAAATAATCTGTTACTGGGTTAGGATATAAAGTTATAGTATTTGTAA
The DNA here is from genome assembly GCA_965367085.1 of uncultured Polaribacter sp. GTDB lineage: Bacteria > Bacteroidota > Bacteroidia > Flavobacteriales > Flavobacteriaceae > Polaribacter. Next base: position 34,498 of record CBDUHF010000006.1, read on the forward strand.
TATCAAAATTATCAACAGACAATACCTCTGCTCTACATTGTGCTTCATCTGTTACAAAAGTGTTTTTAGAGTCTTTTGTCCAAGTAGATAAATACATTGCGTTTGAATCGTCTACCAAAATACAGGTTAAGTTTGGTGTGTTTGATGAATCGAAAAAAGTAATATTTGAATTATTACCATTTTTAAGACTAACAGTTATTAAATTAGGATTATTTTTAATTACTAACTTTTTTAAGTTTGTTAATGTACTTACATCTAAAACTTCAAAAGTATTATCGCTTACAATTAAAGTTTCTAAAGCCATTGTTGTGGTTTTAGCTATTGTCTTTGTTTTTCCAGTAGATTTTGAAACAACAGTAAAACTAGAGTTTGTAAGCGGACTTAAATCTGTAATTCCGTTTCCAGAAACATCTAAAGTTGTAATACCAGTAAATGCTTGTAAACCTTCTACATCTGTAATACCAGAACCACTTAAATCTAAAACACCTGTATAAGCTGCTGCTTCTGCAATGGTAATTTCTCCATCATTATCTGCATCTAAACCTGCTACTGTTAACAATGCAGTTGTAGTGGTTGGGTTTGTCATTACCGTCCAAACTGATGAGCAGTCTGTGCTAAAAGAGGCAGTACTATCTACAAAACCATTTGTGATATATGCTGGCCAATTACTCCATTGAAAAAAGACTACCTGAATACAACTCAAATTTGGATTTTGAAAAGCACCAAAATTAAAAGAAGTACTTCTTACACTCGAAAGATTTAAACTTTCCAATAAATTATTTTCACAACGTAAAGTTGATAGCCTAGTAATATTACTTAAATCTAAATGTTTTATTTTATTATTAACAACGTGTAATTGAATAATATCAGTTAATACATCTAAACCTTTAACTTCGGTTATTAAATTATTATTTGCATATATATGGGTTAATAGAGTATTGTAAGTTATATCTAATTCTTCTAAGAGATTGTCATGTATTTCCAGCCCTAACAAGCTATTGTTTTGAGTAATATCAAGTCCTTTTAATTGATTAAATGGAACAGACAGATATTCAAGATTTGAGCATATTGTAACATCAATAGAAGAAAGTAGATTATTATCAGCTTCAATTGTATTTAAATTTGGGTTTAGTATTAGATTATCTATTCTATTATTTTGACATCTTAAATATTCCAATTTTAAATTTTTTGAAATATCTAAATCAGTAATCATGTTATTTTTACAATCGAGTACAAATAAGTCTAAGTTTTTAGAAACATCTAAACTTAACAATTGATTATCATCTACATTTAATCTTTCAAGAGCTAGGAAATCTTCAATTCCTGTCATATCCTTTATTCCAAGATTACTAACTCTTAAATTTGTTAGAGCATCAATGCTACTAGTAAATACGTAATCATCATTTGCAATACCATTACCCAAACTTGTTGCATCACCCAGAGCAACTAGACCACCATTCGCATTATGAGTTTCTAAATAGTTTTCAAAATTATCATCTGGCACATAAGTTAAAGCCACATAACTACAATTTGTATTAAATACGTGGTAAGCCTCTTTTGTTACATTACCAGAAGGTCCTGCATTGGTATCTGCCTGTATACAAGTTAGTCCAGTATTATTTCTAGTCTCCAAAAATAAAAAACTACTATTATTTCCATTCGCGATGTTTAACTGTGTAAGTTCATTATCGTTAGCGTCTAAATTATTTAAAACTGGTAAAAAACTAACATCTAAAATTTTAAACTTGTTTTCTTCAATGGTTAATCCTTTTAATTTTAAGTTATTTGTGAGGTTTACAGTACTTATGGAGTTTCTACCTATTCCTAAACTTTTTAATTCTGTATTGAAAGAAACATCTATGTTTGTTAAATTGTTTTTTCCTATAAATAGGGTTCTTAATAATACGTTTTTAGAAACATTTATTGTTGTTAACGCGTTATCATATAATTCTAGCTTATCTAGTTTTATATTTTGGGTTAAATCTAAACTTGTAATTTGACAAGAATTCATATTCAATTCTTCCAACAATACGTTTTGCGATAAATCTGGCATTGTAGTTAACGGATTCCCTTCCATAGACAATTCTTCTAATGCCACAAAACCTTCTATACCTGTTAAATCTTGAATAGAATTGTATTCAATTGCTAAATCTTTTATGGTATTTATGTCAGAAGTACAAACTTTCCCATTTATAACACCATCTGTATCTATATTTTGATTTATCAATGCCTGTTCAAAATTAATGTCTGGTATTGAAGTTACTGCACAACCACTATTTACTGTAATAGTTATAGTTGCACTATTAGATGTTAAACCATCATTATCATTTACTGTATAATTAACAGTTACTGTGGTACCAGTAAAACCAGCATCAGCAGTAAAAGAAATATTTCCAGAAACATCTATTGTAAAAGTTCCTACTCCAGAAACTACTAATGGTGTTGAACTATTGCCTGTATTAGATGTATTGTTTGGATCAATTAAAATGATTGTTGAAGCATCTATAGTGCCATCTACATCTGTATCATTTGCTGTAATTGGATTTCCTGAACTTGCCGTAATTGTATCATCAACTGCAATTGGCGCATCATTTACAGGTGTTACAGTAATATCTAAAGTACACGTGGTTGTAGCTGTTCCATCTGATAATGTATAGGTAATTTGTGGAACTGCACCATTAAAGTTTAAAGCAGGTGTATATGTATAACTTCCATCAGAATTTATGGTAATATCTCCTTCTGTAATGGTAAATAGTGTGCCTACTGTATATGTTGTTGTACCAATTGCAATAGCTGAAACTGATAATGTTGTTCCAGAATCATTTGCCAACAAACCATTTGTTGCAGAAACCGTTAATGTTGTATCTTCATTTGTTGAATTTGTATCTGCTGTACAATTAAGATTACAATTCGCACTAAAAGTGTGTTGACCATCTTTTACCCAACCTGTTAAACCTGTTCCTGGTGTTGATGCATCTGCGGTAATACAAGTTAATCCTGAATTTCCTGTAGAGTTAAAAATTGTTAAGCCTGTATTATTTCCATTCGCAATATTTAAACTCGTTAGTTGATTAAAACTAACCCATAATTGTGTTAATGCACTATTTGTGCTAACATTTAAACTCGTTATTTGATTGTTCTGAATCCCTAAAAAAATTAAGCCTGTATTTATAGTTACATCTAAAGCTGTTAATAAATTATTATCACAAGACAAACTTGTTAATGCAGGATTTGCACTGACATCTAACACCGATAATTTATTATTACCTGCCGCTAAATTTTGTAAAAGTGGGTTTGAACTTACATCTAAAGTTGATATTTTATTATGTGATGTTGACAAAAACTCTAATGCTGGATTTGAATTTACATTTAATACAGCTATTTGATTTGCATCACAAAACAAAGTTTTTAAAACGGTGTTTGAACTTACATCTAGCGCTGTCAATTGATTGCTCGAACAGTTTAACTCTATTAAGGCTGTATTTGAACTTACATTTAATGCTGAAATTGTATTATCGTTTACAGATAATCTTTCCAATGCTGCAAAATCTTGAATTCCTGTCATATCAGAAATCGACAAACTAGGTACTTGCAAACTTGTTACTGTATTGATTCTGCTAGTTAAAACATAATTATCCAAAGGGTCTGTTGCAGATGTTGCATTCCCCATACTTGCTGGGTCTCCTAATGGTACTACATTTCCATTGGCATCATGGGTTTCTAAATAGGTTTCCAAATTATCATCTGGCACATAGGTTAAAGCATTAGGGCAAGTTGTTGCACTAAATACATGTTGAGGATCTTTATTTGTCCAATTAGTATTTGAATAAGTAACATTATCTACTTGAATACAAGTTAAATTTGGATTATTAATAACATTAAAATTGAATGTAGAAATATTTGTATTAAAATTATTATTTACTTTTAATTGGGTCAATTGACTGTTATTGTTAATTCTTATTTCATTAAGTTGTTTATGATTACTTAAATCAAGACTTATAAATGGACTCCCAGTTAAAACAAAAATTTGCAGTTGTAAATTATTAGAAATATCTAAAGAAGATAAATTGTTATATCTTAATTCTAAATATTCTAAAAGTGGGTTTTGAGATAAATCTACGCTTGTTAAAGGAACTATCTCTGCAGAAAAAGTTTTTAAATTTGGATTTTGTCTCGTATCTACAAAAGTTAAAGGTGTATTATCTATGTTTAAACTTTCTAATCTTGAATTTGAGGTTATATCTAAACTTGTTAGTCCAGTATTATTTAATTGTAAAATTAATAAATTACTATTCTGTGATGTATCTAAAATATTTATTGGGTTATTTGATAAAAGTAAATAGTATAAAGCACTTAAATTGGAAATATCAATTGAAGAAATATTATTATTAGATACATTTAAAACTTGTAAAGACACAAAATCTTCCAACCCAACTAAACTAGAAATTTTTGCAGTTACATTTGTAAAACTTGGATTGTTTAATGGATCAGAAATATCTAGAGTTGTAATTCCACTTATATCAGAAGTCAATACTCTACCATCATATGTTCCTTCTGTATCAATACCCAAATCTAACAAAGCCTGTTCAAAAGCAGCATCTGGTATTGCAGTATATAAATTTGATGGCACAAAAATTTCAGTTTGTGCAACATTTGTAATTATTGGAAAATTATAATCAAAGAAAATATTTGCCCCACAATCTATTTTATCTCCAATTGCAAAACTAGTTTTTGGCTTTGCTTTAAATAGAACCCAACCATGACTATTGGGTTCGTCAGTTGTACTATCTGCTAAATTAATATTCGGAAAATTAAAATTAACTTCTCCTGTTGTTGTATTTACAGATGTATTATAAGAGTGCGATGAACTTATTGGGGTAAATGTTGCCCAATCTAAATCTGCATCTAACATTGTCTGTACATTTATATTTATGGCAGAAGCTGAACCCGTATTTTGGAAACGAATTCTAAAATGTAAATCTTGTGTTGCTTGTTGTGCAGTAATTTGTGCACCTTCTAAAATAGTTGCATCATTTGGATCATAAGAATTTACCACAGGTTGCACTAATGTAAAATTATTATCACTTTGGTTAACATCTGTAGTTAATGGAGTAATGCTAGCCGCAAAATTTAGCACATCTCCTCCGTTTAAAGGATTTGTTGTTTGGGTTGGTGTATTGTTAGTAAACTCAATATCAATAGTTCTAGTTTCAAAAGGGGTTAAACTGCTATAATTAAATGTTAACGAATTAGAAGTTGAACTACTTGCAACCGGTGTTGCAATTGGGGAATTCATTTTGTTATCTTCAAAATTTAAAACTACATCTCCACTTACTGTTGTACTTCCTGTATTTGTGTATTTTATTTTATAACTGCTTTGAAACCCTGGTCTTGCATCTGAAGTTGGAATTATTATGACACTTACATCATCACCAGTTGTTGAAGAACTAACACAAAAATCTTGGTTTGTTTCTGTTTGTGGTGTACCTGTTATAAAATTATTTGAAAGATTTACAGGATTTAAAGTTAAACCATTTGTTATAATCTCTGTTAATACACTACCATTCTCTTCAAAAGCAAATGCATAATCACCATTTGAATTGGTAGATGTGTAATAAGTCCCATTTGCACCAATAGATTTTAACTGAATATAATTCAATGGAGAAGAAGATGTTGAGCAAGTATTGCTTGAATCAAAAGATACTTTGCCATTTATTTTATGGTCTAAATTCTTAACTATTTCTATATTGTCAAAAATAAAGGTTTCTTTTCCTGGTGAATTTAAGTAATCTGTTCCACCTTGTGTATAACTAATTGGCCCACTTATCTCAATATAGTAACTACCTGTTATATTGATATTAAAAGTATTTGATTTAAAGTAATCTATTGGAAATCCTTCAGGAGCATATGAACTTGTAGTAGACGACATTGTGTTACTTACTATTACATTATCCTGACTATCTTTTAATACAACTGTATATTGCGACATTTGAAGTAGAGGTATAATAGCACTGCTCATAGCATTATTATCTCTAGCAAAATAAGCCATACCTATATCAAATTGATATGAATCGTTTGCAAATAAAGTGAAATTTGAGGATTTTAATGTAAAATTACCATTGTTTGGACTATTTAAAACTAAACCTGAAAAACTAGTAATAGAAGCATCTGCTATTGGTGATATTACAATATTCGAATCAACAGTCCAATAAGTTGAAGATACTTCATCACAGTTACCATCTGGTATAATTTGCCCATTTATTTTATTACTAAATAAAAATGTTAGAAGTAGACCTAAAAAAAGTATTCTTGTTTTCATAATCAAAATTTTTATTTCAAAGATGAAGAACAAAACAAAAAAATCATAGAGCTATTCAGTAAACCGTTTACTTCATCCGATTACCGGTAATTAATAGTCCATAAAACAAAAAAAGACCGTGATTTCTCACAGTCTTTATATTTCTAATACAATATCTTTACTAAAAACTTGCACCACTAGCAGCAACACCTCTATCTATTTTACGCATTAATCCTTGTAACACTTTTCCTGGTCCAACTTCTATAAATTCAGTTCCTCCATCAGCAATCATTGCTTGTACACATTGTGTCCATCTTACTGGAGCAGTTAACTGAATCATTAAGTTTTTCTTTATTTCATCTGGACTTGTAACTGCACTTGCAGTAACATTTTGATACACTGGGCAAGTTGGTTCATTAAAAATTGTAGCTTCAATTGCAGCAGCCAATTCTTCTCTTGCAGGTTCCATTAAAGGTGAGTGAAATGCACCTCCAACTGGTAAAACCAATGCTCTTCTTGCTCCTTTTTCTGTTAAAATTGCACACGCTTTATTAATCGCGTCAATTTCACCAGAAATCACTAATTGTCCAGGACAATTATAATTTGCAGCAACTACTACTCCATCTATTTCTTTACAAGTTTCTTCGACTACAGCATCTTCTAATCCTAAAACTGCTGCCATTGTAGATTCTTGCGCTTCACAAGCTTTTTGCATTGCCAAAGCACGTTTAGAAACTAACTTTAAACCATCTTCAAAAGATAAAACTCCATTTGCAACTAGCGCTGAAAGTTCACCTAAAGAATGACCTGCTACCATTTCTGGCTGAAAAGAATCTCCTAACGTTTTTGCTAAAATTACTGAATGTAAAAAAATTGCTGGTTGTGTAACTTTCGTTTCCTTTAATTGTTCAGCAGTTCCTTCAAACATAATATCTGTTATAGAAAAACCTAAAATGTCATTCGCTTTTTCAAATAATTCTTGAGCCAATGGAGATTTCTCATATAAATCCAATCCCATTCCAGTAAATTGTGCACCTTGTCCAGGAAAAATGTATGCTTTCATATTGTATTCTGTTGTTTGTTTCGGCAAAAATAATCAATTTTATTGGAAGCTAATTCCTGCTTTACACTTTATCTTTTTTGCTTTGTTCTCGATACAAATTTGTTCATTCTTCACAAATTCACTCGAACTGACAGCAAAAAAGGATGCCGTTTCAATCAGGGCTAAACATCTTAATTAACAAATTTCATTTCCAAAACTGAAAGAATATTTAGTAAATTAGCTCAATGACAATTAAAGACAAACAATTAGCTGATAATATTTATTTAATTCTTGCAGCTTTATTTATTGCTTCTTTGGTCGCTTCAAATCTAATTTTTCAAAAGTTTTTCTATTGGGAACCTTTTGGTTTGTATCGTTTCGAAATTTCTGTCGGAATTTTACCTTACCCAATTACCTTTCTAATCACAGATATTTTATCAGAAATCTATGGAAAGAAAAAAGCAAATCAAGTTGTAATTGCAGGAATCTTTGCTTCCTTTTTTTCAATGCTGATAATTTTAGTAGCAGATTTTGCTCCTTCAATAGAAAATTCGCCAATTGATAATGAAACTTTTCATCAAGTTTTTGGCTTATCGCCTTTGGCTGTTTTTGCTTCTATGATTGCCTATTTATTTGCTCAATTTATAGACATAAAAATCTTCCATTTCTGGAAAAACCTCACAAAAGGAAAACATTTATGGTTGCGAAATAATTTTTCAACCTTTTTATCACAATTTATAGACACTTTTACAGTCTTATTTTTATTATGCTCTTTTAATATTCTTCCTTGGCATATTTTTACAAGTCTTTTAATTAGTGGCTTCCTTTTTAAAGTAATTATTGCAGCTTTAGACACTCCATTTTTATATTTATTTGTGTATGCTTTTAGAAAAAGATTCAACTTAAAAATCAACCAAGAAATTAGAGATTAATTTTTGGTGCGTTTTTTGTAATTAATTCAAAAAGCATTCGTCTAAAAAATCAGAAAACGATATAATATGAAAAAAACACTTTTATTATTTATAATACTCCTTACCTTCTCACAAGGGTATGCACAAACATCAATCTTTAACGATTTACTTCAAAAACACGTTACAAAAAAAGGAATTGTAGATTACAAATCTTTTAAAGCTGATGAAGGCAAATTAGGTGATTTTATTTCTTATTTAGAAAAAACAACTCCAGCAAATTCTTGGTCAGAAAACAAGCAAAAAGCCTTTTGGATGAATGCTTACAATGCATATACAATCAAATTAATTTTAGAGAATTATCCTCTAAAAAGTATTATGGATATTAAAGAACAAGGAAAATCTGCTTGGAAAATTCCTTTTGCTAAAGTTGGTGGAAAAACGTACACTTTAGATCATATAGAACATGAAATTTTACGTAAAAAGTTATTTGACCCTAAAATTCACGTTGGTGTAAATTGTGCTTCAGGTTCTTGCCCTAAATTAGGAAACAAAGCATTTACAGAACAAAACGTAGAAGCAGAATTAACTCGTTTAATGAAAGATTTTATAAACGATTCTTCAAGAAATAAACTATCTAAAAAGAAGGTTCAAATTTCTTCAATTTTCGATTGGTTTAAAGACGATTTCACAAAAAACGGTTCTATCATCGACTTTTTAAACGCGTATTCTGAAACAGAAATTAGCAAAAAAGCTAAAATTAGTTTTCTAAAATACGATTGGACTTTAAACGGAAAATAGTACCTTTATTTTTCATCTGAAATAATATAAAAAACAATGTCTAAAAACTATTATGATGCTGCCGATTTAAGAAAATTCGGTAAAATTACTGAATGGAGCGAAGAACTTGGTAACAAGTTTTTTGATTATTATGGAAAAGTTTTTGAAGACGGCGCTTTAACTGCTCGTGAAAAATCTTTAATAGCTTTGGCTGTTGCACATACAGAACAATGCCCTTATTGTATAGATGCTTATACAAAAGATGGTTTACAACGTGGGATTACAAAAGAACAAATGATGGAAGCAATTCATGTTGGTGCGGCAATTAAAAGTGGCGCAACTCTAGTTCATGGAGTGCAAATGATGAATAAAGTGAATAAACTTGACGGATAATAGTTAGCAGTATTTATTAGCAGTATTCAGTTAAGCGTCTACTGTAAACTGAGACTGCAAACTGTAAACTGTAAACTTAAAAAATGGCTACAAAATCGCTTAAAGCAAGAAATAACGACATTGCAAATACGTCTCGTCAGATGGAAATTCTTTCTGAAGGAATTTTTGCAAATGGAGAATTACCAACTTTTGCTAACAAAATAAAAGAAACAAATCAGTTTCCTTTACGTCCTAAAAAACTAGAAATTCTACAAATAAACTTGGGTTACATGTGTAACCAAGTTTGTTCGCATTGCCATGTAGATGCTGGTCCTGATCGTAAAGAAATTATGACATTGGAAACAATGAATGAATGCTTGGAAGTTATCAAAAAAACAGAAGCACATACGTTAGATTTAACTGGTGGAGCTCCAGAAATGAACCCAAATTTTAGATGGTTTGTAGAAGAGGCTTCAAAAGCAGGAATTACAGATTTTATTGTTCGTTCTAACTTAACAATTATTAGAGCCAACAAAAAATATCACGATTTACCTGAGTTTTTCAAAAAACACAATGTACACGTAGTTTCATCAATGCCACATTGGACACGTGGAAAAACAGACAAACAACGTGGAGATGGAGTTTTTGATAAATCGATAAAAGCTTTACAAGAATTAAATGCTGTTGGTTATGGAATTGAAGGTTCTAATTTAAAATTAGATTTGGTGTATAATCCTTCAGGAGCTTTTTTACCTGGAGATCAAATGGCATTAGAAAATGATTTTAAGAAAGCTTTAAAAACCGAATTTAATATCGATTTTCACAGTCTTTTTGCAATTACTAATTTACCAATTAGCCGATTTTTAGATTATTTAATCGCTTCAGAAAACTACGAAGATTATATGTATAATTTGGTAGAAGCTTATAATCCTTCTGCAGTAGAAAATGTAATGTGTACAAATACACTTTCTGTAAGTTGGGACGGAAATTTATATGATTGCGATTTTAATCAGATGCTAAATTTAAAAGTTGCGAGTAAAATAAAGCACATTTCTGAATATAATGAAGAATTGTTACAAGACAGAAATATTATTATCAATCAACATTGTTATGGCTGTACTGCTGGCGCAGGAAGTAGCTGTCAAGGAGTTGTTGCATAATTTATCAATAAAAAAAATAAAAATGAGTTATTTAGAAACTACACATAATGTATATAAAGAAGCAGCTTTAACACCAGATGTTGGACTTTGTTGTACTACAAATCCTATTTGGGAATTACCTGGATTAAAAATCCCTAGAATTATGCAAGAAATGAATTACGGTTGTGGTTCTACAGTGCATGCAAGAGATTTAACCAACAATCCAAAAATGTTATACGTTGGTGTTGGTGGTGGAATGGAATTACTTCAATTTGCTTATTTCAATAGAAATAAAGGTGGAGTTATTGGTTTAGATGTTGTTGACGAAATGTTAGAAGCTTCTCGCAAAAACTTTAAAATTGCTGAAGAACAAAATGATTGGTTTAAAAGTGATTTTGTTGATTTACGTAAAGGGGATGCAATGGATTTACCTGTTGAAGATAATTCTATTGATGTTGCTGCTCAAAATTGTTTGTTCAATATTTTTAAGTCTGATGATTTGAAAAAAGCGATTGAAGAAATGTATAGAGTTTTAAAACCTCATGGAAAATTGGTGATGAGTGATCCTACTTGTGAGCAACCAATGAATGATGAATTGCGTAATGACGAACGTTTACGTGCTTTATGTTTAAGTGGAAGTTTATCAATTGCAGATTATGTAAAAGCGTTAACAGATGCAGGTTTTGGAACTATTGAGATTAGAGCCAGAAAACCATATAGAATTTTAGATCCAAAGAATTATCCAACAGACGAATTAATTTATATAGAATCTATAGAAGTTGCTGCAATTAAAGATCCAATGCCAGCAGATGGACCTTGTATTTTTACAGGAAGAGCTGCCATTTATTATGGAGATGAAGATTATTTTGATGATGGAGAAGGTCATGTTTTACTAAAAAATCAGCCTTTAGCTATTTGTGATAAAACAACTGCTGCGTTGCAAGCTTTAGGAAGAGATGATATTTACTTTTCAGAATCTACTTTTCATTATGATGGTGGAGGATGTTGCTAGGTTTGGTTTTTAGTCGTTAGTTTTTGGTTGATAGTTTAATACTGTCATTCCTGCGAAGGCAGAAATCTCAAATTCAATAAATATGAAAAAAATACTTTTACTTTTTATACTGATAAGCTCAGTTTCTTTCGGACAAAAGAAGCTAGATAAACTGCTGAATAAATTCAACAAGAATAATGTTCCTTATATTTCTGTAGATACTTTAGCTTCAACAAAAGCTATTTTATTAGATGCAAGGGAAGAAAGAGAATTTAAAGTAAGCCATTTAGAAGATGCAATTCTTGTTGGTTTTGATCATTTTAAATTAAACGAAACAATAGAAAAACTCCCAAAAGACAAAAATGCTAAAATTGTGGTGTATTGTTCTTTAGGAATTCGTTCAGAAATTGTTGCAGATAAATTAATTAAAGAAGGTTATACCAATGTTTTTAATTTATACGGAGGAATTTTCGAGTGGAAAAACAACAACTATCAAGTTATTGATACTTTAGGAAGTAATACTGAAAAAGTACATACTTTCAATAAAGATTGGAGTAAATGGTTGAAGAAAGGAAAGAAGATTTATGAGAAAAATTAGTTTTCATTAGACAGTCACAGTATTGAGTACTAACTGTTATGAAAAACAAAATTCAAGAAGTATGATTAACCCAAATGTCCATTCGAGTGCAGTCGAGAAATTAAAAAATAAAAATCTACTATTAATTTTCACTAGAAACCCTGAACTTGGAAAAGCAAAAACTCGTTTAGCAAAAACTGTTGGTGATGAAACTGCTTTAGAAATCTATAAATTTTTATTAGAAAAAACTAGAGACATATCTTCAAAAGTGTCTTCTGATAAAGCTATTTATTATTCAGTAAAAATTAGAGAGAATGATATCTGGGATGCTAATATTTATCAAAAACACCAACAAGTTGGAGAAGATTTAGGGATTAGAATGCAAAATGCTTTTAAAAATGGGTTTGAAGCTGGTTATGAAAAAGTGATGATTATTGGCAGCGATTTATACGATTTAACTTCAGAAAACATAGAAACCGCTTTTAAAGAATTAGATAATAACGATGTTGTTCTTGGACCTGCAGAAGATGGAGGTTATTATCTTCTGGCGATGAATTCTTTGCAAGAAAAAATATTTGAAAATAAAGATTGGGGAACAGAAACAGTTAGAAAAGATACTTTAGTAGATTTAAAAGATAAAAAAGTACATTTGTTATCAGCATTAAATGATGTGGATATTTTTGAAGATATTGAGCATCATCCTGCTTTTCAACACTTTTTATAATTATGAAAAAACAGCAACTACAAGAAACTATAGATTTTTTAAAATCAAATGGAATTTCTAATCCTGAGACAGGAATTGTTTTAGGAACAGGTTTAGGAAAATTAGTAGATGAAATTTCGATAGAAAAAGAAATTGCGTATTCAGAAATCCCAAACTTCCCAGTTGCAACTGTAGAGTTTCATTCTGGTAAATTAATTTACGGAGAATTATCTGGCAAAAAAGTAATTGTAATGGCGGGGCGTTTTCATTTATATGAAGGCTACAATTCTTGGGAAGTTACTTACGGAATTAGAACATTACATGGTTTAGGTATTAAAAACTTACTAATTTCTAATGCTGCAGGAGCCATTAATTTATCTTATAAAAAAGGTGATTTAATGCTAATTGAAGACCATATAAATTTACAAGGAAGTTCGCCCTTGGCTTTTAAAGGAGCTAACAATTTTGGTAATATTTTTGCTGATATGTTAGAGCCATATTCTAAAGTATTAAATGCCAAAATTGCTAAAATTGCGTCAAAAGAAAACATATTATTACACAAAGGAGTTTACACAAGTGTTCTAGGACCTCAACTTGAAACAAGAGCAGAATACAGAATGTTACAAATTTTTGAAACAGATGCTGTTGGTATGAGTACTGTGCCAGAAGTTATAGTTGCCAAACAACTAAACTTACCTTGTGCTGCCATTTCTGTGTTAACAGATGAATGCGATCCTAAAAACTTACAACCTGTAGATATTGCTGAAATTATTGCAATTGCAGGCGAAGCTGAACCAAAAATGATTACACTTTTTAAAGAAGTAATAAAGGTTTTATAGAAATTTAACTTCTATACTAAATACTTTTTTTATATCAAAAGAAACACAATTAAGCATGCTTTGTTGATGCTAAAATATTCATCAAACAAGTGCCTCATCCTTTAGGTGAAAAATAAAGCTTTGCGTATCTTTATGCAGACTTAATTTTTTACAAAATGAAATATATTAAAATACTATTATTATTCTTTGTTGTTCAAATATCTGCTCAACAAGGAGGAATGTGGATTCCTTCACTTTTAGAAGGAATGAACGAACAAGAAATGACTTCTTTAGGAAGTAAATTAACTGCAAAAGATATTTACGATGTAAATAACTCTAGTTTAAAAGATGCAATTGGGCATTTTAATGGCGGTTGTACAAGTGAAATAATTTCACCTAAAGGATTAATTTTAACGAATCATCATTGTGGTTTTGGGCAAATTCAATCTCATTCTTCTTTAGAGAACGATTATTTAAAAGATGGTTTTTGGGCAATGAATTTAGAAGATGAATTACCAAATCCAGGTTTATACATAGATTTTATTGTTAGCATCGAAGATGTTACAGAGAAAGTTTTTGAGGGAGTTAATGATACAATGACTGAAAAAGAAAAGCAGTCTAGAATTACAAAAAACAGTAACGCTTTACAAAAAGGAATGGTAAAAGAAGCTTGGCAAAAAACCAAAGTAAAATCTTTTTATCAAGGAAATCAATACTTTTTATTTGTTATAGATCGTTTTGAAGATATTCGTTTAGTAGGTGCACCTCCAACAAGTATTGGTAAATTTGGTAGTGATACTGATAACTGGGTTTTCCCAAGACATACAGGAGATTTTTCTATGTTCAGAATTTATGCTGATGCCTATAACAATCCTGCAAAATATAGTAAAGACAATAAACCTTATACACCAAAACACTTTTTACCAATTTCTATTGATGGTGTAGAAGAGGGAGATTTTACAATGGTTTTTGGTTTCCCTGGTACAACAAATGAATACTTACCTGCTGTTGCCATAAAACATATTACGGAAGAATACAACCCAACAAATATTGCCATTAGAGAAGCTGCTTTAAAGGTAATTGATGCAAAAATGAAAACGAGTGATGATATTCGTATAAAATATGCATCTAAACAAGCAAGAATTGCAAATGCTTGGAAAAAATGGATTGGAGAAAATTTAGGAATCCAAAAAAGTAATGCTGTAGAAAAAAGGCAAGAATTTGAAGCTTCATTTACAAAAGCATTAGAAGAGAAAAACTTAACAGAAAAGTATGGAAATATTCTTCCAAAATTTGAACGTTTATATAACGATTTTGCTGCTGTAAATATTAAAAGAAGAAACTTTATTGAAGTCTTTTTAGTGACTAATGAGTTAATGTCAATGACATTTAGAGCATATCAATTTGAGCAAGCTGTTAATAAAGATCCTAAATCTTTTGACAAAGCAAAAGCTTCTATTGAAAGAACTTTAAAAGGAATTCATAAAAACTATGATGTTGGTGTAGATAAAGGAGTTTTTAAAAATGTAATGCCATTTTTTAATGATAATGTAGATGCAAGTATTTATGAAAAAACAGCACTTACAAACTTAGATAGCGCTTTAGATTTATTTGATGGAAATGCAAAAAAAGTGCTTAAAAAATTAAATAAAGATGCTGCTTATAAATATGCAAAACCAATGATTGAAGCATTTTACAAAACGATTAATACAGAGTTCTCAGAAAAGAATGCTCCTATTGTTGCCTTACAAAAAACATACATGAAAGCTTTAATGGAAGCTTTACCAAATGCTCGTTATTTTCCAGATGCAAATAGTACTTTGCGTGTAACTTATGGACAAGTAAGAGGTTATTCACCTAGAGATGCTGTTTACTATAATCCAGTTAGTTATTTAGACGGAGTAATAGAAAAATATGTTCCAGGAGATTATGAATTTGATGTTCCAGAAAAATTACGTCAACTTCATAAAGAAAAAAATTATGGTCAATATGCTGATAAAAACGGAAAAGTTCCTGTTTGTTTTTTAGGAACAAATCATACAACTGGAGGAAACTCTGGAAGTCCTGCAATAGATGCTGAAGGAAATTTAGTTGGACTTAATTTTGATAGAGTTTGGGAAGGAACAATGAGTGATATGAATTACGATCCAGAAATTTGTAGAAATATTATGGTAGATCTTAGATATGTTTTATTTATTGTTGATAAATACGCTGGAGCAACTCATTTAATTGATGAAATGAAATTAGTGCATCCAAAGAAAAAATAAATACTTTTAATTGTATTATAAATCGATAGCCATAAAAAGTTATCGATTTTTTTTTGAAATAATTTTAAAATAACAACCAACTAAAACGATTTCGTTAGTATATTTAGAGAAAATATTATTACTTTCTTAAATTCAGCTAAAAAAAATGAAAATAAAAAAAGTACTTGTTGCCAACAGAGGTGAAATTGCCATTAGAATATTTAGAGCTTGTACAGAAATAAATGTAAAAACAATTGGTGTTTACACCTTTGAAGATAGGTATTCTCTACACAGATATAAAGCAGATGAATCTTACCAAATAGGAGAAGATAAAGATCCTTTAAAACCTTATTTAAATATAGATGAAATTATTAGAGTTGCATTAGAAAATGGTGCAGATGCAATTCATCCTGGATATGGTTTTTTATCTGAAAATGCAAATTTCGCTCAAAAGTGTGAAGATAATGGCATCATTTTTATTGGTCCAAAAGTATCTGTTTTAAAATCTCTGGGAGACAAAATTACTGCCAAACAAGTTGCTGTAAAAAATAATATTCCTATTATAAGAAGTAATGTAAAACCGTTAATTAATATTGAAACTGCTTTAAGTGAAGCTGAAATAATTGGGTATCCTATTATGCTAAAAGCTGCTTCTGGTGGTGGAGGAAGAGGAATGCGTGTTATTAGAAAAGCTGATGAACTAAAAAATGCATTTAACGAAAGTAAACGTGAAGCACTAAATGCTTTTGGAGATGACACTGTTTTTTTAGAAAAATTTGTTGAAAATCCAAAGCACATAGAAATTCAAATTGTTGCAGACAATTTTGGAAATATTGTACATCTATTTGAACGAGACTGTTCTGTACAACGTCGTTATCAAAAAGTAATAGAATTTGCACCTTCATTTGATTTAAAACAAGAAACAAAAGATGCTCTTTACAAATATGCAATTAACATTTGTAAAGCTGTAAATTATAATAATATTGGAACTGTAGAGTTTTTAGTTGATGATGATGGTTCTATCTATTTTATTGAAGTAAATCCACGAATTCAAGTAGAACACACAGTAACAGAGGTTGTTACCAATATAGACTTAGTAAAAACTCAGTTATTTATTGCTGGAAATTACAAGCTTTCTGATCAACAAATAAAAATAAAAGATCAAGATGCAGTAAAAGTAAATGGCTATGCATTGCAATGTCGAATTACTACAGAAGATCCTCAAAATGATTTTAAACCAGATTATGGAGAAATTACAACGTATAGAAGTGCTTCAGGTTTCGGAATTCGTTTAGATGCAGGAAGCGTGTATCAAGGTGCTATTATATCTCCTTTTTTCGATTCTATGTTGGTCAAAATTACTGCAAATAGCAGAACTTTAGACGGCGCTTGTAGAAAAGTGAGAAGAGCAATGGCTGAATTCAGAATTAGAGGTGTTAAAACAAACATGTCTTTTTTAGATAATATTTTACAACATGAAACTTTTAGAAAAGGTGAAGTAACTGTAAATTTCATCAAACAAAATCCAGATTTATTTACATTTAAAGCACCTAGAAATAGAGCTACAAAATTGGTTACTTATTTAGGCGATGTAATTGTAAATGGAAATGCTGATGTAAAAAAATTAGACCCAACAAAAACGTTTGTAAAACCAATTATTCCAAAATTTGATGCGAATGTCAAACATCCAAAAGGAACAAAAGATTTACTAACAGAATTAGGTCCAGAAAAGTTCTCACAATGGTTAAAAAATGAAAAGAAAATTCATTTTACAGACACCACAATGCGTGATGCTCATCAAAGTTTATTAGCTACAAGAATGCGTAGTTATGATATGCTAAAAGTGGCAGAAGGATATGCAAAAAACAATCCTGAAATATTTAGCATGGAAGTTTGGGGTGGAGCAACTTTTGATGTTTGTATGCGTTTTTTACAAGAAAATCCTTGGGAAAGACTTCAAAAACTACGTAAAGCAATGCCAAATGTGTTACTTCAAATGCTTATTAGAGGTTCTAATGGTGTTGGGTATACAGCATATCCTGATAATTTGATAGAAAAATTTGTACAAGAGTCTTGGGAAAATGGAGTAGATATTTTTAGAATTTTCGATTCTTTAAATTGGATGAAATCTATTGCTCCTTGTATTGAACATGTTAGAAATAAAACGAATGGTTTAGCAGAAGGTTCTATTTGTTATACTGGTGATATTTTAAACACAAAAAACACCAAGTACAACCTAAAATATTATACAACTTTAGCAAAAGATATAGAAAACGCAGGCGCTCATATTTTAGCCATAAAAGACATGGCTGGTTTATTAAAACCTTATGCAGCTTACGAATTAGTATCAGCCTTAAAACAAGAAGTTAATATTCCTATTCATTTACACACACATGACACCTCATCTATACAATCTGCAACCTATTTAAAAGCAATTGAAGCTGGTGTAGATGTAGTTGATGTTTCTCTTGGTGGCGTATCTGGATTAACATCACAACCAAATTTTAATTCGATTGTAGAAATGATGAAATTTAACGACAGAGAAAGCAACTTAAATATTGATTCTTTAAATGAATATTCTAATTATTGGGAAACTGTAAGAACTTATTATTATCCTTTTGAATCTGGATTAAAATCTGGTTCTGGAGAAGTTTTTAAACACGAAATTCCTGGAGGACAATACTCTAATTTAAAACCACAAGCACAAGCTTTAGGATTAGAAGATCGTTTTCATGAAATTACAAAAATGTATGGAGATGTAAACTTACTTTTTGGTGATATTGTAAAAGTTACACCAAGTTCTAAAGTGGTTGGAGACATGGCTCAATACTTAGTAAGTAACAATTTAACGGTTAGAGATGTGTTAGAACGAGGAGATACTATTTCTTTTCCACAATCTGTTGTAAATTTCTTTAGAGGAGATTTAGGTCAACCTGTTGGAGGGTTTCCAAAAGATTTACAAAAATTAATTCTTAAGGATGAAAAACCCTATACAGACAGACCAAATGCTCATTTAGAACCTATAGATTTTGAAAAAGAATATTCAGATTTTAGAAAAATATTTGAAAATGATTTAGGAAGATCTATCGATTTTACAGATTTCTTATCATATAAATTATATCCAAAAGTATTTTTAGATGCCTACAACAAGCATTTAAAATATGATAATTTAATAAACCTTCCAACCAAGAATTTCTTTTACGGAATGGAAAGAGGTGAAGAAATTATTGTTGAATTAGAAAAGGGAAAAACACTGCTAATTACTTTAGAATCTGTTGGAAGAGCAAATGATGATGGTATGGTTACTGTTTATTTTAAAGTGAATGGACAAAGTAGAAGTGTACAAATAAAAGACGAATCTATTAAAGTTGATAAAGTAGAAAACATAAAAGCTGACAAGAGTAATTCAAAAGAAATTGGAGCACCTTTACAAGGAATGTTGTCTACTATTTTAGTGAAAGAAGGAGAAAAAATAGCTAAAAATCAACCACTTTTTATTATTGAAGCGATGAAAATGGAAACAACAATTACTGCAACAGAAGATACAATTGTTAAGAAAATAGTATTAAATGCTGGAGTAATGGTAAATTCTGATGATTTAATTCTAACTTTTGATTAATAATACTAAGATCAGACTATTAATTTTAAACTGATAATTTACTTGTTTCTACCTTTTTCATTTGGGTATAAATCAGGTAAATTATCACTTTGAAAAAAGGCTTTTGTGTCAATATTAATTCCTGTAACTTTTCCTTTAAAAGCAGCACCAGTATCAATATTCCAAACATTTTCTATGTTTATAGGGTTTGGTTCATTATAATTTGTAGTTGGTGTATGACCGATATAAATCTCATTATAAACTTGTATTCTTTTTGGATAATAAAGTGAGTCTTTTTCAATGGTTCTGTCTAAAGACAACAGCATTTCCCACAAAGACCTATCTGTATAAAAAATCCTCTTATCTAACTCTCTTTCAACTCCATACAATGAAGTAAAACCAGCATGTAAAAACAATCTATTTTTATCATCTAAATAATATTCTGGTAGATTTTCAAAGAAAATTAAATGCTGCTTTTTTTCTTGATCAGAAAAAACACTATAACTCTCCATAGTTTCTTTACCTCCATGCATGTACCAAGAAGAATTAACATCATTAGCGTCTTTGAGCCAGTTTTCACACCAAACATCGTGATTTCCTTTGATAAAAACACAATCGAATTTTTGAGAAAAATCAATTAAAAATTGAACAACTTGTGCAGATTCACTCCAACCATCTACATAATCTCCCATGAAAATGATTTTATCTCCTTCTTTAATTTCAAGCTTATTTAAAACCTGAATTAAAGCTTTTAATCCTCCATGAATATCACCAATAGCAAAAGTTCTCATCTTAATTATATTTATTGCAAAACTAATAGTTTTCTTTAATTTTTGAGAAGAATAGTTTAAAAATACTGCCCAATTCCAAAAACTAGACCTCCTTTTGATTGTCCAGGATTGTTAGAAACCCTAAATCCATAATCGATTCTAAAAGTAGCATTGTATATTCTTTTACTAATAAAACGCAATCCAACACCAGAATATACTCTTAAATTTTCGTTATTAAAAAAGTCATTGATTTCGCCTCCTGGATTTCTCCAAGAACCAATATCTGAAAAAATATTGGTCTGTATTGCCAACCATTTTTTGTCATAAATAGTGTATCTATATTCAGAATTTAGAACCATACTACCTGTTCCTCTATCCACCAAAATACCAACACCTCTTAAATTAACATTATTATCAAGTGCAAAAGGTGCAAAAGGTGTTTTATCATTAGAAGAAAGTCCTAGACGAAGTCTGTTTGCCCAGTTTCCTTTATCACCAATTCTTTTGAAATAAAATAAATCATTCCAAGCAATCATAAAGTTTTCTTGAAATTTATTATCTGCAGTTACAAATTGTGTAGTTAATACATTTTTAAATCCATTTAAATATTGATAATGACGTTTTATATTCGTGTGGATAAAAACCATTTTATACAATACTTTATCTAACTCTAAAGGCTGAGGTATTTGTGGGTCTAAAAAGCCTGATAAATATCGATATTTTTCATTAAAGAAAGTAACACCAAAATTAAGTGCGTTGTTAAAATTAATTCTATACAAGCCTAATACTTCAAATGATATATTATTATACAAGTAATTTGCAGTTTCATTACCAAAATATAAAGGTTCTTCACTTTTCCAATTTTTAAAATTCAGCCCTAATCCCCATTGTTTAGAAAACAAAAATGGTGCTTTAAAATTTAGAGCATATGAGTCAAAACCATTGTTCTGATAAAAACCTCCTAATGTGATACTTTTTCCAAAAAGATTATGTTCATACAATCCTATTTTATAAGAAAACACTTTATTAGTGGTTGTCCAAATATTAATATTCGGAATTAACGTTCCGTTTTCTTCAAGGTGTATAGAAACAGAATATGTATTGTTTTCTTTTTTAAGAACTTCAAAATAAGCATAACTTACAACTGGCAATCTTTTAAGTCTTGTGACATCTTTTTGTAAAATGATAGAATCTAAAACACGTCCTTTTTTAGATTTTATTAACTGCTTTAAAAATACTGTGTTAGTTTTTTTTGCGCCTTTAATTTTAATTTCAGAAATTGTATTCTCTTGAGAAAACCCAACATGAGAAACCAAAAATAAGAAAACCAGAAAAAAGCTTCTTAACTTCATTTATTCAGCAATAAAAGTTTTTTTAATATATAAATTAACCCAATGATCTTCACTTATACCCATTAAAGTAAAATCATATTCATTATCTAAAATTAAACTTATTGGTGTTTCTGTATTAATCGAAGAAATTACATTTGTTTCATTAGAATATTGAATTTCTTTTTCTGTTGTAAAAGTACCAGACAAAAAAGTATTATCACTTTCTGTAAATACTTGAAAATAGCTTTCATTTGGCACAAAAGTTCCATCAGACCAAGTAAATTTTGGTTTTAAGGTTTCTGATGCATCTATTAACACAGTTTCATCATCTCCCCATTCTGTAGGTTCTGATGCATTTTTTAATCGAATTGGCTCAGATATATGTAATTTATCATCAGCTTCATACGTAACAATACACCAGCCATCTTCTGAATTTGAACGTGAAATTCTTCTTAATTTAGCTCCAAAAAAAGAATCATCTGTTAAAATTTCTCTTCTATAATTAGAAAAATCATTTTTATCTGTAATTGAAATATCTGCTTCATAATACCTTACTTCTCTGGCTCCATCTATAGGATGATAATAAATATAAGTAAGTGAATTATTACCATTTGCACTTGCTGCAAAAGCATATTCTAATTTATCTAAGGTAAATGTTGTTGAAGCATCTATATATTCTTGTAAATTTCTTGGAACAAAAGGTTTTTCGATAACCAAATTAACCCAATTATCTTCACTTACTCCCATTAAGGTGAAATTGTATTCTGTGTCTACAACTAAATCTTCTGGAGTTTCTAAATTAATATTTAAAACTACATTTGAAATATCATAAAACTGAAATGTTTTTTCTTCCGTATAAGTTCCAGAAATAAAACTATCATCATCTGCTTCTGATATTACTTGAAAATAAATAACACTATCATCATAAGAACCATCTGTCCATCTGAAATTTGGAGTTAAAGTTTCTGGATATTCTATGGTAACATCATCTTTCCACTCTGTAGTTTTTGATGTGTTTTTTAAACGTATTGGTTCAGATTTATGTAATTTTCCATCTAAAACATACGTAATAATAGACCAACCTTCTACAGAACTTGATCTAGAGAATCGTTGTAATTTACCATCAAAAACATCTTGTACTGATAATATTTCTCTTCGATAATTAGAAAAATCATTTTTATCTGTAATTGAAATATCTGCTTCATAGTATCTAATATCTGAAGCACCAACTTCTGGATAATAGAAGATATAAGTTAAACTTGTACTTCCGCTTGCACTTGCTGCACAAGCAATTACATTACCAAAATCTGTAGTAGAATTTTCATCTAAATATTCTTGTAAATTTCTAGAGACTGTTACATCGTTATCTTCTGAGCAAGAAAAGTAAAAAATTGAAATTGTTACAAGTAATAAAAAATGTTTAATCTTCATTTATAATTTTAAATTTTAAGAGTCATTATTGGTAATGCTGAATGATTTGAAATGTCTTCAGAAATACTTCCTGCAAAAATATGAGATAATCCTCTTCTACCATGTGTAATTAACGAAATTAAATCTGCTCCTACTGAATTAGCAAAATTTAAAATTCCTTTTTCTATAGATCGATCACAAACAAAACTAATATCTTTTATTCTGTTTGTATTTCCTTCTGTTTCAAATAAAAATTTATTTGCTAATTTTTCCATTTCTGGAGTAGAAAGAAAATCTTCATTAGGTAAATTTACATATAAGATATGTAATCTAGCATCTAAAAGTTCTATGATTTTTAACAGTTTTTTATAAGCGTTCATGGTTTCTTTAGAGAAACTTGTTGCAAAAACTACATCATGAAAAACTACATCGTTTAAATCATTTTTAACCACTAAAACAGGCAACTCTGCATATCTAATTACTTTCTCTGTATTAGAGCCTATAAAAAATTCTTTAAAACCACTTGCTCCATGAGAACCCATAACAATTAAATCTGCATTAACTTGTTGGGCAATCGTATTAATTTCACTAAAAACTTTATAATGTTTTATAATTGGAAAAACTTTTACACCTTGTAAGTATTCTTTGTGTAAAAATTTCTTCATTCTTTTTTCTGCTAATTTTAAAAAGAAAACAGCTTTTTCTTGTCCATAGCTTTCACTTTCAGACATGTTAACAAACTGAATATCTAGCATATGTAATGCACAAATTTCTGCATTGTGTTTTTTAGCCAAAAGCGCCGCTGCTTTTAATGCAAATTCTGAGTGGCTAGAAAAATCGATAGGAACAATTATTTTTTTCATGATTTTAGTTTTTGGTTGAAAACAAATTTAACACGAATCTTACAAATAAAATACGACGAATATCATATTTATAAACTTAACTTATTTATTATAAAGCTTTTTCATTAACTTTTCTGCAGGCTTATTTTGGGGTGTAAACCTGTTATTATTTTCTCCACCAACATTTTCGTGTTTATGAAACCACTTCCAAATAAAACCTCCAGCAAACCATTCTTCATTCCAGAATTGATTGTGAATTGCTTGCAAACCATTTGCTTGTGCAATTAAGTTTACGTTTCCTTCTATTCTATCTGATTTCCATGGTTCTTTTGCATTAAAATCTACACTTCTATAACCAAACTCTGTAAAAACAACGGGTTTATTAAACTGTTTCTGAATTTTTAATATTTCATCTTTGTGTTTCTTCCATCCATTTTCAAAATCTTCTACAGAAGGTGTTTTTTTATCACTTAAAGGAAAATAAGCATCAATCCCAATAAAATCTAATTGATTCCAAAATTTAACTCTTTTAAATTCATCCCAATTTGCTGCATAAGTTAGTTTTCCTTTATAAACCTCTCTAATTTTAACAACCAATTCTTGCCAATATTTGGGTCTGTTCAGAACAAATTTCTCTAATTCTGTTCCAATACATAAAATATCAGCTTTTAGTTCTTGAGAAGCTTTTGCATACGTTAAAATAAATTCTGTGTATGAGTTTTCTAAAATAGTCCAATTCTCTTCAGAATCCATCTCTAAATACCCAGTAAATTCTCCACGCCATAGCCAAATTTGAGGTTTTACCATGACTTTAACCTTCTCTTTTTGAAAACTTTTAGCGTATTGTGATAATCCGTTTTGAGTTTCTCCAAACCATTGTCTGTTAGAATTATGAATTATTTTAGGTGAAGATATATCTCTAATAAAACCAAAAGGCATCAATGCAACATAATTGCCTTGTGCCTTTATAACTGGTGTAATATGATTAGAATTTATAGAATCTCTAGATGCTACAAAGCTAATTCCGTTAATTTTTTTTGTCTGACTTTTACAAGAAAATTGTAATAAGACTAGTAGTAAAAGTAGTTTTTGTGTTTTCATATATGGTCACAAAATACAATTATACTAGAACAATGCTCTTAAACCAATGTTAAAACTTTGTCCTAAGCCATTGTCTGTACCTCTCACAAACTTACTATATAATACTTCTAAATTCAACGTTTTA
Source organism: uncultured Polaribacter sp. (assembly GCA_965367085.1). Classification (GTDB taxonomy): domain Bacteria; phylum Bacteroidota; class Bacteroidia; order Flavobacteriales; family Flavobacteriaceae; genus Polaribacter. The sequence continues at coordinate 59,548 of CBDUHF010000006.1, forward strand.
TTTAATTGATATTTTCCACCAAAACCTAAAGAAGTAAAGTCTTGTGTAAAATCTCCAAAGCGTTGATAGTGTTGTAAAAATCCTAAAATAGTAGATTTATCACTTGGAAAATAGCTCATAAAAACTCCAGGAGCTAGAACAATTGTTTTGTTTGCAAAACTAGCTTCATCACCAAAATTATACTCAGTATTTAACTCTGCAAATAATTGCCATTCATTACTTGGAAACGTATAATCATAAAAAAACCTATTTTGAAACATATAAGCAGTTTGGTCTAAAAAGACTCCATTTCCATCTGTTTCCTTACTATTAACAGGAATATGAAATGCACTCTGAATAGAGAAATTACCTACACTTTCTATGGGTTGCCATTTTAAAGCAGGAGCAAAAGATGAAAGTCCATTTCTAGAATTCGCATCATTTCCAAAACTAAATACAGAAGTTGCACTTTCTCCATTAATTGTATTAGACCTATACTCTAATAACAAACCAATATTTAATCTATTGTTTTCAGAAATTCCTGTAAAAATATCCAACGTAGTTGTAAAATAATTGGACCTTCCTGCAGCGTCTAAACTACTTTTACCATTACTGTCTGCAGATTTAGTTTGTGTGTATAAATTATTAAAAAACTTAACATCCCACTGCCCTTTATCTAACAACTTAGAAGGTGTATATGTTTGAATATTGCTTTTATCTGTTTTATCTTGAGCATAAGATTGTACACTGATAATTAAAATTGTTGCTATTAGAAATGTAGAAAATGCTTTTTTCATCGATTAAATATTAACTGTAAATTGGTTTAAATTATAATTTAAGTCTTTACTATTTTAAATTACTTACAAAATAATAAAACGCATCTTTATTTATATTAATTCTAAACTAGATATTAATATTAAGTTCTTAACTTTAGCTTCGACATAAAAGCAACAATCAATTAATTATGGAGCACATCGTTATTATCGGTAATGGAATTTCTGGCGTTACTGCTGCTAGACATATTAGAAAAAATTCTGATAAAAAAATTACTATAGTTTCTGCAGAACATAAATACTTTTTCTCTAGAACAGCACTTATGTATGTTTACATGGGTCACATGAAGTTTGAACACACTCAACCTTATGAAAATTGGTTCTGGCAAAAAAATAATATAGAATTATTAGAAGCTCAAGTAAACTCTATTGATACAGATGGTAAAAAACTTGACTTTACAAATGGTACTTCTTTACCTTACACAAAACTTATAATTGCTACAGGATCTAAACCAAACAAATTCGGTTGGCCTGGGCAAGATTTAAATGGTGTAATTGGTATGTATCATAAACAAGATTTAGAAAAATTAGAAAAATACGCACCTAATAATAAAACTTGTAAAAGGGCTGTAATTGTTGGTGGTGGATTAATAGGAATTGAATTAGCAGAAATGTTAAGAAGTAGAAATATTCCTGTTACTTTTTTAGTGAGAGAAAATAGTTTTTGGAACGGAGTTTTACCAGCTCAAGAATCTGAAATGATTAATAAACATATAAAAGAACACCATATAGATTTACGTCTTAGCACAAATTTAAAAGAAATTAAATCTGATGAATTTGGACATGTAAAATCTGTTATCATTGAAGAAACTGGCGAAGAAATTTTTTGTGATGTTGTTGGTTTAACAGCTGGAGTAACCCCAAATATAGACTTTATAAAGAACAGCAAAATAGAAACTAAGAGAGGCGTTTTAGTTAACAGATATTTAGAAACAAATATTGATGATATTTATGCAATAGGAGATTGTGCAGAACAGCATGAAGCAATTGGTAAGCGCAGAAATAATGAAGCTGTTTGGTACACAGGAAGAATGATGGGAGAAACATTAGCGCAAACAATTTGTAATAAAAAAACGGAATATAAACCTGGGAATTGGTTTAATTCTGCTAAATTTTTAGACATTGAATACCAAACTTATGGTTGGGTTTTTAGTGAAAGAAGTAAAACTGATTCTGAGCTTTATTTTCAATGGAAACATAAAGACAACAAAAAATGTGTTACCATTTCATTTGATAAAGATTCTAATAAATTTTTAGGGATAAATACTTTTGGAATAAGAATGCGTCATGAAATATTTGACAGTTGGTTAACAGAAAACAAATCTATAGAATTTGTTATAGAACATTTAGCTGATGCTAATTTTGATCCTGAGTTTTACAAACTTCATGAAGCTGAAATTGTAGCCAAATTCAACAAAGAAAACAATACTAATATTCAGTTAAAAAAGAAAAGCTGGAAAAGAATTTTTAACAAAGTATAAATATGAAAGCAATTAAAAATACTGGTTTAATTATCTTTTTAATAGGATTATTAGCATTTATATCTTTATTATTTTTAGGCAAATTTATAGTAACCTCAGACACTTTTGAAACTACCATTAAAAGTAAAAACATAAAAAGTGAGTGGTTTATTAATACACTAAAAATGAAAGTAGTAGACAAAGAGTTTTCTAGTACTTTTAACCTATCAAAAGAAATTACCACTGCTTTAGAAACTTCTAATGCAATTCACAAAAAAAATAGTGAATGGGATAAAGTTATTTGGGACAAACCTCATAGTTTATCTTATCAATTTATTAAAGCTTCTGGAACAGGAAGTATTACTGAGAATAGAGGTTTATATTGGTTCTTAACCTTTGGTTTAGGAATTATTGGAGCCTTGTTATTTATAATTCCTGATGTTGTTATTTTAGGTCCTCCAGGAATAAAAAATGATGGGATTTTTCTAAATGCTGCAACAAATCGTGGTTGGATTGGCTGGTTTGCTTTTATCTTTTTAGTTGGCTTTTACATTCTACTTTATTTTTATCCAGATTTTATTGTAAACTGGGTGTATTTGGTAGATCCAATAAGCGAATCTATTAGTGGTAACTCTGCAAGTCAGTGGTTTTTGTATGGCTTTTTATATTGCACAGTTATGACAGTGATGGCTGTTAGAATGTATATAAAATACAGACATAATAAATATCAAATTTTAAGAACAACTTCTGTATTATTTTTTCAAATTGTATTTGCTTTTTTAATTCCAGAAATATTAGTTCGTTTTGAAAAACCTTGGTACGACTTTAAAAATGCTTTTCCTTTAGATTATGATTTTTTCTTTAAATGGAATCTAGACGATTTACTTTCTAGTGGTTCTTTTGGTTTATTTATTCTAGTTTGGGGAGTTATTTTAACAATCGTTGTTGTTCCTGTAATGGTTTATTTCTTCGGAAAAAGATGGTACTGTTCTTGGGTTTGTGGTTGTGGAGGATTGGCAGAAACATTAGGAGATCCTTACAGGCAATTATCTAGTAAAACATTACTTTCTTGGAGAGCAGAACGTATTATAATTCATTCTGTTTTAGTTTTTGTTTTAGTGATGACAGGTTTTGCTTTGTACACTTTCTTTTCTGGAGCAGATCAAATCTTTGGAATGAAAACACAAATTATTCAAGACATTTATGGTTTCTTAATCGGTTCTATTTTTGCAGGAGTAATTGGTACAGGCTTCTATCCTATTTTTGGAAACAGAGTTTGGTGTAGATTTGGGTGCCCTTTAGCAGCCTATTTAGGTTTTATACAGCGATTTAAATCTAGATTTAGAATTACCACAAATGGAGGACAATGTATTTCTTGTGGAAATTGTTCAACGTATTGTGAACAAGGAATTGATGTTAGAGCATATGCTCAAAAAGGAGAAAATATTGTTCGTTCTAGTTGTGTTGGTTGTGGTGTTTGTTCTGCTGTTTGCCCAAGAGGAGTTTTAAAACTAGAAAACGGACCAGAAGAAGGTAGAATAAATCCTACAGAGATATTATTAGGAAATGACGTTGATTTAATGGAGTTAGTAAACAACAAATAATGTCTTTTAAAAAAGCAATCTTTTTTATTTTTTTATCATTTCCTTTAATTCTTTTTTCTCAAAAAAGATATAAAAAAATATATTTTAAAAACAAAAATATAAAGGAAGAAGGTTGGCTTTCTAATAATAAAAAAGTTGGTTATTGGAAATTTTACTACAAAAATGGAAATATCAAAAAAGAAGGTCGATTTAGAGATAATTTAGAAGACAAATATTGGTATTTTTACAGAGATAATAAATCCGTAGAAAAAGAAGGTCATTTTAAAAGCGGAAAGAAAAATAATTGGTGGTTATACTACAACAAACTAGGAGTTATAAATCATAAATGTCAATTAAAAAATAATTTAAAAGACGGGTATTGTTTTATATACAAAGAACTAAAGTTGATAAAAGCATCAAAGTTTAAAAATGGTAAAAAAATAAAAGATTGGACTGATTTTTCCTCATTTAAAAGAGAAAATAATCTTGCTGATTTAAGATAAATGAATTCAATAATTAAAGTAATTATACCAGCCTATAACGAACAAGATTCTATTGTTAAAGTTATAAATGATATTCCTAAAATTGTGGATGAAGTTATTGTTGTTAGTAACAATTCTACAGACAACACAGAAATTAACGCAAAAAACGCAGGAGCAACTGTTTTAAAAGAGAACAGAAAAGGCTATGGTTTTGCCTGTTTAAAAGGAATGGAATACATTGAAAATCAAAAAACAAAACCAGAAATTATTGTTTTTTTAGATGGAGATTATTCTGATTACCCAGAACAATTAACAGAATTAATTCACCCGATTATTAATGATAACATAGATTTAGTAATAGGTTCTAGAGTAAAAGAATTAAGAGAACAAGGTTCTATGACACCTCAACAAATTTTTGGTAATTGGTTAGCTACCTTTTTAATGAAATTATTTTTTGGAGCAAAGTTTACAGATTTAGGTCCTTTTAGAGCTATTAAATACAATAAATTATTAGGTCTAAATATGGAAGACAAAACATATGGCTGGACAGTAGAAATGCAATTAAAAGCATTAAAACAAAAATTAACATATACAGAAATCCCTATGAAGTATAGAAATAGAATTGGAGTTTCTAAAGTTTCAGGTACAGTAAAAGGAAGTATCTTTGCAGGTATTAAAATATTAGGTTGGATCTTTAAATACAGTTTTAAATAATGGTATTAGCGTACATCATCATTGTCATATACTCAATTTCTTTGCTTCTTATTTTCTTATATGCATTGGCACAATTAAACCTGTTAATTAACTATTTAAAGTCTAAAAAGAAAAAAGACAATTCTATAAAATTCGATTTTAATAATCCAGAAGAAATTCCTTACGTTACAATACAATTGCCTGTTTATAATGAATTGTATGTAATGGAACGCCTTCTAGAAAACATTGCCAAAATAGAATATCCTTTAGACAAATTAGAAATTCAAGTTTTAGATGATTCTACGGATGAATCTGTAGAAACCACTTCTAAATTTGTCAAAAAAATTCAAAAATTAGGCATTGACATACAGCACATACAAAGAACCAATAGAGAAGGTTTTAAAGCTGGTGCGCTAAAAGAAGGTTTAAAAATTGCAAAAGGAGAATTTATTGCCATTTTTGATGCCGATTTTTTACCGCAAACAGATTGGTTATATAAAACTGTTCCCTATTTTAAAGATAACAAAATTGGCGTTGTGCAAACACGTTGGGGACATATCAACAGAAATTATTCTACGCTTACAAAAATTCAAGCTTTTGCCTTAGATGCTCATTTTACATTAGAACAAGTAGGTAGAAATAGCAAAGGACACTTTATTAATTTTAACGGAACTGCAGGTATTTGGCGTAAAGAATGTATTTATGATGCTGGTAATTGGGAAGGAGATACGTTAACTGAAGATTTAGATTTAAGCTATAGAGCACAATTAAAAAACTGGAAATTTAAGTATTTAGAAGATGTAGAAACTCCTGCAGAATTACCTGTTGTTATTAGTGCAGCAAGATCTCAACAATTTAGGTGGAATAAGGGTGGCGCAGAGAATTTTCAGAAAATGATGAGACGTGTAATTACAAGTAAGAACGTTCCATTTAAATCAAAAATTCATAGTTTACTGCATTTATTAAACAGTTCTATGTTTACTTTTATTTTTTTAGTGGCTGTTTTAAGTATCCCAATGTTGTATATTAAAAATGAATATGCGCATCTTAAAAACTACTTTTATGTAATGAGCTTTTTTGTAATTAGTTCTATCATCTTTTTTATATGTTATTGGTATATGTATAAAAATATTTATGGCGGTGGATTTAAAAAATTCTTCAAATACATAGGTGCTTTTTTTACTTTCTTCTCTGTTGCAATGGGCTTTTCATTACATAATACGATTGCAGTTTTAGAAGGTCATTTTGGTAAAAAAAGTGAGTTTGTTAGAACGCCAAAATTCAATATAAAAACATCAAAAGACGGTTGGAAAAGTAACAAATACATTAAGAAAAAACCATCTATTCATGTAGTTTTAGAAGGTCTTCTTGCATTGTATTTTGTCTTTGGAATGTATAGTGCTTTTATTGTAGGTAATCAAGGAGGAGATTTTGGATTATTCCCATTTCATTTTATGCTTTTCTTCGGATTTAGTTACGTTTTCTTTAAGTCAATCTTTTCTAAAGCCTAATGTCTTTTTTTAATAAATACAAATCCGTTTTATTAATTACAATAAGTACAATTCTATATTTTGTTTTTGCTTATTTTTTAGAAAGAACAGAATTTAGTAAGTTGTTATTTTTATGGGTTTCTCTATTTACCTGTTTTTATTTTTTGATAAAATCTAAAGAAATTCATTTTTCTACTTTAATAGGACTTTCAATACTTTTTAGACTGGTATTTTTATTTGCTATCCCTAATTTATCTCAAGATTTTTATAGGTTTATTTGGGATGGAAGGATGATTCTTGAAGGTTTAAATCCTTATTTATCATTACCTGAAACTTACATACAACAAAGTTTAAAGCCTATTGCAGAAGCATCTATTTTATATGATGGAATGGGTGAAATGAATGGAAGTCATTACACAAATTACCCACCAATAAATCAACTTTGTTTTTTAATTGCTGCGCTATTTGCAAGTAAAAGTATTTTTGGATCTGTAATAGTTTTAAGAACTTTAATAATACTTGCTGATATTGGAATTCTTTATTTTGGAAAGAAACTACTAGAAAGATTAAATCTTCCTATTAAAAATATTTTCTGGTATATTTTAAATCCTTTTATCATTATAGAAATGACAGGAAACTTACACTTTGAACCTGTAATGTTATTTTTTCTTGTTTGGGCTTTATATAAATTACATCAGCAAAAATGGATTTACGCTGCCGTTTTAATTGCATGTTCTATTTCTGTAAAACTAATTCCGTTATTATTTTTGCCTTTATTTTTTCAATGGTTTGTAAAAAAAGAAGCAACTTATTTTTCTGGAATAAAAAAAATAATAAGTTTTTACGGTATTATAATTACAACTACAATCCTTTTTTTCCTTCCTTTTTATTCCTCAGAATTAATTGTAAATTATTCTAATTCTGTTGGTTTATGGTTTAGAAATTTTGAATTTAACGCTAGTTTCTATTATATATTTAGAGAAATTGGGTATTTATTTAGAGGTTATAATGAAATTGCAATTATTGGAAAAATAACACCAATACTAACAATTACTTTTCTTTTTATCATTACTTTTTTTAGAAAAAACCACACACTAGTTCAACTAATAACTGCTATGTTATTTGGCTTGTGTTTTTATTATTTTACTGCTACAACGGTTCATCCTTGGTATGTTGCAACACCACTAATTTTATCTGTTTTTACAAAATATAGGTTTCCTGTAATTTGGAGTTTAGCAATAATTTTAAGTTATCAAGCGTATGCAAATACACCTTGGAAAGAAAACTTGTGGCTAGTTGGTTTAGAGTATTTTATCTTGTTTTTATTCTTAATTTATGAGTTAAAATTTTCTTCTAGAGAAGTTAAAAAAATAAAATAATAATTTAAGAACTTTGATTATAAAGAGATTTTTGTATTTTAGGCACTTATATCGTTTTATATATGAAAAGACTTACCATAAAAGACATTGCTAAAGAATTTAATGTATCTATTTCTACGGTTTCTAAAGCCTTAAATGATAGCTATGAAATTAGTGTAAGTACCAAAGAAAAGATTCAGAAATTTGCAAAAGAAAAAAACTACAAACCAAATTTTAATGCTTTAAGTTTAAAAAATAGGCAAACAAAAACTATTGGAATTATTATTCCTAATATGTTAAATTATTTCTTTGCTCAAGTTTTTAACGGTATTGAAAGAGTTGCCAATGAAAGTGGTTACAAAATTATTTCTTGTATTTCTAATGAATCTTTTAACAAAGAGGTAGAAATTATAGAAATGCTTTCTAACGGAAGTATAGATGGTTTTATTTTATCTCTTTCTGAAGAAACTATTTTAAAAAATGATTACAAACATTTTGAAGAAACAATTAGCAACGGAACGCCAATTGTAATGTTTGATAGAGTTGCAGAAAAAATTGATTGCGATAAAGTTGTTACAGATAATTTTGATAGTGCAAGAAGCACAGTAAAACATCTGGTTAAACTAGGACATAAAAACATTGCTTTTATTTCTACAATTAGCAATTTAGAAATTGGTAAACGTAGAAATTTAGGATATTTAAAAGGATTAGAAGATGCTAATTTACCAGTAGATAAAAATCTTATTATCAATATTGATGATGATTATAAAAACTACGAAAGTATTTTAACACCAATCTTTGAAAACAATAAGATTGACTGTGTTTTAGCAACAGATGAATCATCTGCAATTGCAGCAATGAAAGTTGCTATTAAGAAAGGTCATAAAGTACCTGAGAATTTTTCTGTGATTTCTTTTTCTAACGGAATTTTAGCAAGACATTCTAGTCCAAGAATGACTACAGTAAGTCAACATGGAGATATTATGGGAGCAACTGCTGCAAAAATGTTAATTGAAAGATTAGACAAAAAAACAGAAGAGAAAAAACCACAAACTATAGTAGTAAAAACAGATTTAGTAGTTAGAAATTCTACCAAACTTATTTAATTTCAACTTTTTACATTTTTTAAATGGATCTTTCAAAAGTGAAACTAGTAGTTTCTGACATGGATGGAACACTACTAAACTCTAAGGGTGAAATGAGCGCTCTTTTTTTTAAACTCTTTAAACAACTACAAAAACACAACATACATTTTACGGCAGCAAGTGGCAGACAATACAACAGTATTGTAGATAAATTATCATCTATAAAAAATGATATTCTTGTAATTGCAGAAAATGGTGCAATTGCAAAAAATGGAGATGATGTTTTATTACTCAATTCTCTTGATGCTGATAAAATTGCTAAAATAATTCCGATTTTAAGAACTATTAAAAATGCAAATATTGTACTTTGTAGTAAAGATGCTGCTTATTTAGAAACCAAAGATCAAAAGTTTATTTCTCTATTTCAAGAATATTATCATAGCTATTATATTACAGATGATTTAATTAAAATAGCAAGTGAAATCCCTATTCTTAAAATTGCTGTTTATCATTACGAATCTTCAGAAAAATATATTTATCCAGAAATTGAACATTTAAAAGATGAAGTTTTATTAAAAGTTTCAGGACAAAATTGGCTAGATATTTCTGATGAAAAAGCAAATAAAGGAGCCGCGTTAAGAGAAGTTCAAAAACTGTTAAACGTTACCAAAGAAGAAACTATGGTTTTTGGCGATTATCATAATGATATAGAAATGATGCAAGAAGCAACTTTTAGTTTTTCTATGAAAAATGCACACAAAGACATTACAGAAATTGCTAATTATGCTACAGAAAGTAATAATGATTTAGGTGTAGAAATAGTTTTAGAAAAGTTGATTGCTAGTAAGTAACAACTATTTTTCTCATTTATCCTTTAGAAACTTTAAACTTCAATTGAAACCACCAAGCCTTCATTGGCTCTCACATTAAAAACAGTTTCGTCTTCAAAAATTAAATATTGTCCTTTAATTCCAACTAATTTTCCTTTATAGTTAGGTGTTTTTTTCAAATTCAAGCTTTTTGGTTTTTTAGGGTATTTAAGCACCGGAAAATTTAAATGTGTTTCAGCATTATTTTCTAAGTAGTATTCTTTAGCTTCTTCAGGAATAAATTTAGCTAATTTATTTCTCCATTCAACTAAATCTTCATCTTCAATATCATTCTTTAGCATTTTACGCCAATTGGTTTTATCTGCAACAAACTCTTTTAAAGCAACCTCTGTAATTCCTGCTAAATATCTATTTGGAACTTCTACAATTTCTATGGCTTCATGAGCTCCTTGGTCTATCCAACGAGTTGGAACTTGTTGTTTTCTAGTAACTCCAACTTTTACATTGCTCGAATTTGCTAAATACACAATATGTGGTTTTAATTGCACAGATTGTTCATAAGCTAAATCTCTATCTTCTATTCCTAAATGCGCCTTACTTAATTCAGGTCTCATAATCCAATCTCCTGCATTTGGTGTTTCAAAAAAACAAGATTTACAAAAACCTTGTCTAAAGATTTCTTTTTCTAAATGACAGTTTAAACATTCATAGGTTTCAAAATTAATTGAAATCTCTTTGTTTAACAACTGATTCATGTTTATAAAATCATCATTCATATCTAAATAATACTGAATTTCTTCGGTATTTTCAGTCATCATTTTTTTTAAAACTCCTTGATACTTCATATAAAATATTTTACTATTTTTAACAAGTGATTTTAAAGATGAGTTTCTTAAAAATCACACTAAACAAACTTACGAATTTCTATGGCGTTTCAGTTTATCAATTCTATAATTTCTTGGTTTTTAAAGAAGCGTAAGCATCAAATTGAGCTGTTTCTAAAATATCCTACAGATGTACAAGAAGAATTGTTATTAAAGCTATTAAACACAGCCAAAAACACTGAATTTGGTAAAGAAAAAGGGTTTTCCTACATTAAAAACTATAAAGAATTTGCAGATAAAGTTCCTATTCAGAAATATGAAACTTTTGAACCTTTAATAGAACGTTGCAGAAAAGGAGAACAAAATTTATTTTGGCCAACTCCAATAAAATGGTTTGCAAAATCTAGCGGTACAACCAATGCAAAAAGCAAATTTATTCCTGTAAGTGATGAAGCTCTAGAGTATTGCCATATGAAAGCTGGTAAAGATATGTTGTGTTTGTACATTAATAATAATGAAGATACACAACTTTTTACAGGGAAAGGTTTACGTTTAGGAGGAAGTTCTGATGTGTATCAAGATAACAATTCTTATTTTGGAGATTTGTCTGCAATTATTATTGAAAACATGCCTTTTTGGGCAGATTTTAGTTCTGCTCCAAGTCAAGAAGTTGCTTTAATGTCTAAATGGGAAACCAAAATGGAGGCAATAATTGATGAAACTATTGATGAAAATATTACGAGTTTAGCTGGTGTACCTTCTTGGATGTTAGTTCTTTTAAATAGAATTTTAGAAAGAACAGGAAAAGATAATATTTTAGAAGTTTGGCCAAACTTAGAAGTGTATTTTCATGGAGGCGTAAACTTTAATCCTTATAGAGAACAATACAAAAGATTGATTCCTAAAAAGGATTTTAAATATTATGAAACCTACAATGCTTCTGAAGGTTTTTTTGCTATTCAGGATAGAAATGGTTCTAAAGAATTGTTACTAATGTTAGATTATGGAATTTTCTATGAGTTTATTCCTATGGATGCATATGAAGGAGAAAACTCAAAAGCAATACCTCTTTCTGAAGTAAAACGGAATATAAATTATGCCATTTTAATTACTACAAATGGTGGTTTATGGCGTTATTTAATTGGAGACACTGTTAAGTTTACATCAACAGATCCTTACAGAATAAAAATTACCGGAAGAACAAAACATCATATAAATGTTTTTGGCGAAGAATTAATTATTGAAAACGCAGAAGAGAGTTTAAGATTAGCTTGTGAAAAAACAAACGCTAGAATTACAGATTATACTGTTGGTCCTATTTTTATGAATGGTAAAGAAAAAGGAGGACATGAATGGATAATTGAATTTAGTAAAGCCCCTGAAAATTTACAATATTTTACAGAATTATTAGACAATGCTCTAAAATCTATAAACTCAGATTATGAAGCAAAACGATACTTAAATATGACTTTAGAAATACCTAAAGTGCACAAAGCAAGAGAAGGTTTGTTCTATGATTGGTTAAGAAAAAAAGGAAAACTAGGAGGCCAACACAAAGTACCAAGATTATCTAATTCTAGAGAGTTTGTTGAAGAATTGTTAGAGTTACAAATTGATTAAATCTTACGTTCTACAACATAATCTATCATTTCTAAAAGAGACGTTTTATACTTAGTTGAAGGGTAATTCTCTAAGATAGCTATTGCCATATTTTTGTAATCATTCATTTTGGTTATTGTATATTCTATACCACCATTTTCTTTTACAAAAGAAATTACCTCTTTTACTCTTTTCTTATCTTTATTGTGCTTTTTAACAGAGTTAATTAACCAAGATTTTTCTTTTTTAGAACAATTGTTTAAAGTATAAATTAAAGGCAATGTCATTTTTTGTTCTTTAATATCTATTCCTGTAGGTTTCCCTATTTTTTCATCAGAATAATCAAACAAATCATCTTTAATTTGAAAAGCTATACCAATATACTCTCCAAATTTTCTCATTTGCTGAACAGTATCTTGATTTGCGCCAACAGATGCAGCTCCAATACCACAACAAGCAGCAATTAAGGTAGCTGTTTTTTTACGAATTATATCAAAATAAACAGCTTCTGTAATATCTAGTTTTCGTGCTTTTTCTATTTGCAAAAGTTCCCCTTCACTCATTTCACGAACAGCAATTGAAATTAATTTTAATAAATCGAAATCTTCATTATCTATTGAAAGTAATAATCCTTTTGATAATAAAAAATCTCCAACAAGAACAGCAATTTTGTTTTTCCAAAGTGCGTTTATAGAGAAAAAACCTCTTCTTCTATTACTTTCGTCTACAACATCATCATGAACTAAAGTTGCCGTATGAATTAATTCTACAACAGATGCTCCTCTATAAGTTCTTTCATCAAAACCTCCATTAGAAACCATTTTTGCCACTAAAAAAACAAACATTGGTCGCATTTGTTTCCCTTTTCTTCGAACAATATAATAGGTTATTCTATTTAACAACGGAACTTTAGAAAGCATAGATTCTTTGAACTTTTCTTCAAAGAGTTCCATTTCTGTAAGAATGGGAAGTTTAATGTGTTCTACTAAATTCATAAGACACCAAAAATAGGAAATTAATTATGATTGTTTATATTTGAGAAAACAATATTCTAATGAAAAATATATTTCTTTTCTGTTTTATCTTTTCAATTTACCTTTCAGGATTTTCTCAAGAAAAACCAACGTCTTTTCCAGAAAATGCAATTGGAGTTTATAAAGGAACTTTACTAATAGATTCTCCACGAGGCAAACAAGAAATACCAATGGAATTTCATCTTAAAAAGACTGATTCTGCTCATAGATTCAATTATGTATTAATGTATAACAATAGCCCTAGAAATTATACACTAGTTGTTAAAGACAAGGAAAAAGGCATTTATGAAGTTGATGAAAATAACGGAATTATTTTACCATCTCGATTTTCAAACAACACTTTATATAGCTTTTTTGAGGTACAAGGAAACTTATTGAGTTCTCGTTTTTCGTTTTCTGAAGAAGAATTAGATTTTGAGATTTTATTTTCAGCAACAAAAAACAAAACTACAACAGGCGGATTGTCTAAAGAAATACCAGAAGTTTTTGGTTACCCCATTTCTGTTGTTCAAAAAGCAATTCTTAAAAAAGAAAAATAATTACGTTTTATTAGCTAATTGACCACAAGCTGCATCGATATCTTTTCCTCTAGAGCGTCTAACATTAACAGTAATATCATGCATTTCTAAATTAGAAATATAATTATTAATTGCAGATGAACTTGCTTGTTGAAACTCTCCATCATCAATTGGATTGTATTCAATTAAGTTTATTTTACAAGGAACAGCTTTACAAAATTCTACCAACGCTTTTATGTCTTCTTTTCTATCATTAATTCCTTTCCAAACAATATATTCATAGGTAATGGTTCTTTGAGTTTTTTCGTACCAATATTCTAAAGACTCTAATAAATCTTTTAAAGGAAAAGTTGTATTAAATGGCATAATTGAAGTTCTAACTTCATCTATTGCTGAATGCAAAGAAACTGCTAAATTGAACTTTACTTCTTCATCTGCCATCATTTTAATCATTTTTGGCACTCCAGAAGTAGAAACTGTAATTCTTTTTGATGACATTCCTAAACCTTCTGGCGAAGTAATCATCTCTATAGATTTTAACACGTTTTTATAGTTCATTAATGGTTCTCCCATTCCCATAAAAACAATATTTGTCAGTTTTTTATTATGATACAATCTACTCTGTTTGTCAATTACTACAACTTGATCGTAAATTTCATCTGGATTTAAATTACGCATTCTTTTTAAACGTGCTGTTGCACAGAATTTACAATCTAAACTACAGCCAACTTGACTAGAAACACAGGCTGTTGTTCTTTTTTCTGTAGGAATTAAAACAGATTCTACAATTAAACCATCGTGTAATTTTATACCGTTTTTAATAGTACCATCTTTACTTTTTTGCATAGAATCTACTTTGATATGATTGATAACAAAGTTTTCTTGCAACATTTCTCTAGTTTCTTTAGAGATGTTTGTCATGTCTTCAAAAGTGTGTAAAGACTTGCTCCAAAGCCATTCGTAAACTTGATTTCCACGAAAAGACTTATCGCCATTTTCTACAAAAAAATCGCGTAATTGTTCTTTGGTTAAAGCTCTTATGTCTTTCTTTTTAGTCAAAATAATAGTATTAAAAGATTGAAAAAATTACAATTGCAAAAGTACACATATAATTTGAAGTTATTAGTGTTGTTTGCAAGTACACCTGCATTAGCGATTGAAACAACATCCTTTTTTGAGGAACGAAAAAAAGATACAGTGTAAAGCGCGACCTGAAAGGGAATGCCCAAAAAAAAGACTGACAATTAGAAACTGTCAGTCTTTAAATTTTAATTATATGTTATGTTAGATAATTAACATTGCGTCTCCATAAGTAGAGAATCTATATCCTTCTTTAATTGCTTCTTTGTAAGCTTCCATTAAGAAATCATAACCTGCAAATGCCGCTGCTTGCATCATTAACGTAGATTTTGGCTCATGAAAGTTAGTAATCATTGCATTTGCAATACTAAAATCGAACGGAGGAAAAATAAATTTATTTGTCCAACCTGTAAACTGATTTAATTCTTGTTTAGAAGAAACTGAAGATTCAATAGTTCTCATAACAGTTGTACCAACAGCACAAATTCTTCTTTTTTCTGATTTAGCTTTGTTAATTTTATTTGCAGTTGCTGCAGGTATCACAATTTGCTCAGAATCCATTTTATGTTTAGATAAATCTTCTACTTCTACTGGACTAAAAGTACCTAAACCAACATGTAAAGTTAATTCTGCAAAGTCTACTCCTTTAATTTCTAAACGCTTCATTAAGTGTTTAGAAAAGTGTAAACCTGCTGTTGGTGCTGCTACAGCCCCTTCGTGTTTTGCAAATATTGTTTGATAACGTTCATCATCTAAAGGCTCTACTTCTCTTTCTAATTTTTTTGGTAATGGAGTTTGCCCTAGTTCTAATAACTTTGCTCTAAACTCATCATACTCACCATCAAACAAGAAACGTAATGTTCTTCCTCTAGAGGTTGTATTGTCTATAACTTCTGCAACTAAACTATCATCTTCTCCAAAAAATAACTTGTTACCAATTCTAATTTTTCTTGCTGGATCTACTAAAACATCCCACAATCTGTTTTCTGCATTTAATTCTCTTAATAAGAAAACTTCTATCCTTGCACCAGTTTTTTCTTTGTTTCCGTACATTCTTGCTGGGAAAACTTTGGTATTATTTAACATCATAACATCACCTTCTTCAAAGTAATTTATAACGTCTTTAAAAAGCTTGTGCTCTATAGTACCTTCTTTTCTGTTTAATACCATAAGGCGAGATTCATCTCTATGTTCAGCAGGATATTTTGCTAACAATTCTTCTGGTAACTCGTATTCAAAATGTGATAGTTTCATAAATTATGTTTTCCTGTAAAAGCGGCAAATATACGATATCGAAATAGGCGTTGTCAAGTGTTTAACTGTTTAATTTACAGTTCATCAATTTTAATTCCTATTTGTTTCATGTCTTCCCAAAATTTTTGGTACGATTTTGTAACAACTTCTGCGTTTAAAACCTTTATTGGAACTTTAAAAGCTAAAGGTGCAAAAGCCATTGCCATTCTATGATCGTTATAGGTTTTAATTGCTATATTTTTATTTATTTCTGATGAAATTTCTAAATGTAAACTTTTATCGGTTACAGAAATAGTTGCTCCTAAATTTGTTAATTCTTCTTTTAAAGCTTCTAATCTATCTGTTTCTTTAATCTTTAAAGTATGTAAACCAGTTAAATTACAAGCAATTCCTTCTGCAAAACATGTTACAGCAATGGTTTGTGCAATATCTGGTGCGTTTTTAAGATCTATTTCTAAAGTTTCTAAACTTGTTTTTCTTTCTTTTTTTAAAACGACAGCGTTTTTGCCAAAAAGAGTTTCTACTCCAAAATGTTGATATATTTCTGCCAAACAAGAATCTCCTTGCAAGCTTTCTTTTTTATATGCTGATAATTTAATTTCAGAACCAATTTCTGCCAATGCAATAATTGAATAGAAATAACTTGCAGAACTCCAGTCTGACTCAACAACTACCGTTTGTTCTTTAATTGATTTTGTTGGTGAAACTTTAATAAAATTACCTTCGAAACTTGTTTTAATCCCTAATTGGTTTAACAAACTCAATGTCATATTTATATATGGAATTGAAGTTATTTTACCTAGTAATTCTATTTCTAATCCGTTTTCTAAATTAGACGCAATTAATAGCAATGAAGAAATATACTGGCTACTAACATTACCATTTATCTGTACTTTTTCTTTTGTTATTTCGCTACCTTTTATTCTAATTGAAGGATATCCTTCTTTAGCTTCATATGAAATTTCTGCTCCTAAATCTCTTAGCGCATTTACTAAAATTTCTATAGGTCTGTTTTGCATTCTTTCAGAACCTGTTAACACTACTTCTCTACCCTTTTTTGCAGCAAAATATGATGTTAAAAAACGCATTGCAGTTCCTGCATGACCAATATCTACAGTTTCGTCGTTTGTAGAAAGTGCATGTTGTAAATGCACAGAATCATCTGAATCTGATAAATTTTCTATCGAAATTTCAGGAAATAGGTTTTGTAAAATTAGCAATCTATTAGATTCACTTTTAGAACCAGAAATTGTAATTTCTTCTTTTATTTTTTTATCCTCAATGAGGTTCAATAATATATCCATTGTGTTGTCGTACTAAATTGTAATTTAAAATTATTATTTCATTTTTTTATTGGTTAAATACAACCCATAAAAAACACTAAAAATAACTTTAAATCCAAAGAAATTCTTCCATTTCCCATCACTAAAATTTGTTTCTGAAACTGCTGTAAAATCACCGGCAAAAATATCTTTAGAACTACCAATTAACAAAGAAATTACAGTTACTACTATAAAAAAAGGAATTGCAATTTTTAAAAAGCTAGACCAAAAAACTGGTTGTTTTATTTTTTCTAAAAAACTCATTATTTTAATTTTTGATTATTGTGATGACGATCGTGATCGCGTTTTGTTTTAATATCTAATTTCTTTTCAAATGCATCTTGCAAATTGATTCCGGTTTGATTTGCCAAACACAAAACTACAAACATAACATCTGCTAATTCTTCTCCTAAATCTTTATTCTTATCAGATTCTTTTTCACTTTGCTCTCCATAACGTCTTGCAATTATACGGGCAACTTCACCTACTTCTTCTGTTAATTGCGCCATATTAGTAAGTTCATTAAAATAACGAACTCCATGGTTTTTAATCCAATCGTCTACTTGTTTTTGTGCGTTTTCTATATTCATTTGTGATGCTGTTATTTTAAAAAACCTGAAACTTCATTATAAAAATCTTTAGCATTTTCTGCATGCAACCAATGTCCTGCATTTGCAATTTTTACAATTTTTGATTTCGGAAAATGAGCTTCTATAATTGGGGTTTCATTATCAGTAATATAATCTGATTTTTCTCCTTTTAAAAATAATGTGTCTTTTTCAAAAACTGTAAAAGAAGGCAAAGCTTCACCAACTTCTGGATTATTATCTGTTAACGATTCTAAATTAAAACGATACGCCAATTGTCCTTTTTCTTTCCAATAAAGATTTTTCATTAAAAACTGACGAACGCCAAAATCTGGTATTAATTTAGCAAGCTTTTCATCAACCAAATTTCTAGAATTTTGTATTGAAAAATCAATAGAATTTAAGCCTGCTAAAATTGCATTATGATGTGGTTGATACAATCTTGGAGAAATATCTACAACTATTAACTTATTTAACAATTCTGGATATGTAACGGCAAACAACATTGCTGTTTTACCTCCCATTGAATGCCCAATTAAATTAATATTTTCTAATTGAAGTTGTTGTATATAATTATATAAATCTTCTACTAATACTTCGTAATTAAATTCATCTGCATGAAAACTTCTACCGTGATTTCTTTGGTCTATTAAATGGACTTCAAAATTTTCTGCAAATTTATTTCCAAGTGATTTCCAATTATCACTCATTCCAAAATATCCGTGTAAAATTAACAACGGAGCTCCTTCACCTAAAATTTTTGAATGTAGAATTTCCATATTTATTTTAATCGATGCAAATACATGTTTACCACATTTTCTAACCCTAAATACAAGCTTTCTGCAATTAACGCATGTCCTATAGAAACCTCTGCAAGATTAGGAATACTTTCTTTAAAAAACTTAATATTATCTAAACTTAAATCATGTCCAGCATTAATACCTAAACCTAATTTATGTGCTAAAATTGCAGCTTCTGTATATGGTTTAACAGCATCAAAGTTTCCTTTTTCAAATTCGCTTGCAAATTGTTCTGTATATAATTCTATTCTATGAGCTCCTGTTTCGGCAGCTGCTTCAATCAAATTAACATCAGTATCAATAAAAATTGAAGTTCTAATACCGTTGTTATGAAATTCAGTAATTACTTCCTTTAAAAAAGATTGATGAGTAATAGTGTCCCAACCTGCATTCGACGTAATTGCATCAACTGCATCTGGCACCAAAGTAACTTGTGTAGGCTTTACTTCTAAAACTAAATCAATAAAACTTTTAACAGGATTCCCTTCCATATTATATTCCGTAGTAACAACAGATTTTAAATCTCTTGCATCTTGATATCTAATATGTCTTTCATCTGGTCTTGGATGAATTGTAATTCCTTCTGCTCCAAAATCTTGAATATCTGAAGCAACTTGTAATAAATTTGGCACATTTCCTCCACGAGAATTTCGTAAAGTTGCTATTTTATTAATATTTACACTTAACTTTGTCATTATCTAAAATTAGGCAGCAAAGATAACTCATTAAATCATTTTATCCTATATTCGTAAAGAATGAACATGAACGATTACATATTAAAAGAAATTAAAGCACTTCAATTAAAAGACAGTGTAAAAAAGGCTTTAAATATATTTAGAAACTATCCAATAACACATTTTCCTGTAATTGAAGATGGAAGATTGTTAGGTTCTTTTTCTGAAAGTGATATACAAACAATTGAAAATAAAAAAGAAATCTTAGGTTCTTATTCACATTTATTAAATTATTTTTTTGCTGATGAAAAAGCAACTGTTTTAGAGTTATTAAAAATATTTGCAGATAATGACACCAACATTATTCCTGTTTTAAATAAGGACAAAAAGTACATAGGTTATTATGATCTATGCGAAGTTTTAGATGTGTTTTCTACAAGTCCATTTATGATTGAAGAAAGTGAAACACTTATTGTAGAAAAATTAGTAAACGATTATTCTATGGGTAAAGTTGCTCAAATTGTTGAGGCAAATGGTGGTAAATTATTAGGATTATATATTTCTAATAAAACTGCAGATTTTGTTCAAATAACGTTAAGAATAGTTTCTGATGAGATAAATGAAATCATTCAAACTTTTAGAAGATATGATTTTAAAATAGTTTCTTCTCATGAGAATGACATCTATTTAGAGGATTTAAAAAACAGATCAGATTATTTACAAAAATACCTAGAAATGTAAGTCTTTAAGGGGCTTTAAGAAAAAACAACAGTTTGAAAAAAGTAGCAATTTACGGTCAATCATATTCAATTTCTGCTGAAAAAGAAATTAAAATATTATTAGAAGTATTAGAAGAAAAAAATATCGTTTGTTTTATAGAAGAACAGTTCTACAATTTATTGGTAGAGGGCAATTATTTAGATAAAAAATATCCAACTTTTTCTCATTTCAGAGACCTAAACAGTTCTTTTGAGACCATGTTTACTATTGGTGGAGATGGAACAATATTAAGAGCAGTAAGCTACATTAGAGATCTAGGAATTCCTATCTTAGGAATAAATACAGGAAGATTAGGTTTTTTAGCGACAATACAAAAAGACGAAATAAAAGAAAGCATTGAACTCATTCTAAAAGGTGAATATTCAATTCGAGAAAGATCTTTATTATCCATAAGAACTACGCCAGAATCAGAAAATTTCTCTGAACTTAATTTTGCTTTAAACGAAGTTACCATTGCTAGAAAAAACACAACTTCCATGATTGGAGTAAGCACTAGTTTAGATGGTGAGTACTTAACAAATTATTGGGCAGATGGTTTAATTATAGCAACACCAACAGGTTCTACTGGGTATTCATTAAGTTGTAATGGACCCGTAATTTCGCCAGACTCTAAAAACCTTGTAATTACACCAATTGCGCCACATAATTTAAACGCAAGACCAATGGTAATTTCTGATGCTACTAAAATTAAATTAGAAGTAAGTTCTAGAGAAAAAGATTTCTTAATTTCTTTAGATTCAAGAATTACATCTGTACCACAAAACACTATTGTACACTTAGAAAAAGCATCTTTTACTATAAAAAGTATCTTACTCAAAAATCAATCTTTTTTACAAACTTTACGTAGTAAATTATTGTGGGGAGAAGATACTAGAAACGAAACCAACCTTTAACGCATCATCAACAATAAAACTTCAAAAAAGTTGTTATTCAAAAAAGACTGAATATTAACTTTATAAAGCAAATTGAAATACCTATATTTGCTCGCATTTTTTAGGATGAAAAACAGTATAATACTTATCGCATTTATTAGCTTCACCTCGCTTTTGTTGGGTCAAGAATATGAAATTGGTCTTTCTATTGGAGGATCTAACTTTGTTGGAGACATTGGTAGTACTACATACATTTCTCCGAACAAACTCGCTGGAGCTGCGTTTTTTAAACATAATTGGAATCCTAGAATTGCTCTTAGGGCAACTTATAGTTATTTACCAATTTATGGAAATGATGCAAGTGCAGATACAGACTTTAAAGTAAATAGAAATTTAAGTTTTTCAAATACTATAAACGAATTGGCAGTTGGAATGGAATGGAATTTTTACGAGTATGATTTATCTTCAGACGATAAAACTTGGACTCCTTATATTCTTTTAGAATTAGCTGCTTTTAATTATAAATATATAGAATCACAAACTTCTCCAACAGAGAATGTTTATGCAAACAAAACATCCTACGCAATACCAATTGGAATTGGTTATAAATCAAAATTATATGGTAATTTAGCGTTTTCTTTAGAAGCTAAATTTAGATATACTTTTGAAGATGATTTAGATTATTCTACAAGTAGAATTTCTACTTTAGATTACGGAGGAAAAGGAAATGATTGGTATATGTTTACTGGTTTCTCTCTAATTTACACATTTGGTAGACCAGCTTGTTACACTAAAGGATTATAAAAAATGGATAAAAAACTACTCGTCGATTTACAAAGAGTTCCTAAACACGTAGCCATAATTATGGACGGAAATGGGCGTTGGGCTAAAGGTAAAGGAATGAATAGAATTTTTGGCCATAGAAATGCTCTTACAGCGGTTAGAGAATCTGTTGAAGCAGCTTCTCAAATTGGTGTTTCTTCAATAACTTTATACGCTTTTTCTACAGAAAATTGGAACAGACCAAAATTAGAAGTAGATGCATTAATGAGCTTACTTATAAATTCTCTAAAAAAAGAATTACCAGACTTTCAGAAAAATGGAGTAAAAGTAAACTCTATTGGCGCAACAGAAAGTTTACCCAAAAAAGCACAAAAAGTTTTAAATGATGTTATTTCTCAAACAAGTAACAATACAGAAATCACTTTAACTTTTGCATTAAGTTATGGCTCAAGAGAAGAAATTGTTAACACAATCAAAAACATATCTAAAAAAGTTGTTAATAAAGAGCTTTTAATTGAAGATATTGACGAAAATATTATAAATAACCATTTATATACATTTAATTTGCCCGACGTTGATTTAATGATAAGAACTAGTGGAGAACAACGCATTAGTAATTTCTTATTATGGCAGATGGCATATGCTGAATTATATTTTACAAATATACTTTGGCCAGATTTTAGAAAAGAGCATTTTTACGATGCAATCATAGAATATCAGAATAGAGAACGAAGATTTGGAAAAACAAGCGAACAAATTACAGAATAAATTTTATATGAAATTATTTTCTGCTGCAATAGTGTTTATAGCACTATTTTTTACTTTTGATGCAACTGCACAAATAGAAAAAGACTCAATTAAAACCAGCTCTAATGTTTCTTTTGAAAAAGGAAAACAATATACTTTAGGAGGCATTTCAGTTACTGGTCTAAAAAAGTTTAGTGAAGAAACTGTAAGAGTTTTTACCGGTTTAAGAAACGGACAAGACATTAAATTACCTGGAGATAAACTAACAAGTGCAATAAAAAAACTATACGAAAGTAAACAGTTTAGTAATGTAGACGTTTACCTTTCTAAAATAGATGGCAATACAGTATATCTTCAATTTGATGTTTTAGAATTACCTCAACTTAACAATGTTAAAATTTCTGGTATAAAAAAATCAAAAGCAAAAGAATTAATAAAAGACGCTGAGTTAAAACAAGGTGCAATGGTTACAGACAATTTAATTGTAACTTCAAAAAACTACTTCACAAAAAAATATACAGACAAAGGTTTCTTAAAAACCAAAGTAAGTTTAGATGTACAAAAAGACACAAGTGATGTGAACGTTGTTAACATGGCTATTTTTATTGATAAAGGAAATAAAATAAAAATTAAAGACATCCTTTTTACTGGAAACAAAGCTATTTCTGGTGGAAAACTAAAAAAAGCTATGAAAAACACTAAAGAGAAATTTTTAGGACGTTTTTGGAAAGGATCAAAATATATTGTTGAAGAATACGAAGAAGATTTAGAAAGTATTTTAGATAAATACAGTAGACTTGGTTATAGAGATGCTCGTATTTTAAGTGATAAAATTACTTGGAATGACGATAATACAATCAATATAAATATAAATTTAGAAGAAGGTAGACAATATAGATTTGCTGACATTCTTTTTGTTGGTAACAAAGAATATTCTGACGAACAATTGAATCGTATTTTAAAAATTGAAAAAGGTGATGTTTATAATGGTGCTGTTTTAAAAGAACGTGTTCAAGGTGATGGTTCTCCTACTTCAGAAGATTTATCTACATTATATCAAGATAGCGGATTTTTATTTTCATCTGTAAACGCTGTAGAAACTAAAGTGAAAAATGATTCTATAACAGTAGAAATTAGAATTAGAGAAGATGAAAAAGCTCGAATTAGAAAAGTAACAGTATCTGGAAATGATAAAACTAATGATCACGTACTTTTTAGAGAATTAAGAGTAAAACCAGGAGATTTATTTAGTAGAAGTGCTATTATTAGGTCTATTAGAGAAATTGGTCAATTAGGTTTCTTTGATACGAACGTTACTCCAGATGTAGTTCCAGATTATCAAAACAAAACAGCAGATATAGATTTTACTGTTGCAGAAAAAGGTGGAAGCCAAATAGAACTACAAGGTGGTTATGGTGGAGGATCTTTTATTGGTACTCTAGGTTTATCTTTTAACAACTTTTCTATAAAGAATTTATTTAATAAAGAAGCATACAAGCCTTTACCAATGGGAGATGGTCAAAAACTATCTTTACGTTTACAATCTAGTAGAACATATAATACATATAGTTTTTCTTTTACAGAGCCATGGTTAGGTGGTAAAAAACCAAAATCATTATCTTTTTCTGTTTACTCATCTAATCAATATCAATTAAATCAGTTTACTTATGACGTAGACAGAAGTAAAAGTTTAGGTATTATTGGTGCGTCTATTGGTTTAGGACAGCGTTTAAAATGGCCAGATGATTATTTCCAATTATCTCAAACAATAGCTTATCAAAGTTTTAAATTAAAAGACTACGGATTTAGAGTTGGTTCAGATGTTTTAAGTCAAGGTACTTTAAACAACTTATCTTATAGTGCAAACATTAGCAGAAATTCTGCAGGTCCAAGTTTAATTTTCCCAACATATGGATCTGAGTTTTCAATTGGAGTTAAAGCAACTTTACCTTACTCTTTATTAAACAAAAAAGATGATTATAGTTCTTTAGACACAGAAGAAAAATACAAGTGGTTAGAATACTACAAATTAAACTTTAAAGGTAAGTGGTACACCGCTTTTACAGATAAGTTAGTATTAATGAATAATGCTGAGTTTGGTTATTTAGGGTTTTACAACGAAGAATTAGGTCATTCTCCATTTGAACGTTATTTTGTTGGTGGAGATGGAATTGCACAATTTCAGTTAGATGGTAGAGAAACAGTAGGATTAAGAGGATATGAAAATAATAGATTATCTGATATTGATGGAGGTACGATTTACACTAAATTTCAAATGGAATTAAGATATTCAATTACAGATTCTCCTTCTGCATCTATTTATACATTAGGTTTTTTAGAAGCTGGTAATTCTTATGACAATTTTAGTAATTTTAATCCGTTTGAATTAAAACGAGCAGCTGGAGTTGGTGTTAGAATATTTATGCCTGCTTTTGGTTTATTAGGTATAGACTTTGCACACGGATTTGATCCATTACCGGGTCAATCTGTTAAATCTGGCTGGCAAACACATTTTATTATTGGAAGACAATTCTAGAAAAACTGTACATTTGTTACGTCAAAGTTTTTTTGGCATGGTTTTTTCTAAATACATTATACAAATGAGAAATATATTTTTATTAGTCGTTCTTTTACTTAGCGTAACAACTTCTTGGTCTCAAAAAGGTCAAACTATTGCTTACATAGATATGGAATACATTCTAGAAAATGTTCCAGAATATTTAGAAGCTCAAAACACTATAAATACGAAAGTAGATAAGTGGAGAAAAAATTTAGATAAACAAGCAAGACATATAGAAGTTTTAAAATCTGATTTGGCAAACGAAAAAGCTATTCTTACCAAAGATCTAATTGAAGAAAAAGAAGAAGAAATTACATTAAAACAAGAAGAATTAAGAAGATTAGAGTCTCTTTATTTTGGTCCAAAAGGAGATATGTTTTTAGTTAGAAAGCAATTAGTACAGCCAATACAAGACCAAGTATATAATGCAATACAAGGAATTGTAAAAAGAAAAAAATATGATTTTGTTTTTGACAAATCAAGTGAATTAGTAATGTTATTTTCGAATAAAAATTACGATATTAGCGAACTTGTTTTATCAACCATAAATAGAACAAGATTAGTAGACGAAAAGAACGAAAAAAAGAAGGCTAGAAAAGAGGCAAAAAAGGAAGCTCCAAAAAAAGAGCTAACAGAAAAGCAAAAAGAAGTTTTCACTAAAAAAGAAGATGCAAAAGCTAAAAAAATTGCAGATGCAGAAGCTAGAAAACTATTAATAGCAGAAAAGAGAAAAGCGCTATTATTAAAAAGAGAAGAACAAAGAAAATTGTTACGAGAAAAAAAAGAAGCTTTAAAAAAGAAAAAAGAACAAGCAAAACAAGACAAGAATAATAATTAAATCAAAAACAAGAATGAAAAATTTAAAAACGTTACTATTAATTGCTGTATTTACATTAGGAGTTGGTGGTGTTGCAAATGCACAAAAGGTAGGTCATATAGACTTTGAAAAATTAGTAGCAGAAATGCCACAAACAAAAGCACTTAAAACTACTATCGAAAAACTAGGAAAAACATACCAAGATGAAATTGAAGGTATGGGTAAAAAGATAGAAGCAAAAATAAAAAAATATGGTGCTGAACAAAATACTCAAACTAAAGAAACTAATGAAAAGAGAGCTTTAGAGGTTCAACAAGATAGAGCACGTTATGAGCAAGCTAGACAAGGAGCTTATCAAGAAATGCAGAAAAAACAAAATGATGATTTAGAGCCAATTATTATTAAAGCTCAAAAAGCAATTGAAGAAGTTGCTGCATCTAAAGGAATTTTATATGTACTTGATGCTTCTATTGGTAAAGGATTATTAGTGAAAAAAGGAGAAGATTTATATGGAGCTGTAAAAGCTAAATTAGGTTTCTAAAAACACCTTTTTAACAATATAAATAAAAACCTACTTTTTTAAAGTAGGTTTTTTTATTTTTACATTCTATGAGTTCAAACAATTTTCCTATAGGTATTTTTGATTCTGGTGTTGGAGGCACTTCAATTTGGAAAGAAATTACAGTTCTTTTACCTTCAGAAAACACTATTTATCTTTCTGATAGTAAAAATGCGCCTTATGGTGAAAAAAGTAAGCAAGAGATTATAGACTTATCAATAAAAAATACTGAATTTTTATTAAAAAAAGATTGCAAATTAATAGTTGTTGCTTGTAATACAGCTACCACAAATGCAATAAAATTATTAAGAGAAAAATACAACATTCCTTTTATTGGCATAGAGCCTGCTATAAAACCTGCGGCCTTAAAAACAAAAACAAATACTATAGGTATTCTGGCAACAAAAGGTACTTTAAATAGCGAATTATTTGAAAAAACATCAAGTAAATTAAACAAAAAAATTAATATTGTAGAAAAAGTTGGTAAAGGATTAGTAGAATTAATTGAGAACGGAAAACTAGACTCCACAGAAATGACGAATTTGTTATCGACATATATAAAACCAATGTTAGACAAAAAAGTAGATTGTTTAGTTTTAGGCTGTACTCATTACCCTTATTTAATTCCTCAAATTAGAAAAATCACAGGAGATAAAATTCAAATTATAGATTCTGGTGAAGCTGTTGCAAAACAAACTAAGGCAATCTTATATAATAACAATTTATTAAATGAAATTAACAAAGAAGCTTTTCATCAATTTTACATTAATAAGAATAAAGGTGTTTTAGAAAGACTTGTTAATGTTAATGGTAATAATATAAAAATCTCTGAAAAGGATTTTTAATATCCAGAATAAATAGCATTGATATTAGGGCAAGCTGCTGCTCTAGGTTCTCTTGTAAATAAATTAATACCTACTGAAACTTGATGAAATCCAGTATTGGTAAATACGATATCATTAATTTGTTTCGTATAGGTATAAGAAAACATTAAATTATTATAATTTAAACCTATTATTGGTGAAACAAATTGAGAATTATCAATAGCTTTTGTATCAAAACTTTTTCTATAAGATAAAGCTGCCCAAATTCTTGTTTTAGAAATTGTTTTATATGCTTTTATATTAAAATCTGCTATTCTTTCACCTGTTCCTTCTCTAAGCTGAACCATAATAGAAGGTTCTAATTGAACAAAATTATCTTTTCCATAAAAGTATCCTGCAGAGAAAATATAATTCCTTAAATCTAAAGGCTCTAAAACATTTAAATTGTTTTTAGCTGTCAATAAAAGATTTTTTACAGTGAAAAATGAAGAAAAACCACCTTTGTGATAAGCAACACTAAAATCTGCATTATAGTAACTCGTACTTTCTATAATTGATGCCACTTTATCGTCTCCAATAAATGTTCTTTGGTCAGACTGATTTTGAACAAATGTAAATGCCAATCCGAAAGAAAGTTGTTGAAATAATCTACTATCACTTAATGGTAAATGATACGTATAAGCACCTTGTAAACCTTTCTGTGAATGAAATCCGTTTTTGTCGTTAAATAAAACAAAACCATATCCAGCATTAGAATATTCTCCAAATTTAGTATGGAAACTTACGGTTTGCAAAGCTGGAGCATCAGGTACTCCTGCCCATTGTTGTCTAGCTGTAAAACGCAATTTACTAGAATTCCCAATTCCTGCTGCAGAAGGGTGTACTAAATAAACATTGTCAGATAAATAATCTGTATAAATTGGTAAAGTTTCTTGAGAATAACTTTTTAAAACAAAAAAAGTGAGAAACAAAAAACAGCATTTTATAAAAAAAAACTTCATTAAAGCTATATTGATCTTAAGCAACCAAATATATTGTTTTTATTATAAAAAACACTTTGTTAAATAAGTTTTAACATGGAAGGGAAATTTAAGGGTTTTTATAATTATTTAAAACAAATATAAATTAATGACAAGCATTATTTGAAGTAACTAAATCTATAACAGGAGCAGGAGAAACATAAGGTATACCAAGACCTAATCCTCTTAAAATAAATAAGACTCCAATTATAACTACTACTATTGGAATTATTTTTTGAATTCTTTTTCTAAAGTTACCTTTAGAAAAGTTACCTAAGTAAACTACAGCTGTCATTAAAGGAACTGTTCCTAATCCAAATAAGAACATATATAAACTACCATAAAATGCATTTGTTGTGGTTAAAGCACCAAAAACAGCCATGTAAACTAAGCCACAAGGTAAAAAACCATTTAAAAAACCAATGGTAAAAAAAGTATCATTTCCTTTCTTTTTCAATTCCTTTCCAAGTGCATTTTTAACTTTAAAAATAACCTTGCTTATACCTTTTGAAAGATTAACTTTATTAAAAAACTTAGGAAACAAAACAATTAGAATCATTGTTATTCCTACGAATATTGATAACTGCTGTTGAAATCCGAAGAGATAAAATCCTTTTCCTAAAAACCCAAACAACAATCCTATTAAACTGTAGGTAAACAACCTACCCAAATGGTAACTTGTAATTTGAAAAAATCTTTTTATTGGTTTTTGCCTATCCACAGGTAACATAAAGGCAATTGGACCACACATTCCTATGCAATGAAAACTACCCAATAAGCCAAATATTAATGCAGAAAGAAACATTAGAGATTCAATTCTTTATTAAATAAATAATCTTTATTTTTATAGCTCCATGAAACAGATATGTTCCAACGACCATCTAATAAACGTTTCTCAGGCACGAGCAAATATGTTTTAGATAACGAAATTGGTATTTCAAAATCTAAATGTTTATTAGACGGTCTATATAGGAACACTTTTCCTTTAATTTCCTTGTGAGAAAAATTCTTAGGAAAATTTATTTTTAAACCTTCTTTTGTTGTTAAAATAGAAATATTCTCTTCTAATTCTAATGCATTATTAGATGCGTCTATCTTATCTTGATATTCTAATTCTTTTTGGTAATATTTTTCAGTTACTAAATCATGACTAAATTCCTTTTTAGTACTCATAGAAATTACAAAATACATAATGAAAGCCATAAAACTTACAATAGCAATTACAATTCCTGTTCCCCAATTAAATTTCATATCGTTGATTATTTATAACTTCTTGGTCCTAAAAAGCTTGTTCTAGTAGTTTCTATTAGTTTATCACCACTAAAAACTCCAATTTCTAATTTCACTTTGTCTTTTTTAAGAGCTCCTAAATTTAATTCTATAAATAAGGTTCCTTCAGCTAACCCTTGTTTTGGAACTAAAAAATTATGGTTAGACACTAATTTTATTGTTCCTTTATGAGATAGTATTTTGTAACTAACATCTGTAATATCTTTTGTTGTTTTGTTTATTACTTTAAATGTATAAACATTGCTAATGATGTTATTCTCTTTATGCTCATATAACTGACCTGGAAGTCTTAAAATAGTAGCTTCAACATCATTTCTTAAAAACAACATTCCAATTAATATTCCTACTAAAATAAATAATACAGCTGAATACCCTTTCATTCGTGCAGATAATTTGAAAGGACGTTTATTTTCTATATTATCTTCACTCTCGTATCTAATTAATCCTTTTGGTAAGCCCACGCTTTCCATCATATGATCGCATTCATCAATACAAGCAGTACAATTAACACATTCTAATTGTGTTCCGTTTCTAATATCTATATTGGTTGGACAAACAACTACACATTGTTTACAATCTATACAGTCTCCTTTTCCTAGAGCTTCTCTGTCTTCATTTTTCTTGAATTTAGACCTTCCTAGTTCTCTTTCTCCACGTTTGTGATCGTAAGCTACATTAATAGTTTTATTATCTAACAACACACCTTGTAACCTCCCATAAGGACAAGCAATAATACATACTTGTTCTCTAAACCATGCAAAGATAAAATAGAAAATACCTGTAAATATTAAAAGCGAAATTAGTGTACTAACATTCTCAAATGGGTCTCCTGTAATGTAACTAATTAAAGTATCTCCACCGATTAAATATGCTAAAAACACATTTGCAATAATGAAAGAAATTATAAAGAAAATAAACCATTTTAAGAGTCTTTTTCTAATTTTGTCAGCATTCCATGGCTGTTTACTTAAACGAATTTGTTTTCCTCTATCACCATCAATCCAATATTCTATTTTTCTGAAAACCATTTCTAAAAAAATAGTTTGTGGACAAATCCATCCACAAAAAATACGTCCAAAAACAACGGTAAAGAGGATAATAAATACGACTCCAACAATCATTGAAATCACTAATAAATGAAAATCTTGTGGCCAAAAAGGAAATCCGAAAATATTAAATTTACGTTCTAAAACATTAAAGAGTAAAAATTGATTTCCGTTAATTTTTACAAAAGGCGCTGATAATAAGAAAATTAATAAAAAGTAACTTACATACGACCTATACTTATAAAACTTTCCGCTAGGTTTTTTTGGAAAAACCCAAGAACGCTTACCAGCTTTATCAATTGTACCTATACTATCTCTAAATTGTTCGTTCTTGGGTGCTTCCATCATCAATTAAATTGAAAATATTTTATCATTTATTATTCTTCTACCCATTTATCTCCTTGTGGAGCTTTAGCTTTAACGGGCACTGTACCTTGCATAGAAATAACATAACTAGATACTTTTGCAATATCTGCAGCTTTTAAGTTTCCTTTCCAAGCAATCATACCTTTTCCATCTCTACCTCCATTAGAAATAGTAGTAAAAACATTTTTAATTCCACCTCCTAAAATCCAAAATTCATCCGTTAAATTTGGTCCAATAGAACCTCCTCCATCAGCTAAATGACAAGAAGCACAATTTAATTTAAAAATTGCCTTACCTCTATTTAAATCTTTATCATCAGTTAACAATGTAACATTATCTGCCGTTATTAAATCTGTAGCAGTAGACTTGTATTTTCTTAAGGCTACTTTTGCTTCTGCAACTGCTTTATCATACTCTACAATTTGATTATCGCCATCTAATACGTGGAATCTTACTAGATAAACAACTGCAAAAATAATTGTTGCATAGAACATATAAACCCACCAAGGTGGAAGTGAATTATCTAATTCTTGAATTCCGTCATAATTATGGTCTAAAACAATTTCTTCTTCATCTTCTATTGCTTTTGCTTTGGTCCAAGATTTTAATAATTTTTGAATCCAAGCATTACCTTCTTCAGGCACTATTCCTGCTTTTTCATTTTGTAATTCTGTAGCTTTATTTATGGCGATAATATTAACTAACTCCTTTAAAATAACAACCAAAACAAAACCTATTAATGCAATCCAAACTAGAGGATTCTCATAAATATTGAATGGGTTTTCGTACACCATAAACGACTTTGCAAGCGCTAAAAACGTAACAATTACAAAGATTATATATACCGTAGATTGAAAATATTTTTTCATTTTTTTTCTTTTTTAATGATCTAATGGTAATTGACTTACCTTATTTATATATTCTTTTTTTGCTGTAAATACCCATAAAAATAAGGCTACAAAAAAAGTAAAAAATATGACTAATGATATAAGAGGATAAATTTCTATACCAGTAATACTTTCCATATGACCTTTTATAAATTTTAACATAACTTAATCTTTATTAGTTTTTTTGTTCGTCTTTAACTTTTATATCAGTACCTAACCTTTGTATATATGCAATAACTGCTACAATCTCTCTATTTCTCATCTCTACAAATGGCTCTCCATTTTGTTTTGCATATTCCTTATCAGCTTCATAATTCTTAGCAAAATCAGGATCAGAATAAAGGTTTTCTTCAATCTTAGTTCCTTGAGCTAACATATGCTCTTGAGCATTTGCTATTTCTTCTACAGTATAAGGAACACCTAAAGTTACCATTGCTTTTAGTTTTCCTTCTGTATTAGATTTATCTAGTTCATCTCTAATTAGCCATTTATATGATGGCATAATTGAACCTGGAGATGTACTTTGTGGATCATACATATGGTTTAAGTGCCAAGAATCTGAATACTTTTGACCTACTCTATGTAAATCTGGACCTGTACGTTTACTTCCCCATAAGAATGGATGATCATAAACAAACTCTCCTGCTTTAGAGTATTCTCCATAACGCTCTACCTCACTTCTAAAAGGTCTAATCATTTGAGAATGACAACCAACACAACCTTCTCTAATATAAATATCTCTACCTTCTAACTCTAATGGTGTATAAGGTTTTACACTACTAATTGTAGGTATGTTAGATTTTACCAATAATGTTGGAATAATTTGTACAATACCACCAATTAAAATAGCAATAGTTGCGTAAATTGTTAATTTAATAGGTTTTCTTTCTATCCAAGTATGCCATCCTTCACCTTTTGTTCTATGCTTAGGTACAACTGTTAATGCAGCTGCTTCTGCTAATTCATCTGTAACATCGCTACCAGATCTTACTGTTTTAATTATGTTGTATAGCATAACGATGGCACCTATAATAAACATTGTACCACCAATAGCACGCATCCAGTACATTGGTATAATTTCATTTACAGTTTCTAAGAAGTTTCCATAAGTTAAAGACCCATCTGGGTTAAACTGTTTCCACATTGAAGCTTGAACAAAACCAGCTACATACATTGGTAAGGTATATAAAATAATACCCAAGGTTCCTATCCAAAAATGGAAATTTGCTAAAGCAATTGAGTGTAATTTTGTTTTAAACATTCTTGGTATTAACCAATACAACATACCAAATGTAAAGAATCCATTCCAAGCTAATGCACCAACGTGTACATGAGCAATAATCCAATCGCTAAAGTGAGCAATTGCATTTACATTCTTTAAAGATAACATTGGTCCTTCAAAAGTTGCCATTCCATAACCAGTAATTGCAACTACCATGAATTTTAAAACAGGGTCTGTTCTTACTTTATCCCAAGCACCACGTAACGTTAATAATCCATTAATCATACCACCCCAAGATGGAGCAATTAACATCACAGAAAATGCAACACCTAAATTTTGTGCCCATTCTGGTAAAGCTGTATATAATAAATGGTGTGGTCCTGCCCATATGTATAAGAATATTAAAGACCAAAAGTGAACAATTGATAATCTATATGAATATACTGGTCTGTTTGCTGCTTTTGGAACAAAATAATACATTAACCCTAAGAAAGGAGTGGTTAAGAAAAATGCCACGGCATTATGTCCATACCACCATTGTACTAATGCATCTTGCACACCTGCATAAACAGAATAACTTTTAAATAAACTTACAGGTAACTCTAAACTATTAAATATATGTAGAACTGCTACTGTTACAAAAGTTGCTAAATAAAACCATATTGCCACATATAAATGACGTTGTCTTCTTTGTAAGATTGTCCAAATCATATTTACACCAAAAGCAACCCAAACTAGTGCTATTGCTATATCTATTGGCCATTCTAATTCTGCATACTCTTTAGATGTAGAATACCCTAAAGGCAATGTTATAGCAGCTGCAACGATGATTAACTGCCAACCCCAAAAATTAAAATTACTTAAAAAATTACTAGCCATTCTAGCTTTTAGTAACCTTTGAAGTGAATAATAAACTCCTGCAAAAATTGCATTTCCTACAAAAGCAAAAATTACTGCATTGGTATGCAATGGTCTTAAACGTCCAAAACTTAACCAAGAAATTCCGTCTGTAAGATTGGGGAATAAAAACATAAAAGCTAAAAGTAAACCAACGGTAAACCCTACTATTCCCCATAGTAAAGTTGCGTAAATAAACTTTTTAACGATTTTATTATCGTAATAAAATTGTTGCATTTCCATAATATAAAATTTAGTCTCTAGTTAATTTTTCTTTTGGTTCTTTTACAAGCTCATCATCAAATAGCATACGAACAGAAGGGGTATATGAATCATCATACTGCCCACTTTTAACGGAATAAATAAATGCTATAAAAAAAATGATTGCCACTAAAACACTTAGTGTAAGTAATAGGTATATTACGCTCATATCTTGCCTGATAATTAATTTCTCAAAAATACTATTGGTACTTTTCTAAAAACATGACATTTATCATGTTTTTACTATTTTTTAAATTGTCATTGAAAACAATTGAGTTTTTGGTTTATTCTTCAATAAATGCAAATCAAATGCCATACAAATGTTTCTTACAAATGGTCTTGCTTTTTCTGGAACTGATAATGAATTCCCATTAATTCTTACCAAACCATCTAATTGCATTTCTTTTAACAATTCTAAATGCGATTCTAAATTACTAATTTTCATTGAAGCATCATCCCACGAAGTGTAAAAATGACACATAATATTTAAGATATGTTTTCTAATAACGCGATCTTCATTAGACAACAAATGTCCTCTAAAAATAGGAAGTTCCCCTTCATTAACAATCTTTTTATATTCTTTAACTGTTTTAACATTTTGAGCAAATGCATACCAAGAATCCGAAATCGCAGACATTCCTAAACCAATCATTAACTGGGTTTTATTAGCGGTATAACCCATAAAATTTCTGTGTAATGTTTTATTGATGGTTGCTTCAAACAAACTATCTGTTTTTAAAGCAAAATGATCCATACCAATTTCTACATACCCCATTTCTGCAAAAAGTTCTTTTCCTATTTCATAAAGCTCTCTTTTCTCTTCGTTTTTGGGTAAATCTTCATCATTAAACCCTCTTTGACCTACACCTTTTACCCAAGGAACATGGGCATAACTGTAAAATGAAATTCTATCTGGTTGTAATTCTTTTGTTTTATTAATTGTGTGAATTACATTCTCTTTTGTTTGAAATGGTAAGCCAAAAATTAAATCGTGACTTACAGAATTGTACCCTATTTCTCTAGACCATCTTGTAACTTTTTCTACTGCTTCAAAAGGTTGAATTCTATGAATTGCTTTTTGCACTTTCTCATTATAATCCTGTACTCCAAAACTTACTCTTGTAAAGCCAACATCAAACAAAGTTTGCAATTGTTCTTTTGCAGTATTACTTGGATGACCTTCAAAACTAAATTCTGATTTTGGATGCTTTTCTGCAATTTCAAACAATCCATCAATTAAAAACTTTAAATTCTCTTTACTAAAAAAAGTAGGTGTTCCTCCTCCTAAATGCAATTCTTTGATGATTGGTTTTTCATCAACTAAATCTGCATATAATTTCCATTCTTTTAAAACAGTTTCTATATAATCATCTTCAACTTCATGACGTTTTGTAATGTGTTTATGGCATGCACAAAACGTACATAAACTTTCGCAAAAAGGCAAATGTATATAAACACTTATTCCTTCTGATGAATTGCTTTCTATGAATGATTTTTGAAAAGACTGTATCCAATCTTGTTTATCTATTCCTTCTTTGTTCCAATATGGTACAGTTGGATAACTTGTATATCTTGGTCCTGGAATATTGTATTTTTGAATAAGAGAATTGTTCATTTATATTGTTCCTAATGCTATTTCTATCATTTCTTTAAATGTTTGCTCTCTTTCATCTGCAGTTGTTCTTTCTCCTGTAACTAAACTATCTGAAATTGTTAAAATTGACAATGCATTTACATTATGTTTTGCAGCTACAGTATACAAGCCAGAAGTCTCCATCTCTACACATAACACACCATATTTTGCCCATTTTTTATAACTATCAAAATCATCTGCATAAAATTCATCAGAACTTAGAATACCTCCAGCTTTTACTTTTATTGCTTTTTTATTAGCAACATCTATTGCTTTTTGAAACAACTCAAAACTTGCAGTTGGAGAATAATCTGCTCCATTAAAACGAATTGTATTTAATCCAGAATTTGTAGATGCCGCCATTGCAATAACAATGTCTCTAATCTTTACTTCTTTTTGATAAGATCCTGCAGAACCAACTCTTATTAAATTTTGTACACCATATTCTGTAATTAATTCGTGACAATAAATTAATGTTGAAGGAATTCCCATTCCTGTTCCTTGAACCGATACTTTTTCGCCTTTATAAGTTCCTGTAAAACCTAACATACCTCTAACATCATTATACTGAACAACATCTTTTAAGAAAGTATCTGCTATCCATTTTGCTCTCATTGGATCTCCTGGCAATAATACAGTTTCTGCAATTTCACCTTTTTTTGCTTGTATATGTACACTCATAATTAATTGATTTTTTTTCCAACTAAATTTGTTGAAATGGTTGTAAATACTACTATACTAATTGAACTCAATGGCATTAAAATTGCTGCAATTACAGGGATTAACTGACCTGTTACAGCAAAATACAAACCAACTACGTTGTAACATAGAGAAAGTATAAAAGAGTATTTTATAATTTTTATTGCTTTTTTTGATGCATTTATATAAGCATCTATTTTATTAAATTTTGTGGCATCTAAAATAGCATCGCAAGCAGGAGAAAAGACGTTAATATTTTCTGATAAGGAAATACCAACATCACTTTGTGCTAAAGCACCAGCATCATTTAAACCATCTCCAATCATGGCTACTTTTTTATTTTCTTTCTGCAATTTAGCTACAATTTCTAACTTATGCTCTGGTTTTTGATTAAATAAAAGTTGCGTTTCCTCTGGAAGGTTTTCTTCTAAATACACTCTTTCTCCTTCATTATCTCCAGATACAACTGCTAATTTAAATTTGCCTTTTAATGAATTAAAAAGATGCTTCACCCCTTTTCTATAGGCATTTTTAAAAGTAAATTTACCTTTATAAATATCATTAAAACTAACATGCACAGCAGTTTCAAAAGATAAATCTTCTTCGTTTTTATTTACAAAAGTAGAAGAACCTAACTTTATATTTATGTCATTAAAATTAGCCTCAATTCCTTGCCCTACAAATTCGTTAAAATCTGAAATTGTAACCGTTTCAACTTCTTCAAAAGAATTATACAGCATTCTACTTAAAGGATGATTAGAAGCTCTTAATGTACTTTTTAAAATGATCTTTTCTTGCTGATCTAATTCTAATCCAGCATAAGAAATTGTATTTTCTTTATTGGTGGTTAATGTTCCTGTTTTATCAAAAACAATGGTATCTATTGATGCTAATTTTTCTACAACTGTTGCATTTTTTAAATAGAATTTTTGATTTCCAAAAATTCTCAACATATTTCCCATTGTAAAAGGGGCAGCTAAAGCAATTGCACAAGGACAAGCAATAATTAAAACTGCTGTAAATACATTTAGCGCTTTACTTGCATCAAAATACAACCAAAATGCAGTTGATAAAAAAGCTATTGACAATACTATTATTGTAAAATTCTTACTAATATTATCTGTGATCGTTTTAAAAGGCGAAGTTTCATCTTTCTTAAAAACATCATTACTCCATAACTGTGTTAAATAACTTTGAGACACAGATGCAAGTACTTCCATTTCTAGAATTCCAGAAAGTTGTTTACCTCCTGCAAATAATTTATCTCCAGATTTTTTACTAACTGGCACAGCTTCACCAGTAACAAAACTATAATCTATTTCTGCGTTTCCGTTGATTAAAATTCCATCA
Organism: uncultured Polaribacter sp.; assembly: GCA_965367085.1. Lineage (GTDB taxonomy): Bacteria > Bacteroidota > Bacteroidia > Flavobacteriales > Flavobacteriaceae > Polaribacter. Next base: position 97,645 of record CBDUHF010000006.1, read on the forward strand.
ACAGGAATTAATTCTTGATTTCTAATTAGTAATCTATCTCCTTTTACAATATCGTAAATCTGTACGTTTTCTTCTTTTTGTTTGGATGAAATTCTTGTAACTGCAATAGGAAAATAAGATTTATAATCTCTTTCAAAAGACAAGAAATTGTAGGTTTTTTGTTGAAAAAACTTGCCAAGAAGTAAAAAGAAGACTAAACCTGTTAAACTATCGAAAAAACCAGTTCCTAAATCGAAGATAATTTCTATGGTACTTCTAATAAATAAAACTGAAATTCCTAAAGCAATAGGAACATCAATATTTAATATTTTAGATCTTAATCCTTTATAAGCTGAAACAAAATAATGTTGACCTGCATAAAAAACTACGGGTAGTGAGAAAGTAAACATTAACCATCTAAAAACCCATTTATATTGCTCTATCCAAAAACCTGTAACTTCAAAATATTCTGGAAATGACAAAAACATAACGTTCCCAAATGCAAAACCAGAAACCCCAAGTTTATATATTAAACTTCGATCTACTTTTCTTTTTCCGGTTTCATAGTCTTCTAAACTAATGTAAGGTTCATAACCAATAGAACTTAATAACAAAACAATTTCTTTTAAAGAAGTTGTGTCTGAGTTAAAGGTTATTCTAACTGTTTTCTTCGGAAAATCTACTTGTGAAGCAGCAACCTTATCATTTAATTTATGCAAATTCTCTAAAACCCAAATACATGAGCTACAGTGAATATGAGGTATATATAATGTTGCTATTTGTGTATTTCCATCATTAAAATCTAATAATTTTTCAACAATATCACTGTTATCCAAGAAATTATATTTCCCTTGAATTTCAGCTGGAATTGCACCAGGATTGTCTTGAAAATTGTAATAACAAGTTAAATCATTCTCAGAAAAAATTTCATAAACAGTCTTACAACCATTGCAACAGAAAGATTTATCATCAAATTGTATTAAGTTTTTATCACAAGAATCGCCACAGTGGTAACATTGTGTAGATTTCATATTTACTCTTTTGCCTTACGCAAATTACGAATAAGAGTTGAGTTAAAAATATGATATTTATCAGCTTTTAAACTTCTGTGTGATTTATATTTGTACTATAAAATAATTAGGTTAATTATGAGCAAATGTGAACAATGTATTGTTCGAAAACTAAATTCTTATAGCACTCTTTCTAGAGAAGAATTAAAAAGAATGTCTTCTTGTAAAACAACTATTACCATTAAAAAAGGAGAAACTCTTTTTGAAGAAGGAGAACGTATAAATGGAGTTTACTGTGTTAAAGATGGTGTTTGTAAGGTTTCTAAAATGAGTGAAAACGGAAGAAATCAAATTATAAACTTAGTTAAACATGGAGATTTACTAGGGCAAAGAAGTTTGGTTTCAGATGAAGTTTCTAACCTAAAAGCGGTTGCTTTAAATGATATGAAAGTTTGTTTTATTCCGAAAGAAGAAATTTTAGCTGACTTGGAGAAAAACCCTGAGTTTACTTTAAGCGTTCTTAAAAACATGGCTATTTCTTTAAAGGATGCAGACAATGTTATAGTTGATATGGCTCAAAAAACTGTAAAACAAAGACTCGCTGAAACTCTTTTAAAACTGTATACCATATTTTACAATAAAGATGAAGATGTTATAGATCTACAACTATCTAGAGAAGAAATAGCAAATCTTATTGGTACTGCAACAGAATCTGCAATTCGATTATTATCAGAATTTAAAAAGAAAAATATCATCGCTTTTAAAGGAAAAAATATTGTTATTATTAACAAAATAGAACTTGAGAAAATTGTACAAGGTTTTTAAAAACTAGTATCTTCTATTTAATTTTTAGTTTTCTGCTAATGCTTTAGCGGCTATAAAACCTCCTGTCCAAGCATTCTGAAAGTTAAAACCACCAGTTACTGCATCAATGTTTAAAACTTCACCAACAATAAATAAATCTTTGTGAAGTCTACTCTCGAATCTTTTAAAATTAATTTCTTTTAAATCTATTCCTCCTGCAGTTACAAACTCATCTTTAAATGTAGTTCGTCCATTTGCATTGTAAATTCCTTTTGTAAGCTCGTTTGCTAAATGTTCTATTTGTTTATTACTTAAATCTGCCCAGTTTTGTGTTTCTTTAATATGAGCATATAATACAAAACGCTCCCAAAGTCTTTTTGAAATATCTTCAAAAGGAGATTTTAAAATAATTGTTTTTCTAGGTTCTTTTTTCTTTAAATTCTGTAAAACATTTACAATTTGATTGGTAGATCTAGACAACCAATTTACTTCTACATTGTATTGATAATTCTTTTCAGCTAAAATTCTTGCACCAAAAGCCGATAATTTTAAAACTGCTGGCCCACTCATTCCCCAATGTGTAATTAACAAAGGTCCAGATGTTTCTAAATTTGTACCTACCAATTTAACAGTTGCATTTGGCACAGAAGTTCCTAATAAATCTGTTAATCTTTTGTCTTTAATGTTAAAGGTAAATAAAGATGGAACTGGAGGAATAATAGAGTGATCTAAAGTTTCACACAATTCCCATATTTTCTTACTACTTCCTGCTGCAATAACTAATTTATCAGCTTTAAAAACTTGCTCTTTTGTGTTGATAACCCATGTGTTATTTTGTTGATTTACTGAATTTACACCACAGTTTGTGAACACTTTTACACCAAGGTTTTCAACAGCTTTTTGAAAGCAATCTATAATTGCCTGACTCGTATTTGCTTCCGGAAAAACACGATTATCATTTTCAATTTTTAAAGGAACTCCTCTATCATCGAACCATTCAAAAGTATCTCCTGTCATAAATTGATGAAAAGGTCCTAATAATTCTTTTTCTCCTCTTGGATAAAATTTAACCAATTCTTTGGGCTCAAAACAAGCGTGCGTTACATTACATCTTCCTCCACCAGAAATTTTAACTTTCTGCAAAACATCATTTCCTTTTTCTAGAATTGTAATATCTAAATCAGGGTTGTTTTCTTTAGCATTAATTGCTGTAAAATATCCTGCTGCTCCTCCGCCAATAATAATTATTTTACTCATAATACCATTTCTGAATATGAAAGAATTGTTTCAAATCCTTTATTTTTAAAATATGTTGGTGTTGTTGAATTTCCTGTTGCTAAAACAAAATCTCCTCCCCAAGCTCCTAAACTTTTTATTGTTCCAAAATAATCTGGAAATAAATTTTCTTTTACTGTTTTAACTTTTATAATAGAACTAATGATTTGCTCATGTTCAACAACTAAATTCTCAAAATCTTCTAATGATGTTACTCTTAAAAACGCATCTGAAATAGTAGAAATTCTTTCAATTTCTTTCTGATAATCTTTACCACTTTCTCTAAATTTTGCAATTCCTTCTTTTGAATCTTGTTTCTGATTTAAATACACAAAAAACAAATTTTCTTTAAAAATCGGATTGAAATCTACTTGCTCTACAATTGGTTTTTGATCTTTTATTTGATAAAAAATAGGTGAATCATTTTGTGCACAAGCAATATCATAACCACTTCCTTTAAAAGAATTCCACAAAAGTTTAAAAGCATCTACTTTTGCCCAAGCAGCAATAGAATTAATTAAAGTTGATGAACTTCCTAATCCCCAATTTCGTGGAAATGTTAAGTTGGTTTTTACTACAAATCCATTTTCTGTTTTCAAAAAATCTGGATTCATATTTTTAGCTTCTTCTAATATAGACAATAGTGTTTCGGCTATAAATTCGGCATTTCCATCTTTATCAGAATTGAAACTACAATTTACCAATCTTAATTTTTTCAAATCGAAAACTGCTTCAAACCAACATTCTCCAGAACTTGTAAAACTTCCCCAAATTAATTGAGGTTCACGTATTTTTTCAACAACTAAATCTTGTCCAAATTTAGTTGGTACTGCCAAAGACTTTGCGCCATCTAAAACCAAATATTCTCCTGTTAATAAAAGTTTTCCGTTAGAATAAAAGTTCATTATTATAATTGAAATTGCTTAAAATGATGTGTAAAATGTTTTACTTGAAACTTCTTCCAATACTCATAATCTAGTTCACCAAAAAAAGGATGAACAACTGTTCTTGTTTTATCTTCAGTAAACACTTTTTCAAAAAACTCGATTTGATGGATTAAGTCATCAATTGCAGCTTCAATATTTTCAAATTTCAAATCATTTGGTGCTTCAGATAAAAATGAAGCTTTAAAACCAGTTTGAAGTTCATTTTCTGTATTTAAAAAAGGCTTTCTTCTTAATGTTTTATCATCAGAAACAAAAACATCTACATTCCAATTTCCATTAGCAATTTGTGTAACTGCACTTAAATGTTCAATCATTTGTTGCCCATTCATTTTACCAAAAACGGGTTTATCATTAACTTTTAAGGTTGATAATTGAGTTCTAATTTTATCAAAATTTAAAAAATTTACCCAATTAATTATTGGTTTTCTCAATTCGTTAAACTTTGTAACCACAGCACTGTGAGAAACTGTTCTTTTGTCAAAATAAGATATAATTTCTTCTCGTTCAACTTCATTTGCTCCCAACTGATTTAAAATATTCTGCAAGTGCATTTTCATATGTCCATGCTGAATTCCCTTTGTTGTTAACGCTCTTAAAGCTGCAAAATTCTGAGCCAAACCTGCTGCCGCCATAATTTGCATTAAAGTTCTTGCAGATGGTTTTTGAAGCATTTCTAAAGATAATTTTGCCATTGGATGTAAACCTGTTAATCCACCAACAGTTCCAAGAGCAAGTGGTATTTCTATCCAAAACTTAAAGATTCCATCATTAATAGTACAATGAGACAAACTGCTATATTCTCCATTTCTAGAAGCATAAGCATGAGCTCCCGCTTCTACTGCTCTAAAATCATTTCCAGTCGCTAAAACTACAGCATCAATTCCATTCATAATTCCTTTATTATGAGTAACAGCTCTGTAAGGTTCTACTTCTGCAATTTGTACTGCTTGATAAAATTTCTCAGCAAATTTTTGTGGATTTTCACCTCCTAATTCTTCAATCTTACAGCTTACTTCTGCTCTTACTAAACATTCTGGAATATAGTTAGACAGTATACTCATTACGATCTCTATATCATCTTTTTGAAATCTTTTTGCAATAACTTCTAAACATGAATTTATGAAGTTTGCTCCCATAGAATCCTTAGTTTCAAAAGTAACATGCAATTGATAATAGTTTGGTAGCTTTTCAGTTTTATCAACTAACTTAATATCTAAAATTCCACCGCCACGTTTTTCCATATTTTTAGTAATGGAAGCTGTTGCAGCAAATAATTCAGTTTTATTTTTATTGAAATAATTCTCTAATTCTTGTTTATCTCCGGCATACATAAAATGTACCTGACCAATTTTTGTTGTACCAATTACGGTAGTTTTAAAACCACCTCTTGTACTCCAATATTTACCAACCAAAGAAGCTGCTGCTACTACAGAACTTTCTTCTACAACCATAGGAATTACATATTCTCTATTGTTTATTACAAAGTTTGGTGCAATACCAAAAGGCATGTAAAAGTTAGAAATTGTGTTCTCTATAAAATCATCATGAAGTTGTTGTAAATCTTCATCAACATTCCAATATTGCTTAATAATATCTACACTTTCTGGTTGATTATGAAAATAGTTTTCTGCCAACCACTTAATCTTTTCTTCCTTCGTAAACTTTGAAAACCCTGAAATAATTTTACTCATCTATCTTTCTATAAACTATCAACAACAAATATAAATCAATCAGATAAAACATTGCCGTATATTTAATTTTTCTCGTTTTTTGAGCCGTTTTTTACTGATTTTTCCGTAAACTTGGCAAACTTTTATTAAATACGGAGTCTTCCATGAAAAAACTATTCATAATTGCAACAATTTCATTTTTTATAAGTTGCAAGGAAAACAAAGAAAATAGATCTGAAGCATCAAACTATTCTGCTGGAACTAAAGAAATTACTCTAGAAGAAATCTGGAATGGCACTTTTTCGTCAGAAAGAATGAACGCTTTAAACTCTATGAATGGCGATTTTTACTCTTTATTAAATACTGATAAAGAAACAAAATCTACTACTGTAGATATGTACAGCTATAAAACTTTAGAAAAAGTTAAAACAATTGTTAGCAGTAATGATTTAAAAGATTTAGACGGTTTTTCTTCTTATTCTTTTAACAACGATGAAACCAAACTAATTTTAGGAACTAATTTTAGTCCTGTTTACAGACACTCTTTTACAGGAACTTTCTACATCTATGATATTGCTTCTGAAAAATTATCATTAATAGGTAAAAACATTCAAGAACCTACTTTTTCTCCAGATAATTTAAAAATTGCATATGCTAAAAACAACAATTTATTTGTAAAAAATTTAGCCACTAATGCAATCACACAAATTACAAAAGACGGGAAAAAGAATAGTATAATTAACGGAACTACAGATTGGGTTTACGAAGAAGAATTTGCTTTTGTTAAAGCTTTTGAATGGAGTAAAAATAGTAAGTATTTAGCTTTTTTACGTTTTGATGAGACATCAGTTCCAACTTTTTCTATGGATATTGTGGGTAATGGTACTTATCCTACACAAGAAGTTTTTAAATATCCAAAAGCTGGAGAGAAAAACGCAAACGTAACCCTACACATGTACAATTTATCTGCTAGAAATAGTAAAAGAATTGCATTAGGAGATTATGAATACATTCCAAGAATAAAATGGTCTAATGAAGATGCTATTTTAATTGCAACAACTTTAAATCGTCATCAAAATGATTTAAAATTGCACAAAGTAAATGCTTTAAGAAGTAGCTCTATTGTTCTTTTAAATGAAACTGATAAAGCCTATGTTAGCATCAATGATAATCTTACTTTTTTAGATGATAATAGCTTTATTTGGACAAGTGAAAAAGATGGTTACAATCATATTTATCATTATTCATCTAACGGAAAATTGATAAATCAAATTACGAAAGGAAATTGGGAGGTAACTAAATACTATGGATTTAATAACGAAAAGAAAACAATTTATTATCAATCTGTAGAAAATGGATCTATAAATAGAGGTGTTTATTCTATTGATGTAGATGGAAAAAATAAAAAATTGTTAAGCAACGAATCTGGACAAAACAACGCAGCATTTAGTAAAAACCTACACTACTTTATAAATACATTTTCTTCCACTGAAATTCCTCCAATTTACTCTTTATATTCAGGTGAAGGAGAGCTTTTAAAAGTAATAAAAGACAATGCCAGTTTAAAAGAAAAATTGTCTAATTACAAAATGAGTTCTAAAGAGTTTTCAACTATACACATTAATGGAAACGATTTAAATATGTGGATGATTAAACCTGCAGATTTTGATGAAGACAAAAAATATCCATTATTAATGTTTCAATATTCTGGACCAGGTTCTCAACAAGTTGGAAATCGTTGGAATGGAACAAATGATTATTGGCATAACATGTTAGCTCAAAAAGGAATAATTGTAGTTTGTGTAGATGGAAGAGGAACTGGATTAAAAGGAAGAGATTTTAAGAAAGTTACTCAAAAAGAATTGGGTAAATTTGAAGTTGAAGATCAAATTTCAGCTGCAAAAAAATTAGCAGAACATAGTTATATAGACAAAAATAATATTGGTATTTGGGGTTGGTCTTATGGAGGTTTTATGAGCACAAACTGTCTTTTAAAAGGAAATGATATCTTTACAACAGCAATTGCAGTAGCACCTGTTACATCTTGGCGTTTTTATGATTCTGTCTACACAGAGCGTTACATGCAAACCCCTCAAGAAAATGCAAGTGGTTATGATGATAATTCGCCAATAAATTATGCAGATAAATTAAAAGGAAAATATTTATTAGTTCATGGAACTGGAGATGATAATGTACATGTTCAGAATTCATATAGAATGATAAATGCGTTAGTAAAAGCTAATAAACAATTTGATTTGGCTATCTTTCCAGATAGAACGCATGGCATTAGAGAAGGAAATGGAACTCGATTAAATTTGTACACAAAAATGACAAATTTTATTCAAGAAAACTTAAATAAGAACAGAGACGAATCAATAGAAATAAAAGGATAAATATGAGTAATACAGTAAAATTACCACACCAAAAAGAACTCTTTGGACAACCAATAGGATTATATATATTATTCTTAACAGAAATGTGGGAACGCTTTTCTTATTATGGAATGAGAGCTTTATTAGTTTTATATATGACAACTCAAACAATTGGTGATGAAAGAGGTGCTGGTTTAGGCTGGACAAATCAAGAAGCATTAGCACTTTATGGTTGGTATACAATGTTAGTATATGTAATGTCTATACCTGGAGGTATGATTGCTGATAAATTAATAGGTCAAAAGAAAGCAGTTCTTCTTGGAGCAATTGTATTATGTTTAGGTCATGGTGTATTAATATTAACTGATATTTGGGCGTTTTACACAGGTTTAGGATTGGTAATTCTTGGTGTAGGATTGTTAAAACCAAATATTTCTACAATGGTTGGTGGACTCTATAAAGAAGGAGATATTAGAAGAGATAAAGGTTTCAGTATATTTTACATTGGTATTAATTTAGGTTCACTATTAGCTACAATGATTGTTGGTGGTGTTGTTGCTGAATGGGGTTGGCATGCTGGTTTTGGACTTGCAGGTTTTGTAATGGTTTTAGGTTTGATAAACTATATTGCTGGTCAAAAATATTTGAAAGAAGTTGGTAATTTTATACCAAGTAAAAATGATAAAACAGAAGTGTCTTATGGTGCTCTATATTCAAAACTTTTTAGCTCACCTAAACAATTAGGTATAGTGGTAATCTTACTTTTACTTTCTATTTACGGATGGTATACATTAGAATGGGGATTTGGTTTATTATTTATGTTCTTAACCGCAATTTCTGCATTACTAATAATGATTTATAAAGAACTGGATACACAGGTTTACAAGGATCGTTTCTTGGTACTTTTATTGTCTTTTATTATGGTAATTATCTTTTGGGGTGCTTTTGAACAAGCTGGTGGATTGATGAATCTTTATACAGAAACAAATACGAATAGAATGTTATTCGGTTGGGAAATTCCAACAGTAATGTTTCAAAGTTTAAACGCAGGTTTCATCATCATATTTGCTACAATTGTTGCAGGTATTTGGGCAAAGAGAAAACTGAAAGGAAAAGAAGCTTCTTCTCTATTTAAAATGGCATTAGGTATTATTATAATGGGCTTCGGTTTTCTTTTTATGGTCTTTGCAGCCATGGAATTTGAAAAATCAGGGACTTCTAGTATGATTTGGTTGGTATTGGCTTACTTATTTCACACAATTGGAGAATTATGTATTTCTCCTGTAGCACTATCATTTATTACTAAATTAGCACCCGTAAAATACGCTTCATTAATGATGGGTGTGTATTTCGCAGCTACTGGTTTAGGAAATAAAGTTGCTGGAATAATTGGAGAATCTGCTTCAGAGTTTGGAGAACTTACTATATTTTCAGGCATAGTAATTTTTACAGTCATTATTGGTCTATTATTTATTCTAATTCTAAAACCTTTAAAAAGACTAACTCACGGAGCTGAAGAAAGTGAACGAGTATTAAAAAATGAAGAAACTGAAGGTTTCGAATTAGCAGACAATTAATTAAACACAAGAAAACCTCATAAATATTTATATTTATGAGGTTTTTGAATTCAAACTATATTATTACAAAACTTATTTTATGAACACCGACGTAGAGAATTTATTTAAAGACAAAGTTTTAGGGCACCCAACAGGGCTATTTGTTTTATTTTTCACAGAAATGTGGGAACGTTTTTCATTTTATGGAATGCGTATTTTATTAGTATTATTTTTAACTGCACCCTTAATTGGTGATAATCCTGGTTGGGAATGGCCAAGAGAACACGCACTTGCATTAATTGGTACATATGCTTCTCTTTTATATTTAACTCCCATAGTTGGTGGTTGGGTTGCAGATAAAATAACAGGATACAAATGGGCAGTAATTATAGGTTGTTTTATAATGATGCTAGGTCATGCTTCTATGGTCTTTGAGACTCAATTTACCTTATACTTAGGATTGGCTTTATTAGTTATTGGTACAGGTTTTTTCAAACCAAATGTAACTTCAATGATTTCTGAAATGTACAAAGGGAAAGAATCTAAGAAAGATGGAGCTTACACCATCTTTTATATGGGAGTTAACGCTGGTGCTTTCTTTGGAATGATGCTTTGTGGTTATTTAGCTGAAAACATTGGTTGGTCTTGGGGATTTGGATTAGCTGGTATTTTTATGTTCTTAGGAATGTTACAATTTTGGTTAGCCAAAGATTTATTTGGAAAAGTTGGTGAAAAACCAACGAAAGTTCATGAAGTAGAACTTTCTCAAAATATTAATGAAGAAAGTCCAAATATAAAAGATGTAGAAGAAAAACTAAATCCATTTACGTCTATAGATAAAATATTAATTATACTTTCTGCTCTTGGAGGAGTACTTTATTTGTTTAATGACCCAATGTCTAAAATTGGAGATATAAACATCTTGAACTTTAAAGTTGGTAATATGGATGGTTCTAATGTAACAATTCTAACAGCTTTAGCATTATTTTTATTTTTAATCATCTCAAGAATTTCTAGATATACATCTGTAATAAGAGACAAAATTATTGCAGTTTCTATTTTTGGAATATTTACTGTCTTTTTCTTTGCTGCTTTTGAACAATCACTTGGGTCTATGACAATTTTTGCTCGTGATTATACAGGTAGAGATTTAGCAGGATCATCTGCTTTAATATTTAAAATTATCGATTTAATATTAACAGTTGGGCCATTAGCCATTATAACTTGGGTATTATATTTATTATTTAAAAAAACGTATTCGAAAATTCCTTACTCAAATATTATTTTAGCAATTGCTTTTATTGCTCTTTGGGGAATTGTTATTTGGAAAATAAATAAAGAATTTAGTAAAGACACAACAGAAGTTGGAGCTTCTTGGTTTGGTATTTTAAATTCATTCTTTATCATTACACTTGCTCCATTATTTTCTAAATGGTGGGAAAGCAAATACAACCCAAGTGCTGCTATGAAATACGGATTAGGACTTATTCTTTTAGGATTAGGTTTTGGTGTACTAGTTATGGGAACAATGGGTGTTGAACAAGGTGCAAAGACAGCTTCAGTTAGTATGTTTTTCTTAATATTTGCTTATTTATTTCACACAATGGGAGAACTTTGTATTTCTCCAGTAGGTTTATCTTATTTAAGTAAATTAGTTCCAGGTAGAATGATTGGTTTTATGTTTGGAATCTGGTATTTAGCTATTGCTGTTGGGCAAAAAGCTGCAGGAACTATGGGAGGAATGATTGATAAAATTACAGAAGAACACTCTTTAAGTACTTTCTTTTTAATTTTCACTCTAGTACCAATTGGTGTTGGTATAATTTCAATTATTTTAAATCCACTACTAAAGAAATTAATGCACGGTGTAAAATAATTTTTGCTATTATAAAATTAGTAGAAGAAAAGAGTTTTATATAAAGCTCTTTTCTTTTTTTTGTAAATTCGGCATATAAATTGCGACTCCTAAATTATGAAAAAAACGTTTATACTTATCACAATATTATTTTTGAGCCTTCATACAAAAGCGCAAGAAAACATAAAATGGTTAGCTTTTGAAGAAGCAATAGCTTTGAATAAAAAAGACCCTAAACCTATTTTGATTGATGTTTATACAGATTGGTGTGGATATTGTAAGAAAATGGATTTAAACACCTATTCTAACAAAGTAATTATAGATTATATAAACAAGAATTATTACGCAATAAAACTAGATGGCGAAGAGAAAAAAGACATCACTTATAATAATCATACGTTTAAATTTCAAAAAGAAGGCAGAAGAGGATATCATCAATTACCAGCTACTTTAATGGACGGAAGACTCTCTTATCCAACCACCATATTTTTAACAGAAACAGAAGAAGTAATACAAAAGATACCCGGTTATTTAGATAAAGAAAACTTAGAACAAATTCTTGTTTTTTTCTCAAATGACATCTATAAGAATAAAAATTGGGAAGAATTTATAAAAGATTTTAAAAGTAACTTATAATATTATTTTTCTAAAATAAAAGCTCCATTTTGTCCTGTATAATGAAACGGAACATTTTGTACTTTACATGTAAATTCCCATTTTAAAACATCACTTTTATAGTTGGATCCGTCTGCAATAATTTGAATTGGATTTAAAGTCTTTATAACTCTCTTCATATTAATTTTTGGTGAATATTGCAAAACTACAATTGGCTTATTCAATCCCTTTAATTTGTAAATCCCCAAACTATCAATTATTAAAACAGTTTGGTTAGAAAATTTTAGAAAGCGATTAAAATTAGATTGTTGTATTTCTTCAATTCTTTCTGCAATTCTATATGATTTTAGGCTATTATCATTTAAAACATTAAAAGTATCTAAATTGTGTTGCATCAGCAACTTCTCTCCTACTCTTTTCCCCAATATTGCATGTCTACTTTTATGAAAAACAATCAATTCTTTTTTATTGGTATTACTCTGTTTTTCAATTACAAAAACACATTGAACTAATAAAACTGACAATAAAAAATACAGTAAGCGTTTAGACTTTCTGTTCATTAAAAACAGAACTCCTAAAAGAATAAAAATGTACCAGGAAATCATCAATAAAAAGGAAATAGAAATATCTTTTAACAAGAATTCTTCTTGAAGAGAAATCCAACTTACAAAACTGTTCATCAAAGAAATAATAGTTCCGTAAATAGTTGCTAAAAATTGCGGTAATAAATGTAAGAGTGCTAATGTAATTACTAAAATTCCCGCAATTAAAATGATACCTAAGAAAGGAATAATCACCAAATTAGAAGCTATAAAAAGACCTGGGAATTGATGAAAATAATAAATACTTAAAGGTAGTATTCCTACTTGAGCAGCTATTGAAACTGTAAATAACTGCCAAAACTTATCAATAATTTTCAACTTTGGTTTCCACAATTCATACAACTTAGGTTGTACCCAAATTATTCCAAAAACAGCTAAATAACTTAGTTGAAAACCAACATCAAATAAAAACATGGGTTTTACAATCAATAAGAAAAACATGGAAGCAATTAATGAAAATTCAACTACATTTTTTCTTTGAAATGTTTGTCCAACTGCTAAAAAAGTAAACATTGTTACTGCTCTAACCACAGATGCAGAAAGACCTGCAATAAATGCAAACATCCATAATAACAAAACAATTAAAATTGTTTTGAGAATTTTTCCGTTTTTAATTCTTTCTACCGGTTTAAAAAACTGAGTTAAAATGAGTAAAATAATACCAACATGCAATCCAGAAACTGCCAAAATATGAATTGCTCCTGCTCTTTGATAATCTGTAATTAATTCTCTAGAAATATCTTGTCTTTGTCCTAATAACAGCGCATTAATTACCGCTAACTCATCAGTTTTAAATTGATAATTTTTAAGTGATTCTTGAATTAAATTTCTAAACTTAGCTGATAAACCTAACAAAGAAGGGTTTGCCATTTTAATTTTTATAAAATGTTTGTTTTCTAAAAATACTTGATGATGAATTCCTTGTTTGAACAAATAGAATTTATAATCAAATTGATGTGGGTTTAAAGGAGGAATTAGTTCTTTAAAAAGTGGTTTAGCATTAATTCGATCATCAACTTTTAAATTACTTAACAAGCTGTCTTTTTTAATATTTAATAAAACCTTTCCAATAGATTTTCTTGCATTTACTTGTGTAACCTCAACTTCATATTTATCGTAATAAAAACCAGACTTTAAAACTTTTTTCACTTTAAAAACAACAGAAGAATTAAGTGCTAAATAATTATTATAATAGGTGTCATCATTTCTATCATCATTTAAATAAACCGAAAAAACACCCACAAAAAAGAAAAGAAGTAAACTTATAATTGTAGTTAATATTCTGTTTCTAAAACATAGAAAAAGAACAATTAGAAAAATAAGAATTATACAAATATTTAGAAAACCAAATGCCCAAAATTGGGTGTAAAATTGAAATATAATTCCAATAATTATAAGCACAACAAAGTGCAAGGGTAAGTAATACAGTAACCTTTTCATAGCAGGTTAAAGTTAGCAAAAAAAAATTTAATCTAATATTTTACAGAATTTTAGTTGCTTTTACAAAAGCTTTTTTCCAGTATTTTTCTGATAATAAAGAAACAATTACCCCTCTAGATGTAGTTGAATGAATGAATTTTATTTGTCCTTTTTTTGCAGAAACCACCAAACCAACATGATTTATACCTCTACCTCTTCTACTGGTTTTGAAAAATAATAAATCGCCTTTTTTTGTTTTGCTTAAAGAGATTTTCTTTCCTCTTTTAGCCATATCTCTAGAAATTCTTGGCAACTGAACATTTTCTTCTCCAAAAGCAACATATATAATTCCAGAGCAATCCATTCCTCTTTTTGTTGTTCCGCCAAACTTATACTTAACACCTTTAAAAGTCATTGCGTTTGCAACAATCTTATCAGCTTTAGAAAGATTTTTTTTAGGTGTTTTTTTAACAACTTTTTGAGACGAAGAACAAGAACTCATCACAAAAGAAAAAGCAATAAAAAGGTAAATTATTTTTTTCATTTATAATAAATTCAAATCAGCAACAACTTGTTTGGCAACATTTTCAGAAGCGCCTTTTCCTCCTAAAATCAATTCCAATTCATGATATTCAGAAAACAACTTTTCTCTATAATCATCTTCTAAAATGTTTGTTAATTCTTTTTTTAAGTTGGCTTTTGTAAAATCGTTCTGAATCAATTCTGTAACAACTTCTTTATCCATAATTAAATTAACCAAAGAAATAAATTTCAATGTTATAATTCGCTTCGCAATTTGATAAGAAATATTACTTCCTTTATAACAAACAACTTGTGGAACTTTAAATAAGGCAGCTTCTAATGTTGCAGTTCCTGAAGCAACCAAAGCTGCATAAGAAACACTTAATAAATCATAGGTTTTATTGTTGATAAAACTCACTTTTCTGTTTCCTATTATTTCTTGATAAAAACTAAGATCTTGACTTGGAGCGCCTGCAATTACAAATTGATATTCAGAAAAATCATCAACCAAAGACAACATTACAGAAAGCATTTTTGTTATTTCTTGCTTTCTACTTCCTGGAAGTAAAGCAATTATTGGTTTATCATTTAAACGGTGTTCTTTTTTAAATGCAGTTAAACTTACTTGCTTTCTACCTGCAATTCCATCAATAAGAGGATGCCCAACAAACTCAACTTCGTAATCATGTTTTTTGTAGAATTCCTTTTCAAAAGGAAGAATAACAAACATTTTATCTACATCTCTTTTAATATCTTTTACTCTGCTTGCTCTACTTGCCCAAACTTGAGGAGAAATATAATAATTAGTTCTAAAACCTTGCTCTTTTGCCCATTTTGCTACTCTTAAATTAAAGCCAGAATTATCTATAAAAATAATAACATCTGGTTTAAATTCTGCAATATCATTCTTACAAAGTTTGATAAAACCTAAAGCCTTAGATAGATTCATTAAAACCTCTATAAAACCCATAAAGGCCCTTTCTTTATAGTGTTTTACTAATGTTCCTCCAACTTCACTCATTAGATCTCCGCCCCAAAAACGAATATCTGCATGTTTATCTTCTTTATACAGTGCTTTCATTAAGTTAGAACCATGTAAATCTCCTGAAGCTTCACCAGCAACAATGTAATATTTCATTCTAAAAAAACTTTAGTATTAATGTAGTAATTGCTATTAAAATAGTTGCCAAAAGAACTCCTTTTGCTTTATTATCTTGTTTCTTTTTAATATAAATAAAGAATACAAATAGATTAGGAATGGCTGCTAAAGACAATACTTTTCCATACAATTTTCCTTCTTTTATTAAATCTATAGTTTCATAAAATCCAAAACGAGAAATATATTCTAAATACAAGAAGATTCCTCCAAAAGTTGCAAAAAGTGAAACTAAAACTCCAATAAGAATATCTTTTTTTACAGTTCCCAAGAATTTAGTTTTTGAATCATGTGATGCGCAGTTAAATCAAACTGAACAGGAACCACAGAAATATATCCATTTTCTAAAGCAAAAACATCTGTATCTTGGCCTTTGTCTTTATTTACAAATTCTCCAGAAAGCCAATAATACTCTTTTCCAAAAGGGCTTTTTCGTTTATCAAAATTTTCTTTCCAATACCCATTTGCTTGTCTACAAATTTTAACTCCTTTTATCTCTTCTTTCTTTAAATCTGGAATATTAACATTTAAAACAATGCCATCTGGCAAGCCATTTAACAATGTATTTAAGGTTATTTTTTTTACAAATTCTTCTGATGGTTTAAAATCTGCATGCCATTTAAAATCTAATAAAGAAAAACCAATTGCAGGAATACCTTCTATACCAGCTTCTACAGCAGCACTCATTGTTCCTGAATAAATTACATTTATAGAAGAATTTGAACCATGATTAATTCCTGAAACACATAAATCTGGTTTTCTATTTAGAATTTCACTTACAGCCATTTTTACACAATCTGCAGGAGTTCCAGAACAAGTATATTCTAATTGAGGTCCATCATCAATCGTAATTGGATTGCAATGCAAAACATTGTCTACAGTAATTGCATGTCCCATTCCACTTTGTGGACTATCAGGCGCAACAACAACTACATCTCCAATTTTGTTCATTATTTTAATTAAAGCTCTAATTCCTGGAGCAGTAATTCCATCATCATTTGTCACTAAAATTAATGGCTTTTCTTGCATATTGTTCATTTTTATATACAAATGTAATTTATTTTAAACGATTTTCTTTTTAACATTTTCTAAAGAATTTTTCAATCCAATTTTATGTAACATTGTAATACTATATAGTTTGGCATTATTTTAGTAGATTAGCTACAGAGAAAAGTAAGTACAAAGTAAAAATACCGACAACACATTTATGAATACAAAATATAAAATCACTACTTCATTTTTAGCAATCGTATTGTTAATTAGCAGTTTCACAGCTCAAGCAAATTCTAGCTCTAATCCAGATCCAGAGAAAGATAAAGTTTTAATTTATGTGTTAAAAAATATTTTAACAAGAGGTCATTTTGTTGAGAAAGACATGAATGATGATTTTTCTGAACTTGTTTACAAAAGCTTTATTGATGGTTTAGACCCAAGTAAACGCTACTTCACACAAAAAGATCTTAAAGAATTTTCTAAATATAAATATGAAATTGACAATCAATTATTAAATGATGATGTCTCTTTCTACAACCTTGTTTATAGCAGATTTACTAGTAAAATTAAAAATGCTAAATCGTATTATGGAGATTTATTAGCGCAACCTTTCAATTTTAAAAAGAAAGAAACCATAGAAATTGATTATGACAAAGTAGAGTTTGCAAAAAACGAGAGCGAACTAATAAATTACTGGAGAAAACAACTGAAGTTAAATACTTTAGGAAGGATTCAAGATAAAATGAATCAACAAGAAGAGAAGCTTAAGAAGGATAAAAACTTTAAAGTAAAATCCTTTAAATTCTTGGAAAAAGAAGCAAGAGCAGAAGTTTTAAAAAACATGGATGAATTATATATGCGTATTGAAGAATTAGAACATGAAGATTGGTTTTCTACTTTTTTAAATAGTGTAGTTGGTGCTTTTGATCCTCATACAACATATATGGCACCAAGAATTAAAGAACGTTTTGATCAAGATATGTCTGGAAAACTAGAAGGTATTGGAGCACGTTTACAAAAAAAAGGAATTTATACACACGTTTTTGAACTTGTTTCTGCAGGACCTGCATACAAACAAGGAGAATTAGAAGCTGGAGATATTATTTTAGAAGTTGCACAAGGAGATAAAGAACCTTTAGATATTGTTGGTATGCGTTTAGACGATGCTATTAAATTTATTAAAGGTAAAAAAGGAACTGAAGTTAGACTTACCGTTAAGAAAAAAATTGATGGTTCTACCAAAATAATTTCTATTATTAGAGATGTTGTAGAATTAGAAGAAACTTTTGTAAAATCTAGTATTGTAGAAAAAAACGAAAGAAAATTTGGATTAATTGACTTACCAAGATTCTACATCAACTTTCAAGATGAAAATTCTCGTGATTCTGCAAAAGACATGGAGAAAGAAATTGAAAGATTAAAAGAAGAAGGAGTTACTGGCCTAATCATAGATTTAAGGAATAACGGAGGTGGATCTTTAAAAACCGCCATAGAAATTGCTGGTTTTTTTATAGATAAAGGACCTATTGTACAAGTGAAGTACAGAGGAGAAAAACCTAAAGTTAGAAATGATGTGGACCCAAAAATACAATGGGAAGGTTCTGTAGTTGTTCTTGTAAATGAATTATCTGCATCTGCTTCAGAGATTTTTGCAGCAGCAATGCAAGATTATAAAAGAGCTGTAATAATTGGAGGAAATCAAACTTATGGAAAAGGAACTGTTCAAAATATACTACCTATTAATCAGTTTTATCCAAAATATGAAAAAGATTTAGGATACTTAAAAATGACCATTCAAAAATTCTACAGAATTAATGGTGGTTCTACTCAAATTGAAGGTGTGTATTCAGACATTGCCATACCAAGCAAGTATAGTTATATGAAATTTGGAGAAAGAGATATGGATGGCGCTTTAGTTTGGGACAAAGTGCAACAAGCAAATTATACACAAACTAATTCTTATGATAATCTTTCTGAAGTAATTAATAATAGTAAAGAAAGAATTTCTACAGACCCAAAGTATAAATTGATAAATGAGTACGCTAAATGGCTAAAAGAAAATCAAGATGATACTTCATATTCTTTAAACTATAAATTATTCTCTAAAGAAACTGAAGATAAAAAAGAAGAATCTGAAAAATTTAAAACTGCTTTCGAGTACAAATCAGATTTAACTTTTTCATCTCCAACGTATGAAATTCCTTTACTAAAAAAAGATACTATTTTAGCAGACAAACGAATTGCTTGGCATAAAAATTTATCTAAAGACATGTATGTTTCTGAAGCTTTAAATGTTTTAAGTGAATTAAGGCTTAAAAACTCTTCGGAAATTGTAAAGAATTAATAAAAAATACTTTTTAATTAAGACCTGGTAGAATACATAATTCTATCAGGTTTTTTTATTATTTTTGCTATATGAGTTTTCAGGTAACTTTTGCAACAAAATGGTCAGATTTTGACCCCAACAGACACATGCGTCATACAGCATATAATGATTATGCTGCTGAAGTGAGAGTGCGTTATTTTGCCAAATATAATTTTTCTATAGAAGAATTTACCAAACACAATATTGGGCCAATTTTATTTACTGAAGAAACTTCTTTTAGAAAAGAAATTCATTTAGGAGAAAACATAACGGTTAATTTAAAATTAGAAGGCTTATCTAAAAATAACGAACGCTGGAGAATCACTCATCAAGTTTTTAATGAAGCTGGAAAATTATCTGCAATCATAAAAGTTTATGGAGCTTGGATAGATTTAACAAAAAGAAAGTTAACAGTTCCTCCAAAAGAAACCAATGACATGTTTGATTATGCTGAGAAAACTGAAAGTTTTGAAATTATAGAGTTAAAAAATGAAAAATAGAAAATGGTTAAGTATAATACTTCTTATTATTTTTTCTATTCTTTATTTTTATCAAAAAAACTCAGGTAGCCATCAAAAAGAAGATACTAAAACTGTAATAAGCAGTACTTTTAATTATTTGCCAACATCTACAACACGCCAAATTATCAATCATAATGGCTACAGTTTATCATATTCAGAAAAACACGAACAAGCAGAATGGGTTGCGTATACTTTAACTAATAAAGACATCTTAAAAACAAATTTTAAACGTCCTTATTTTTATGAAGACCCAAAAGTAAAAACTAAATCTGCACATTGGAAGAGTTATAAAAATTCTGGATATGATAGAGGTCATCTATGTCCTGCTGGAGATAGAAAGTCTTCAAAAGATTTATATGATGAAACATTTTACACTTCTAATATTTCACCTCAAAAGCACGATTTCAATTCTGGAATTTGGAATAAGCTAGAACAAAAAACACGTTATTGGGCTAAAAAATACAATCATTTATATGTAATTACTGGAGGTGTTTTAGAAGAAAATCTAAAAACAATAGGTAAAGACAAAGTTTCTGTACCAAAATTTTTCTATAAAATATTATTAGATTATACCAAGCCAGAAATTAAAGTAATTTCATTTTTAATTCCGCATAAAGAAAGTAAAAAACCATTATATCACTTTGTTGTTAGTATAGATGAAATTGAAAAGAAAACTGGAATTGACTTTTTTCCAGAACTTCCTGATAATTTAGAAGATGAATTAGAATCTAATAAAGATTACAAAAACTGGAGTTTTAGGTAATTAAAAAAGCATATAAACTTATCTTTAGTTTATATGCTTTTTTAATTAATATTTGTAATAACGTATCTTTTACTTAGAGTGTTACTCTGTTTTATTTCTTAATTTTTGTTCCCAATCCCAAGAAGATTTTATCATTTCGTTTAAAGATTTAGTTGGCTCCCAATCTAATTTTTCTTTTACTAAATCTGTTGCTGCATATAATTTTGGCACATCTCCAGGTCTTCTGTCTGTAATCTCATAATTTAATTTAGAGTTCGTTACTTCTTCAAAAGAATTAATTACATCCAACACTGAAAATCCATTTCCTGTTCCTAAATTAAAAATTTCATAAGGTTGATCTTGTTGTTTATTGATGATTCTTTCAACTGCTAAAACATGAGCTTTGGCTAAATCTACAACATGAATATAATCTCTTATTGGCGTTCCATCTTTTGTTGGATAATCATTACCATAAACCATTAATTTTTCTCTAATACCAACTGCTGTTTGTGTAATATATGGCATTAAATTATTAGGAATTCCACTTGGCAATTCACCAATTAAGCCAGATTCATGCGCACCAATAGGATTAAAATAACGTAAAGAAATAGCAGAAAAATTGTCTTCTGATTTTATTAAATCATCAATAACTTCTTCAGCTATTTTTTTTGTATTTCCATAAGGAGAAAAAGGACGTTGTGTTTTACTTTCTTCAGTAATTGGTAGAGTTTCTGGTGTCCCATAAACTGTAGCAGAAGAAGAAAAAATAACTCCATTTATATTATTTTCTACCATAGAAGACAACATATTAATTAATGAATATAAATTGTTTTTATAATACATTAAAGGCTTTTGTACAGATTCTCCTACTGCTTTATGCGCCGCAAAATTAATTACTGCCTTAGCATCTTTATGTTCACTAAAAACTTTTTTAGTAAGTTCATCATTCTTTAAGTCAATATTGATAAAAACAGGCTTAACTCCTGTAATTTTTTCAATTCTGCCTAAAGTTTCTTCTGAAGAGTTTGATAAATCATCAAGAATTACAACATCATAATCATTATTTATCAACTCAACAACGGTATGAGATCCTATATACCCACAACCACCTGTTACTATAATTTTATTTTTCATTACTGCTTCGTTTTAAAAAGTCAAATATAATAAAAAAATAATTATAAACATACTAGTACCTACTAGTTGTTTTATTTAAAAAATATCATTATATTTGTTTTATGAAAATTGTATCATTACATAAAAATTCCAATGCACCTAAATACAAGCAAATAATTACTTCTATAGAAAAATCTATTACAAGTGGTTTGCTTAAAAAAGGAGACAAATTACCCTCTTTAAACACGATAAAACAGAAACATTCTTTATCTAGAGACACTGTAATTATGGCTTTTAATGAATTAAAAAGTCGTGGAATTATACATTCTGTAGTTGGTAAAGGATATTATGTTTCTACTGAAGACATAAAAGTTAAGCAAAAAATATTTTTACTTTTTGATGAATTAAATTCATTTAAAGAAGATTTGTACAATTCTTTTTTAGAAAATTTAAGTGATAATATTCAAGT
>CBDUHF010000007.1:0-112725 GCA_965367085.1 uncultured Polaribacter sp.
CAATATAATAAACTAACAATCCAAAAGAAATCCAGAATGTGAGTGTTTTTTTATAATTTAATATTTTATTTGAGTTTAAAAGATCTTTAAAAAAATAGAAAAGCACTATTGTAATTAAAACACTGCCAGAGATTGAAGCTATTAAATTGTATTCATTTAAAAAATCTCCTCTGTAAAGAAAATATAAATTCGATAAAATGTAAATAATATTAAAAATATAAATAGTGTTTAAAACTTTTTTTTTCGTTGATTTTGATTCTAAAATTTCTTTAAAAAAAAAGAATAAACAATTGAATTCCCAAAATATAAGAATATTAAAAACTATTAAATTGTATCCATACTTATTTCTAAGATAACTAGCAATAATTGATGAAATAGAAATAAAATATAGATACATCAAAAAATATTTTAAGTCAATATCAAAAGCTTTTCTAATATAAAAAACAGTATAAATTAATACTGACAAAAACATTAATATGTATGGTAATAGATTATAAAACATATTACATTGGCGGACTTGGATTTAATCTATTTGCACCAGAACTAGGCATATCTTTAGCTATATTAAAATTTGGTAAAAAAGAAGCTCTAACAACTTGCTTAGATTCTTTGCTACTAAACTGGTTTAAAAACTTTGTAAAACGAATAGGTTCTCCTTTATTTGAATATAAAGGCTCAAAAGCTACAGCTTTCTCATTATCTATGTTAGCAGTTGGCATAAAAATTAAAGTATGTCTTCCCCTCAAATTAATTTGACTATAATCTTTTGGATATGCTGCAGAAAATATTCTTATTCCTGTTAGTTCAATATTTTTATCTTTAGATAATTTTTCTAGATATGCTATGTATTGTTTTAAATCTTTTAAATCATAAAAGTGAGAAATACTTTCTATAGGATCTTTTCCTCTAGTTAATTCTTTTCTATAAGCATCTAAAACTGTTTTTTGACCAACATCATATGCGTGAAACATATTTGCCATCTCTTTATATGTAATTGCATTAGAAGGCCTAGAATCATCAACATCTTTTACATCATGAGAGCATTCTGTATTACAACTTGTTAGGATAATTAAAAATAATAAAAGTAAGCTTAAAAGTTTTGAGTTAGGTATCATAAATATTAGTTTAAGTTATACCCCTAAAGTACAATATTAAATCACCAAAATTTAAAACATCACACTTAAAATAATTTAATCACTTCATTTTAAAGTAGTTAAATTTAAATAATCAATAAAATGAAAGATATTTACTAGAATCAATAGGTGTTTTTCCCCTTAAATTTTGATGAAAAGCACTATTGGTTAACATGCTTAAATAGTAGAAATTTGTAAAAAATAAAAGGAATACTGTTGTATTAATTTGGGGAAATTGCTAAAAAATACCTTATCAATCAGATAAGGTATTTTTATATTAGGTTAAGAACAAAAAAAACTCAAAGTAATAATTTGCTTTGAGTTTTTTAAATTATTTTAATTTTATAAGATTAATCCGCTAAGATTATTACTTTATTATCATTTAATTCTAATGTTCCAGAATTTATAGTTAGTGTTAAAATCTTATCGTCACTTTCATGAGCAATCAGTTTTCCATTTAAATCATCAAAATCTAAATTTTCTTGTGAATGAACGTGAATATTAATAGTTCCATCTTTTAAAATAGAAACTATTGGTGCGTGATTATCTAGCATTTGAAATTCTCCATTAATACCAGGAACTGATAAAGAATCAATCTCTGATGAAAATAAAATAGCTTCTGGTGATACAATTTCTAAATACATGCTTCTCTAGTTTTATGCTTCTGCTAACATTTTCTCTCCAGCATCAATTGCATCCTGAATTGATCCTCTTAAGTTAAATGCTGCTTCAGGATATTTATCTAATTCTCCATTCATAATCATGTTGAATCCTTTAATAGTATCTTTAATGTCTACTAAAACACCTGGTATACCTGTAAATTGTTCAGCAACATGGAAAGGTTGAGACAAGAAACGTTGCACACGTCTTGCTCTATGAACTACTAATTTATCTTCTTCAGATAATTCTTCCATACCTAAAATTGCGATAATATCTTGTAATTCTTTATAACGTTGTAAAATTTCTTTTACAGCAGTTGCAGTATTATAGTGTTCGTCACCTAAAACTTCAGCAGATAAAATTCTAGAAGTAGAATCTAATGGATCAACTGCAGGATAAATACCTAATTCTGCAATCTTACGAGACAATACAGTTGTTGCATCTAAGTGAGCAAATGTTGTTGCTGGTGCAGGATCCGTTAAATCATCTGCAGGTACATAAACTGCCTGTACAGATGTAATAGATCCTTTTTTAGTTGATGTAATACGTTCTTGCATAGCACCCATTTCTGTTGCTAAAGTTGGTTGATAACCTACTGCAGAAGGCATACGTCCTAATAATGCAGATACTTCAGATCCGGCTTGTGTAAAACGGAAAATATTATCTACGAAGAAAAGAACATCTTTTCCTTGAGCTTCTCCAGCTCCATCTCTAAAATACTCAGCAATTGTTAATCCAGATAAAGCAACACGTGCACGTGCTCCAGGTGGCTCATTCATTTGACCAAAAACAAAAGTTGCTTTTGAATCTCTCATTCCTGGTTTATCTACTTTAGATAAATCCCATCCTCCTTCTTCCATAGAATGCATAAAATCATCACCATACTTGATAATTCCAGATTCTAACATTTCACGAAGTAAATCATTTCCTTCACGAGTTCTTTCTCCAACTCCTGCAAAAACTGATAAACCACCATGTCCTTTTGCAATGTTATTAATTAACTCTTGAATCAATACTGTTTTACCTACTCCAGCTCCACCAAATAATCCAATTTTACCTCCTTTTGCGTAAGGCTCAATTAAGTCGATTACTTTAATCCCAGTAAATAAAACTTCTGTAGAAACAGATAAGTCTTCAAATTTAGGTGCAGATCTATGTATTGATAATCCATCCTTTCCTACTTTAGGTAAATCACCTAAACCATCAATAGCATCACCAGTTACATTAAATAAACGCCCATAAATATCATTTCCAATAGGCATTTGAATAGGATTTCCTGTAGCGATAACTTCTGTACCTCTACTTAATCCATCAGTAGCATCCATAGATATGGTTCTAACTGTATCTTCACCTATATGTTGTTGTACTTCTAAAACTAAAATAGAACCATCAGCTTTTTTAATTTCTAATGAATCATAGATTTTTGGAAGTTCAGCATTTTCTGTATTAAATTCAACGTCAATTACCGGTCCGATAATTTGAGAAACTTTACCTGTTATTGTAGACATTACGTATCTAATTAAAGTTATTTATTTTATTTCGTGGATTTTACACCGCTTTTTCAGGGTGCAAAGGTAATTTTTTATATGGAATTTTAAAAATGTTTTCTGCTATTTTTTAACAGTAAAAGTACTCTTTACTCTAACTTTTAATATTTAACACTATTATTCCTTTCTTTGATGAATAATATAATCGACTTTAAAAGTAATCTAAGCCTAATAAAACAATTAAGAAATTGATAATTGAAAATATATAACAGCTTAAAACAAGAAATTAATAAGCAAAAAAAAAGCCTCATCAAATTGATGAGGCTTTAGAATAATATTTATTAGAAGTTACTAGTTAGTAACTTTAATTTCAACTCTTCTGTTATTAGCTTGACCCGCTCTTGTTTTGTTAGAATCAACTGGATTAGTTTCTCCAAAACCTTTAGCAGATAATCTAGAAGCATCTACACCTTTAGAAACTAAATATTTCATTACAGAGTTAGCTCTTTTGTCAGATAATCTTAAGTTAGAAGAAGCTTTACCTGAAGAATCTGTATGACCTTCAATTGCAAAGTTAGCTTTAGCATACTTATTCATAACACCAACGATTGCATCTAATTCTCTAGTAACTCCTGGTTTAAAAGAAGATCTTCCTGAATTAAATAAAATAGATTTAGCATAAGATTTTAAAGTTTCAGCTGCTTTTTCAGTAATTACTGGCTCAGGACATCCATTATTAGATGCTGGACCTGCAACTGCTTTACAGTTATCATCTTTATCTAATACACCGTCTCCATCAGTATCTGGCCAAGGACAACCTGCATTAGCAGAAGGACCTGCAACTGTAGGACATTTATCGTCTTTATTAACTACACCGTCTCCATCAGTATCAGGACAACCTTTATTAGCTTTTGTTCCTTTAGCATTAGGACACATATCATCTTTATCAGCAACACCATCACCATCAGCATCTGGACAACCGTTTAATGCAGCTAAACCAGCAACATTAGGACAAGCATCATCTGAATCTTTAACACCATCGTTATCAGCATCTGGACAACCATTAAATTCTTTTAAGCCTGCAGTATCTGGACATGCATCATCTTTATCATATACTCCATCTCCATCTGTATCAGTCCCTCCAAATTTAATAACTAAACCTAAAGATGTTTGGTAATGAGCTTTTACATTATCTGTAAAACCTTTTTTAGTTCCTGTTTGAAAATTAACACCTAAATTATCATTGAACCAAGCATTAGCTCCAACACCAACATTTAACATCCCTTCACCTTGAGAATCAACAGAAGTATAACCACCTCCTAAATATACATAAGGATCAAACCAAGAAGTATCACCTACTAGATTGTTTAAATCATACTTTACTATTGCATCTAATGCCCAATACAAGAAATCAGCATCATCTATACCAGTATAATTTTCAATCTTATTTAAAGACCCAGCTAATTGTACAGAAAAACCTTTATCAATGTACTTATCTGCAGAAATTCTTGAAATAGAAGGTAAAATATTCCAATCTCCATTCCCAAGCAAATCTTTAAAATTGTCACCTATTGAAGTACCACTTCCATAAAAGTCTACAACGTTTACACCAAAACCTACTACCCAAGGGTTGTTTTCATCTTGTGCGCTTACGTTACTAACAGTTACTAACGCAAACAAAGCTATCACAGCTAATTTTAATCGTTTCATTATCAAATTTTTAAATTAAAGTTCTTTATTATAATAAGCAAAAGTAAACTCTTAAAACTTATCTACAAAGACAAATCTACAAAAACTTAAATAAATAACAAGTTTTTTTAATAGTTCTAAATAACTTTTAATTCTTTTCCTACCTTGACAAATGCTTCTATAGCCTTATCTAAATGTGATTTTGAATGCGCTGCAGATAACTGTACCCTAATTCTAGCATTTTCTTTTGGAACTACAGGAAAAAAGAATCCAATAACATAAATACCTTCTATTAATAGTTTATTTGCCATTGTTTGAGAAAGTTTTGCGTTATATAACATTACTGGAACGATTGCTGCATCTGCACCAACTAAATCAAAACCTGCTTTCTCCATTTCCGTTCTGAAATAATTCGTATTCCATTCTAATTTATCTCTTAAAGAAGTATCATCAGAAATTAATTCAAATACCTTTAATGACGCACCCACAATTGCTGGCGCTAAAGAATTTGAAAACAAATAAGGTCTAGAACGTTGGCGTAAAATTTCTATAATTTCTTTTTTACCGGTTGTATAACCTCCCATTGCACCTCCCAGTGCTTTCCCTAAAGTTCCGGTTACTATATCTACACGATCCATTACATTCTTTAATTCAACAGTACCACGACCTGTTTTACCAAGAAAACCTGTAGCGTGACATTCATCAACCATAACTAAAGCATCATACTTATCTGCTAAATCACAAATTTCATCAAGTTTAGCTACAATTCCATCCATAGAAAAAACTCCATCTGTAACAATAATTTTAAATCGATGATTTTGTTTATTCGCTTCAATTAATTGTTCTTCAAGCGAATTCATGTCATTATTATTATATCGATAACGAGCAGCCTTACACAAACGAACTCCATCTATTATGGAAGCATGATTTAAACTATCAGAAATAATTGCATCTTCTTTTGTTAAAAGCGGTTCAAAAACTCCTCCATTTGCATCAAAAGCAGCTGCATATAATATAGTATCTTCTGTTGTGTAGAAATTAGCTATTTTTTTTTCCAGTTCTTTATGAATATCTTGTGTTCCACAAATAAAACGAACTGAAGACATTCCAAAACCATGCGTATCCATAGTGTCTTTTGCTGCCTGAATAACTTCTGGATGGTTAGATAATCCTAAATAATTATTAGCACAAAAATTAATTACTTCTTCACCTGTTGAAATTTTAATAACAGCATCTTGTGAAGATGTTATAATTCTTTCAGACTTGTAAAGACCAGCGTCTTTTATGTCTTGAATCTCTTTTCTTAAAGTATCTTTAATTTTACCGTACATTTATTATTGATTTAATAAAAACAAAGTTACAAAGTTTATTCTTTTTAATTATACTTCAACAACATCAATTTCTTCATTAATATATATGAGTAGTTTTTTTATTACATTAAAATTCATCGATTTTAAAACTTGCTCGTATTTTAACAATTGATGATGATAACCTTTCGAAGGTTTACCTGTCTTATAATCAATAATTACAACTTCATTTCTAGAATTAAAAACCAATCTGTCTGGAATTACAATTTGATTATCTACATCAACTATTTCCCTTTCATTGAAAACAACAACACCAGTATCATAATATCTTTTTAATTCTGAATGACTAACAATTTTACTAATGCTTTCTCTTATTAATATAGATTGTTGCTCATCTAAAAACCCTTGCTGTTCATATTTTGAAACAACCTTTTCAATATCATTTTCCGTAATAATATTAGCCATTATTTCATGCAATAAATTACCATAATCAATTGCTTCACCTTGAGCAGTATTCCATAATTTAGAAGCGCTTGCCAATAAAACAATATTGTGCTCTTGCCAAGGAGTTGATATAAATTTTTGATGAGTTTCTGAAACAGACTTTTCTTCTGCCTTAATACTTATTCTTTTATTTTCTCCAAAAGAAAATTCCAATTCATCTTCATTCCAAAAACCTTGTTGTTTTAAATAGTTTATAAAAATGCCTGAATAGAAATTAGTATTTTCTTCTCCTTTAGACGATAATTTTTTATCAGTAATAACATATAATTGCTCTTCTGCTCTGGTTAAAGCAACATATAAAAGGTTGAAATTATCTAATTCTAATTCTTCTCTTTGATTATTAAAAATCTGCAAACCTCTTTCGTTTACATAGCTTAAATCCTTATTAAAAGGAACTAATAATTCATCGAATTCTTCATAGCTTTCTGGCAATTTATTTAACCATACTTTTGGATTTATTTGCCTGTAAATATCTACATTACATGGAAAAATAACCACAGGAAATTCTAATCCTTTAGATTTATGAATAGTCATTACTTGAACTGCATTTGCACTTTCTGGTGCAACTATACTTAACTTATCTTTTTTAAGTTCCCAAAAATCTAAAAACTCTTGAATACTTGTTCCTTTTCTTTGTTGTTCTAGAACAATATCTAAGAAAAATTGAACATACGCATCTGAAGAATAGACAAGCTGAAATCCTCTAATAATTTCTTCAATTTTTTCATAAAAAGGCAATTGATGAAAAGTAGAAATATTAAATAATACTCCGTAGTTTTTTAGCTCTTTAAAAAGAATTGAATTTGTAGATTTTATATGTGTTTTTAAAAATAAATGTTTTGGTTTTTCAATTTTTAAATGCTGATGTAAAAAGTATAAAAACTCAAAACGAGTTTCTTCATCATTTGGATGCTGAAGCATTTGTAAAACATGTGTAATGAAAACAACTTTTGCGCTATTACTCAATAACAAAGTTTCAGAAGAAATTATATTAATTCCTTTTTCTGATAAATAATTAGCAACAGCAATTCCGTCTTTCTTTTTTCTTACTAAAACACAAATTTCACCTAAAGAAAACTCATTTGTTAGTTGATTAATTTTTTCTAAAACTTTCTTTGGATATTTTAATTTCTCATCATCAGCATCTTCTTCTTTTTCTAAAAACGAAAGAGATACAAAACCTCCTTTTTTTGCGTTTTCAAACTGCTTATTTCCTTCTAAAAAGATATTTTTATAATCTTCATTTTGAAGGAAGTTAGCTGTATGTTGAAAAAAACTATTATTAAAATTAATTATTTCTGAATAACTTCTGTAATTCGTTTCTAGATCTTTTATTTCTTTAGAAATATGGAATGGATTTTCGCTATTTTTCTCTTCAGAACCTAAATCAACAAACTGTTTAGCTTCTCCTCCTCTCCATCTATAAATTGCCTGTTTTCCATCTCCAACCAATAACAAACTGCTATTTTCTTGCGATAACGCATTATCAATTAGCGGAATTAAATTTTGCCATTGCAACACAGAAGTATCTTGCATTTCATCAATAAAATAATGCATAAAACGCTGCCCAATTCTTTCATAAATAAATGGTGCAGGTTGATCTTTTATATTATCAGAAATTAACTGATTAAACTCTGCATTCAATCGAATATTATTGTCTTCTTTTATATTGTTTAACTCAGCATTTATATTATTTAAAACTGCTAGAGGAATTATACTTTTTAACGCTAATTTATTTAAAATAAACTGCTGATAAATTTGCTCTGACTCTACATACAAATCTAACAATTGAGGTAAAATACTCTCAATTGAGTTCTTAATATCATCAGACTTATTTTTAGTGTAAAAAAGATTTTCTGCTATTCTTTCTTTTAACTTGTTTTGATCAAAAAACTTTGTTTTTTCTTGAGAAGTAGAAAGCGACAAGAAATGTTTTGGCAATAAAGAATAATAGAAGTCTTTATGCTCTAATTGAGCTTCACTCACAATAGAAAGACCTGTTTCCCCTATTTGTTTCAGCTTCTTTTTTAATTCCTTTTGATGCTTAAAAAGTTTCGTTTTTAATTTCGTAAAATCCTCTAATTCTTTATCTGCAAGTTTTAAAAAATGCGCATTATCTTCTTCATTTAAAAGAACCTTAGCAAATTCATTTAACTCTCTAGAAATATCCCAAGATTTATCATCATCAGTCTTATCTAAAGAAAAATCTATTAGTAATTTAGTTAACTTTTTATCTGTACCAATTTTAGAGATCAAAACATCGACAGCTTCATTTAATAAAGAAACTGCATCCATTTCTACTTCAAAGTTAAGAGACAACCCTAAATCGTATGCAAAACTTTTAATGATTTTGTGGGTAAAACTATCAATAGTTGTTATAGAAAATGCTGAATAATTTTTTAAAATTACATCTAAAACCTTTTTACTTCTTTCTCTAATTGTTGGTTTATCAACCACAATTTCATTACTTATCTTCTGTAGTAAATCATTTTCTACCCCATCAGAAAAAGCTTCTAAATTCAACAAAATACGCTCCTTCATTTCTGCTGCAGCCTTATTTGTAAATGTAATTGCTAATACTTTCTGAAAAGTAAAAATATCTTCAGAAATTAATAAAATTTTCAAATACTCTTTTACAAGCGTAAAAGTCTTTCCACTTCCAGCAGACGCATTATAAACTTCAAAAGTTGCAGGTTTTTGCACAGAACAATTTTTACTGCAAAATACAAAAAGCCCAACAAATTTTGTTCGGCTTTTAAAAGTTATTTTAATTCTATGTTTTCTATCCTAAACCAACATCTAAAGACATCATTACAATAAAACCACCAATAAAACCAAGTGTAGCAATATCGGTATATTTATCTCTTTGCGTTTCTGGAATTACTTCTTCTACAACAACAAAAATCATTGCACCTGCAGCAAAAGCCAATGCATAAGGTAAAATTGGTGTAAAAAACGAAACAGCTAAAGCTCCTAAAACAGCTGCAACAGGCTCTACAATAGCTGATAATTGTCCATACCAAAAACTTTTAAACCTACTTACACCCTGTCTTCTTAAAGGCATAGCTACTGCAAAGCCTTCTGGAAAATTTTGTATTCCTATTCCTATTGCTAAAGAAATTGCAGCAATTATCATTTCTGTTTGTTCAACACCCACTAAAGTAGATGCTGCACCAAATAAAACCCCAACTGCTAAACCTTCAGGTATATTATGTAATGTAATTGCCAATACCAATAAAGTAGTTCTATGCCATTCTGTTTTAACACCTTCTTTTTCATTTTCTTTAAAGTTAATATGTAAATGTGGTAAAATTTTATCCATTCCAAACAAAGCCAATGCCCCTAAAGCAAAACCAATTGCGGCAGGTAAAACTTTCATAAAACCTTCTCCAGGACTATTATCTATTGCAGGTGCTAACAAACTCCAAAAACTCGCGGCAACCATAACACCTCCAGTAAAACCTAACATTCCGTCTAAAACAGCTCTATTTAGTTTTTTGAAAAAGAAAACCAAACCTGCTCCTGCAGCTGTTAACCCCCATGTAAAAAGTGATGCATATAATGCTGCCCAAATGGGATTTTCTTTAGCAAATGCAACTAACTGATCAAATATACTCATCTGTATTAATTTTATTATTTAACTTTTTGTATGTATAAATTACTTGCAATTTTATTTGAAATAGATAATTTACCTCCTTTTATTTCAATTGATAAAGAATCATCAAAATCTTCTTTATCTAAAATTGTTATTTTTTCCCCTAACGTTATTCCTTTTTTATCTAAAAATCTTAAAAACTCTGAAGATGAATCATTTACACCAACACAAACTCCTGTTTCATTTTTCAATAATGTTGATAATAAACTCTTTTCTATTATATTTAAATTCCCTTCTTTATCAGGAATTGGATCTCCATGAGGATCTTGTTTTGGAAACCCTAAAAAAGCATCTAATTGATTAATTAGTTTTGGCGACTTTATATGCTCTAATTGCTCTGCAACATCATGCACTTCATCCCAAGAAAAATTTAGCTTATCTACTAAAAAAACTTCCCATAAACGATGTTTTCTAACAACATTTGCAGCAACTTTATTACCCAAAACTGTTAACGTAACACCTTTATACTTTTTGTAAACAACAACCTTCTTATCAGATAATTTCTTAACCATATCTGTAACAGAAGAAGCTTTGGTTTCTAACTTTTCAGCAATAGCATTTGTACTCACTCCTTTACTAGAAATAGCTTCTAAATGATAAATTGCTTTTAAATAGTTTTCTTCAGAAAAAGTAAACATTATATTTTTTTTTGACTACAAATATACTATTTTTTAGACAAGGCTAAAAATAAAAAATACTATTCTTAAAAAACAAGTCTAGAAACAAAAAAACTCAATTTAATATTTTAGCCAACTATTGACTTTAAATAAAAATTGAGTAATTAAAAAATAAGATTTTATTGAATCTATAGCAACTTAAACACTGTTAAATAACTAAAAAAAAGGCTTTAATGTTTATAATTCCAAATTCTAGGCACTAAAGACCTTAAACCTAAACTATAAACCAACCCTATTGAAGGGTATAAATGAGATTTTTGGCTTGAAAATTTATCTTCAGAAAATTTATACATAACCTGAATATTTAAACCATATCTTGATGAAAACCAAAATGTATTTCCTGCACCAAAATTTAAAGTAGGAGTCAATGCCAAAGCGTTGATAAAACTTCCACCTATAAAAATGTAAGGCACAACATTATTTGTAGAAGTACCAAAATCATAACGCATAATTCCATCAAAAGTTGTGTATTTTTGATTATCACCAATAGATGTAGAAAGACCTGCATCAAAAGTAATACCGGAGAACATATACTTGGAAATATTTATTCTTGGTGATTGAGAAATGAACTGACCTCCAACTAGTTTTGCTTGATCTGGCGTGTACTTTGCTGATGCTAAACCAAGACCAAAAGTCCATTTACTATTTTCATTTTGTCCTTTTATCGAAATAATCAAAAAGAAAAAAAACAGTACTAAAAACTTCAATTTCATATTACAGGGGGATTTGTTATCAATTTATTAACTGATTGATGGCAAATATATTGCATTCTTTGAGAAAACAAAATAGTTAGTGGTTTTTTATAATATAAGAACTTACATTTGCACAAAATATAGTACGTTGAGCAAGCAGAACATTGTAAACCAATATCAAAAATCTGCGAATGTTTCGCAGATTATTACACAGCTTCAACACGATAAAAACCATTTTCAACTTAAGAATTTGGTGGGTTCGTCGTTGTCTTTTGTTATTTCTGAAACTTTTAAAAAAATAGATAAACCTTATCTTTTAATATTTAATGATAAAGAAGAAGCTGCCTATTATTTAAATGATTTAGAACAACTTTTAGGTGAAAAAAATGTACTTTTTTACCCTGGCTCTTACAGAAGACCTTATCAAATTGAAGAAACAGACAATGCTAATGTGTTATTACGTTCGGAAGTATTAAACAGAATTAATTCTCGTAAAAAACCTGCTATAATAGTTACGTATCCTACTGCTCTTTTTGAAAAAGTTGTTACTAAAAAAGAATTAGAAAAAAACACACTAAAAGTTGCTGTTGGAGAAAATTTATCGCTTGATTTTGTTAACGAAATATTGTTTGAATATAAATTTAAACGTGTAGACTTTGTTACAGAACCTGGTGAGTTTTCTGTTCGTGGAGGAATCATAGATGTTTTCTCTTTTTCTAATGATGAACCTTATAGAATAGAGTTTTTTGGTGATGAAATAGACAGTATAAGATCATTTGATGTTGAAACACAACTTTCTAAAGAAAAACTAAAGAAAGTTAGTATAATGCCAAATGTAGAAAACAAGAAGCTTCAAGAAAATAGAGAAAGTTTCTTAAAATACATTTCTTCTAAGACAGTAGTTTTTGCTAAAAACATGGAATTAATTTCAGGAAATTTAGATAAATTCTTTGTGAAAGCTGAAGAAGCTTTTGCTGATTTATCAAATGAAATTAATCATTCTAAACCCAACGAATTATTTTGCAATGGTAACTTTATAAAAAACCAGTTACAAGATTTTACTTTAGTGAATTTTGACGCAAAGCGCCATTCTGAACTTGATTCAGAATCAAAAGAAAAGACGCTGAATCAAGTTGAGCGTAATAAAATCATAGATTTCAATACAATACCACAACCTTCATTTAACAAACAATTTAATTTATTAATTGAAGATTTAAACGAGCATCACAAAGGTGGCTTTACCAATTATATCTTTTGTGCAAACGAACAACAAGCAAAAAGGTTCCATGATATTTTTGACGATCATGAAGAAGAGGTTCATTATGAAACTATCGTTTTTCCATTACATCAAGGATTTGTAGATGTTGAGCAAAAGTTGGTATGTTATACAGATCATCAAATTTTTGAACGTTATCATAAATTCCGCTTAAAAAATGGTTATGCTAAAAAACAAGCCATTACTTTAAAAGAAATAAACAGTTTAGAAATTGGAGATTATGTTACACACATGGATCATGGAATTGGAAAATTTGGTGGTTTACAAAAAATTGATGTTCTAGGAAATAAACAAGAAGCTATTAAATTAGTTTATGGAGAAAGAGACATTTTATATGTAAGTATTCACTCTCTTCATAAAATTTCTAAATTCAATGGAAAAGATGGAAAAGCTCCAAAAATCTATAAATTAGGTTCTGGCGCTTGGAAAAAAATTAAACAAAAAACAAAAGCAAGAGTAAAACATATTGCTTATAATTTAATTCAATTATACGCAAAACGAAGACTACAAAAA
The DNA here is from genome assembly GCA_965367085.1 of uncultured Polaribacter sp. Lineage (GTDB taxonomy): Bacteria > Bacteroidota > Bacteroidia > Flavobacteriales > Flavobacteriaceae > Polaribacter. The sequence goes on from CBDUHF010000007.1 coordinate 13,594, forward strand.
GGATTTGCTTTTGGCAAAGATACTCACATACAACATGAGCTAGAAAGTAGCTTTATGTATGAAGATACTCCAGATCAATATACAGCCACACAAGATGTAAAAGTTGATATGGAAAAAGAACAACCAATGGACAGATTAATCTGTGGTGATGTTGGTTTTGGAAAAACTGAAGTTGCAGTAAGAGCAGCTTTTAAAGCAGTTGATAATGGTAAACAAGTAGCAATCTTAGTTCCTACAACAATTTTAGCTTTTCAGCATTATAAAACTTTTACAGAACGATTAAAAGATTTTCCTGTTAGAATAGATTATTTAAACAGATTTAGAACTGCAAAACAAAAAACTACTGCAATTGATGGTGTAAATGATGGAAGTGTAGACATCATTATAGGAACACATCAACTTACTAACCAAAGAATAAAATTTAAAGATTTAGGTTTATTAATTATTGATGAAGAGCAAAAATTTGGTGTTGCTGTAAAAGACAAATTAAAGACTTTAAAAGAAAATGTTGACACGCTAACTTTAACTGCAACTCCAATTCCAAGAACATTGCAATTCAGTTTAATGGCTGCTAGAGATTTATCAGTTATAAAAACACCTCCGCCAAACAGACATCCAATAGAAACAAATGTCATCCGCTTTAGCGAAGAAACAATTAGAGATGCAATTTCGTATGAAATTTCTAGAGGAGGACAAGTATTTTTTATTCATAATAGAATAGAAAACATTAAAGAGGTTGCTGGTTTATTACAGCGTTTAGTCCCTTCTGCTAAAATTGGAATTGGTCATGGACAAATGGAAGGTAAAAAACTAGAAGAATTGATGCTTGGTTTTATGGACAATACTTTTGATGTTTTGGTTTCTACAACCATTATTGAGAGTGGTTTAGATGTGCCAAATGCGAACACTATTTTTATAAATAATGCCAATAATTTTGGTTTGTCAGATTTACATCAAATGCGTGGTAGAGTTGGTCGTTCTAACAAAAAGGCTTTTTGCTATTTTGTTACTCCACCTTATCATATGATGACAGATGATGCTAGAAAACGTATAGAAGCGTTGGTGTTATTTTCTGATTTAGGAAGCGGAATTAATATTGCCATGAAGGATTTAGAAATTCGTGGCGCAGGTGATTTATTAGGTGGTGAACAAAGTGGGTTTATAAATGATATTGGGTTTGAAACGTATCAGAAAATACTACAAGAAGCTATCGAGGAATTAAAAGAAAATGAGTTTAAAGACTTATATGTTTCTGATAATAAAAAACCAAAAGAGTTTGTAAAAGATGTACAAATTGATACAGATTTTGAAATTCTTTTTCCTGATGATTATGTAAATTCTATTACAGAACGTTTAAACTTATACAATAAATTAGGTGGTCTAAAAACAGAAGATGAACTTCAAACTTTTGAGACTGAAATTATTGACAGATTTGGAGAATTCCCAACACAAGTTGAAGATTTATTAGATAGTGTAAGAGTAAAATGGCTAGCTAAAGAATTAGGTTTAGAAAAAATAATTTTAAAGCAAAAACGCTTAGTTGGTTATTTTGTATCAGACCAACAAAGTACTTTTTATCAAACTGAAGCTTTTTCTAGAATGCTAAAATACGTTCAGCAAAACGGAAAAAGTTGTGTTATGAAAGAGAAAGAAACTAAAAACGGATTGCGTTTATTAATAACTTTCATAAGAATAGATTCTGTAAAAACTGCTTTAGAAATATTGAATAAAATTTAATGGAAAACTCTCACATAAAAAACCTTTCATCTTTACTTTTAGCAACCCTTTTTATAAGTACTTCTGGAGTTTTAGGTAAATATATAGCATTACCTGCTGAAGTAATTATTTGGTTTAGAGGAATTCTTGGCGCAGTATTTATCTATATTTTTTGCAGTTATAAACGTATAAATTTAAAAATAGATTCTAAAAAAGATCTATTATCTTTTTTGGTAAGTGGTTTCTTTTTAGCAGCGCATTGGGTAACTTATTTTTATGCATTAAAACTCTCTAATGTTGCTTTGGGCATGTTGTCTTTATATACTTTCCCTGTAATGACTGCCATTTTAGAACCTTTTTTTACGAAACAGAAATTAAATAGCATTCATATTTCACTAAGCTTTTTGGTTTTAATTGGTGTGTATATTTTAGTTCCAGATTTTTCTCTAGAAAACGATGAAGCAAAAGGTGTTTTATTAGGAATTTTTTCTGCACTCTGTTATGCTTTAAGAAATTTAACCACAAAAAAACATGTTACAAACTACAATGGAAGCATGATTATGATGTATCAATTAATTATTGTTGCAGTTTTATTGTTACCAGTTTTATTTTTTAGCGATATTTCTAATATTGAAAGTCAGATACCATTATTGCTCTTAATTGCTTTATTAACTACTGCAATTGGCCATACAATGGTTGTAAATTCTTTGCAACACTTTTCTGTCGCTACAGCAAGCATAATTAGTAGTGTTCAACCAATTTTTGGAATTATTATTGCTTATTTGTTTGTAAATGAAATTCCGAGTTTTAACACTTATATTGGTGGTGGCTTAATTTTATTGACTGTTATCATTGAGAGTTTTAGAAGTAAAAAAGCTTAGAAAAAACGATTAGCTTGCAAACAAGTTTAGCCCTGATTGAAACGGCATCCTTTTTATTTTTCATAAAAAGATACAGTGGAAAGCAGGAAATTGCTTCTAAAAAATTAGAAATAAAGAACTATTTAGTACTAATATCTAGATAGTTACGTTTTACAAAAATTAGAATTGTTTCTAAAATTTCTCCCATATTTTTACACTTCTTAAACTCAACATCTCCAACATAACCTATTAAATCTGTTTTTAAACGTTCTATATGATGAGGAAATGATATAGAATCTTGTTTCATACATCTTACAATGTGCTGAATTCTATCTGGAGAACTAATCATTCTTTTTGCAATGTAAGATCGCTCTTCTATTTTGTATTGATTTATAGAACTATTGGCTAATCTTTCTCCAACCATTTGCACCATCTTATTATTCTCTTTTAAGAACTGTAAATTATACACTTTTAAATTCCCTTCAAAAGACTGTTGATCGAAATCTATGGCTCTTATTTTGTAAATAATTTTATCAAAATCGTGAATTGGAGTAATTACATAATTGTAAGAACGCATGTCTCCCAATAATCTAATAAAACAACGTTCTTTAAATTTAACAAATTCTTTTGCTATTTGTGCTTTCTCTAATTTTGTACAAGTTGGCAGTATATTTTCGATAAAATCGTCTCCAGGAATTCCTGAAATGTGTTCTTCTATTAACGTGTCTTTATACACTAAATAATTCATTGTATAAGGAGACAAAATATGCTCTAACTCTAAACCATAAACACGAGAAGCATCTGCTTGTTTTACATAAAAGTAAGTGAAGTTATCATTTAAAACATTTCTAACTTTAATTCTAAAAGGTTTAGAATTACCAAACGTACAAAAGTCAATGGCATCTATATTTAAAAAAGGAATGGTATTTTCATTACCATCTGAGTGTAAAATTGTATAAATTTTTTTCAGACTTAAATCTATTTCTTCTCTATCCCACTCAGAATAATACGTTCTAACCCAAAGCGTATCTTCATCATTTTTATCAAACACAGAAACTGATCCTTGAAAACGAAGCAGGTCGTTGTAAAGAATGCTAATTTTAGTACTTCTATTATGCTTTTTTAAAAAAGCAGCTAGTAGCTTACTTACAGGAAAGGTTGGTTTCTTTTTTGATATTAACTTTTGTTTCTCAGCCATAGTTTACAAGGGTGTGCCACAAAAATACGCATATTAAATGATTTCAAATACCTTTCCTGGTAAAGGTTTTAGAACTCCTTTTAATTCCATTTGAAGTAAAATTGATGATAATTGATAAATTGGCAAGTTACATTCTAAAGAAATAATATCTAAAACTTGCTTCCCTTTTTCATGAAGTAAATCGTATATTTTTTGCTCGTTTTCATCTAAATCTAAAAACAATTGTTTTTGCACAGGTTTTATAACTTTTTCTACATCCCAATTTAACATTTTTACAATATCTGAAGAAGAGTTTAGTAAAAATGCTTTATTATTTTTTATTAGGTTATTACAACCTTTGCTGAATAAATCTGTTGCCCTACCTGGTAATGCAAAAACATCTTTATTATAAGAATTTGCAATATCTGCTGTAACTAAAGAGCCTCCTTTATCTGCAGATTCTATAATAATTGTAGCTTTAGAAATACCTGCAACAATTCTATTTCTTTTTAAGAAATTTTCTCTTAACGGAGTTTCATTATGCCAAAATTCAGTTAAAAAACCACCATTTTCATTTACTTGATTGATATATTTTTTATGTACTTTAGGATAAATTTCTTCAAAACCATGTGCTAAAACTGCTATGGTTTGCAACTTGTTTTTTATGGCAGCTTTGTGCGCACAAATATCTACTCCATATGCAAAACCACTAACTATAATAGGATTGTATTCTGCTAATTCCTCTATTAATTTATTGCAAAAATCGCGTCCATAAGAACTCATATTTCTTGTACCAACAACAGATATTATTCTTTGATTGTTAAAATCTATGTTTCCGTCTTTAAAAAGAAGAATTGGAGAATCTATACAATGTTGCAAATTTTCTGGATAATTATTATCTAAAAAATATGAATATTCAATCTTATTTTTAGTGATGTAATCTAATTCTTGTTCTGCAAAAACAATATTCTCTTTATCGAAAAGATGATTGATTACATGCTGCCCAATTCCGTTAATTTTCTGAAGTTTTAAAGGACTCTCTTTAAAAATTTGCTCAACGCTTCCTGTAGTTGCAATTAGTTTTTTTGCAATAATGCTTCCTATAGCTTTTGATTTTTGCAAACGCAAAACAGCTAATAATTTTTCTTCTTTCAAGTGTAACAATTTGAATACCAATATATAAAATTTTGTTGATAAATATTTAGCAACTTATTTCTTTTAGTTTACAAAATTTCTATATTTGTTACTATGACTTTAGCTACATACATTAACGATTTATTATATAGATACGACTGTGTAATTGTTCCAGACTTTGGAGGTTTTGTTACTAATAAAATTGGTGCGAAAGTAAATCACTTTACACACACATTTTATCCGCCAACTAAACAGATTACTTTTAACAGTCATCTAAAACATAATGATGGTTTATTAGCTAATTATATTGCATCTGCAGAAAACATTTCTTTCGAGAAAGCTTCAACAGCTATTTCATTATCTGTTATAAAATGGCAAAATGAATTGCAATCTAAATCTGTTGTAATAGACAACTTAGGTAGTTTATCTTTAAATGATAGTAGCAAAATAGTTTTTGAGCCAAATAAAGACGTTAATTACTTAACAGCATCTTTTGGTTTATCTACTGTAGATTCTTCAGCAATTAAAAGATACAAAGAACCAGTAAAACCTTTAATTACTGTTTCAACAAAAGAAGAGAAAAAAGGAGTTCCTTTATTTATTAAATATGCAGCAACTGCAGCTATTTTATTAACTCTTGGTTTTGCTGGTTATAATGGTTATCAAAAAAACCAACAGAAAGAAGTTTTAGCAACTCAGCAGAAAGATTTAGAAAAAAAGATTCAATCTGCAACCTTTGTAATTTCTAATCCCTTACCAACAATCGAATTAAATGTTGTTAAAGAAACGCCTAAACAATTTCATATTATTGCAGGTGCTTTTCAGTTTCCAGAAAATGCAACAAAAAAAGTAAATCAATTAAAAGCTAAAGGTTTTGATGCCAAAATAATTGGTGTTAATAAATGGGGATTAACTCAAGTTTCTTTTAATAGTTTTTCTACTAGAAATGAAGCAACAAATAATCTTTATAGAATTCAAGAAACTATTTCTAAAGATGCTTGGTTACTTATAAAAAAACTAGATTAACTAAGTCTTTTCTTTATAAACTTTAACATCACTATTAATTTAGTGATTACTATCTTTGCACAAATTATTTTTTGATGGATGTAAAAACACCTTCTGATTCTTTAACTACACTTACTGACTTAGTTTTACCTGGTGAAACTAATTATCTAGACAACCTTTTTGGTGGAGAATTACTAGCAAGAATGGATAGAGCTTGCAGTATTGCTGCCAGAAGACACTCTAGAAGAATTGTAGTAACAGCTTCTGTAAATCATGTAGCTTTTAACAAATCTGTGCCTGTAGGAAGTGTTGTTACTGTTCAGGCAAAAGTTTCAAGAGCTTTTAAATCTTCTATGGAAATTTATGTAGATGTTTGGATAGAAGACAGGCAATCTGGTAAAAGAACAAAAGTAAATGAAGGAATTTACACCTTTGTAGCTGTTGATGAAACAGGAAAACCTGTTGAAATTGCACAATTAAAACCAGAAACTGATTTAGAAATAGAACGTTACGAAGGTGCTTTAAGACGTAAACAATTAAGTTTAGTATTAGCAGGTAAGTTAAATCCAAATGAAGCTACTGCATTAAAAGCTTTATTTACATAAATTATATTCTTATGGAAATTATAAACTATAAAATAATTTATTCTATTATAATAATAGTGTCTGCTTTTTTTCTAAGATTATTAATTACTAATTCTCTAAAAAAAATACAAACAAAATTTGGGTTTCAAAAAGCCAGAATTGTTGTTACTAACAAAATAATTACAGTTCTTATTTACATTACTGTAATTGTAGTTGTTTCTTTTATTTGGGGAGTTGATGAAAAACAATTACTCGTTTATGTTTCTTCTTTTTTAACCATCTTAGGAATTGCTTTTTTTGCTCAATGGTCTATTCTATCTAATATTACAGCTGGTATTATTTTATTTGTTAATTACCCTGTTAAAATAGGAGACACTATAACCATCTTAGAAAAAGACAATAATATCACTGGAGAAATAAGAGATATTGGCGCTTTTTTCATCACATTAAGAACACCAGAAAAAGAACTTATTACATTACCTAATGCTATAATTCTTCAAAAGAATATAAAATATTCTCCACAACCAGATTAAGAATTATTCATAAATATAGGTTGTATATTAGCAAGTATACTTTAACATCTATTTTATGATTCAATCTTATAAGAAAAATCCAACTTTAGCAGAAAATTACGATTCCATTATAATAGGTTCTGGAATGGGAAGCCTTACTTCTGCCGCTATTTTAGCAAAAGAAGGTAAAAAGGTTTTAGTGTTAGAGCGCCATTATACTGCTGGAGGTTTCACTCATATTTTTAAACGAAAAGGCTTTGAATGGGACGTTGGTATACATTATATAGGTGAAGTTCAAAGAGATACTTCTGTTATAAAAAAACTCTTTGATTACATTACTGATGCCAAATTAAAATGGGCAGATATGGGTGATGTATATGACAAAATTATAATTGGTGATAAAGAATATGATTTTGTAAAAGGTGTACAGAACTTTAAAGAGAAAATTCTTTCTTATTTTCCTGATGAAAAAAATGCTATTGATAATTATGTAGATTTAGTTTTTAAAGCAATAAAAACGAGTCAGAAATTTTATATGGATAAGGCGTTGTCTCCACTTTTAAGTAAAATTATTGGAGGTAAAATGAGAGAACCTTTTTACAAATTTTCAGACAAAACTACTTATGAAGTTTTGAGTTCTATCACAAAAAATAAAGAATTAATAAAAGTTCTTTCTGGCCAATATGGCGATTATGGTTTACCTCCAAAACAAAGTAGTTTTGTAATGCATGCAGCAGTTGCTCGTCATTATTTTGCTGGTGGAAGTTTTCCAATTGGTGGATCATCTGAAATTGCAAAACACATAGATACCGTCATTGAAAAAGCTGGTGGAACAATCTTAATAAGTGCAGAAGTTGATGAAATTTTAATTAAAAACAACAAAGCAACTGGAGTTAAAATGAAAGACGGCAAAGTCTTTTTAGCAAAAAACATTATTTCTGGAGCCGGAATTATGACTACTTATAATAAGTTAATTCCTACTGAAGTTGCAGAAAAACACCAACTAAAACAACAATTACAATCTGTAAAAAGATCTGTATCTCATGCTTGTTTATACATTGGTTTAAATGGTTCTCCTGAAGAATTAAAACTACCAAAAACAAACTATTGGATTTATCCTGATATAATTGAACACGACACAGCTGTAGACAATTATTTAAAAGATGTAGACTCAGAATTTCCTGTAGTTTATGTTTCTTTTCCATCTGCTAAAGACCCAGATTGGTCTAACAGATATCCTGGAAAAAGCACCATAGATATTATTACTTTATTACCTTATAATGGATTTGAAAATTGGGATGGAACTCGTTGGATGAAACGTGGTGAAGAATACAATGTATTAAAAGAAAAAATAGCTAAACGCTTGTTAGAGGTTTTATACAAACACATACCACAAGCAAAAGGAAATATAGAACATTATGAACTTTCTACACCTTTAACTACAAAACATTTTATTAATTATGATGAAGGAGAAATTTATGGTTTAGATCATACACCTAAACGTTTTAGACAACGTTTCTTAAAGCCAAAAACACCCATCAAGAACTTTTACCTCACAGGTCAAGATATTGTAACCGCAGGAGTTGCTGCAGCTTTATTTTCTGGAGTTATTACAACGTCTGCTATGACTAGTAAAAACATTATTAAAAAAGTGATGAAAAAATAATTACCTTTTTAAAATCCAAGAAGAAGGATTTAAACGTGTAGTATTTTTAAATAAGACAAAAATAAGTTTTGTTTTTCCTGAAACTTTATCAGTGAAAATTTTACCTATTTTCTGACCAGTAACAACATTATCACCTGTTTTTACATAAGCATTTTGTAAATTATTATAAGCTGTAATATAGTTACCATGTTGTACTAAAACATTTTTTCTTCCTTCTGAAGTTAATTGAATTGCTAAAACTTTTCCGTTAAAAATACATTCTGCAATTGCACCTGCACTAGTATTTATATGTAAACCTGTACTATTTACTGTAATTCCGCCAATTGTTGGATGTGGCTGAACTCCAAATTTTCTTGTTACCAAACCTTCTTTTACGGGCCAAGGTAACTTTGTTTTATTTTGTTCAAATTTTACAGCCAAAGCTTTTGCCTCTGGACTTAAAATAAACTCATTTTTCTTAACAGATTTAGTTTTAGCGCTAGACTTTGACTTTAACTTTGCTGCAGCTTTTGCTTTTGCCAATGCAATTCTATTTGCTCTAGCAATTGCTTCACGTATAATTTTATCAATCTTACTAGCAACCTTCTTTTCTTCAGAAATTTTCTTTTGTAAATCTTTTTTATACTTACTTTCTTTTTTCTTAATGGTAGAAATTAATGTTTCTTTATTTTTTTTATCAGTTTCTATTTTTAATTTCTCGTCTTTTTCAGACAATATTAAAGTGTCTTTTACTTGTTTTTGAAACAACAAAGAATCATTCAATTTTTTTACTACATCTGATTGTACAATAATTTCCTCACCTTGTTTTTTTCTAAAAGAAGTGTACTGTTTCATGTACTCTAATCTTTTATATGCTTGATGAAAGTTTTGTGAAGACAACAAAAACATGGTTCTACTTTGCTGCGATTTACTTTTGTATGATTTAAAAATCATATCTGCATAATCTGCTTTTAAGTCTGTTAACTTTTTGTTGAGTTTTTCTAATTCTTTCTCGTTTGCATGTATCTCTTTTGATAAAACTTTAGCTTCTAAATTTATAGTATTTATCAATTTACTTCTAACATCTATTTTTTGATTTAAATCTTTTAAATCTTCAATTGCATTTTTCTCTTTTTTCTTTTCATTAAAAAGTAGATTATTAACTTGTACAATCTCTTTTTTAAGCTTTTTTCGTTGTTGTTCTAACTGCTTTCTTGTTTGTCCAAAAACAGAAATAGCACTTATTAAAAAAATTAAGATAGATATGTAGAACCTCGCTTTTATCACTATAAATTTATACGTTTATAACCTTTAGGTATTGAAAAAGACATATTTACATCTGTATCAAATTGAACAGATTTTAAAATAAAATCGATATTTGTAAACTTATTTGCTTGTTTTGCTTTTATTTTAATTGCTGATGGAAACAATTCATCATCAACTAATTTATAAGATGGATAAAAAATATCTAATCGTTGATTTTTAATTGAATTTACAACCGATTGTTGATCTAATTTAAAATGCGAAGGGTTTATTGCAAAGAAAATGTCAAACAAATTTGCTTGGATTTCTGGAGATAAAACATAAGAATTATCCTTTATTACCACATTGTGTTTTTCTTCTTTTACATTCTTTATAGATTGCCCTAACAATAAATTTTGAAGCTGAGAAAAGTTAATATCTGTTCCTAAAATTTTCTTTAGCATAGAAAAATCTCCTTCAAAATAATTTTTAGCATAAGGTGAATAAAAACCTACAGAAGTTGGGGTAATTTGCACCTTAAAAACTGTAATAAATTTTTTACCTTTTAACCAAATTACCTCATCTTTTTTAATTTTCATACTTACAGAAATACTCTGCTTAGTTTTACCATTATTAAAGGTAGCTTTTAAATTTGCGTCTATAGTTTTTTTATCAAAACTTGCAGAAACATGTTTTCTTGCTATTTTTTTTGCTCCCATTTCTTTGGCAACAACATTTGCGTCTATCATGTGTTTTTTTGCTTTACAGGAAACAAAAAACACCGAAAAAACAAGCAAGTATTTTATAAACTTCATATTAATTCTTTATTTTTTTTGATCTTTCTATGTACTTCTTTTCTTCTTTCAAGTTTCCTAACCCATTATATGAAGTTGCCATTTCTTTGTAAAAATCTGATTCCATTTTATCTTCTATTACAAAATCAATACCATTTTGTAAAGTAGTTAACGCATTTTTAAACTGTTTCTTATTATTGTAAGCTTTTGCTTTCATTAAATACACAAAAGGTTGTGCAGGAAAAAGCGTAATTCCTTCATCGCTATATTTTAACAAAGTGGCAGTACTATCTTTAGATTTTTGTAAAATCTGCTCTAATAACTTATATGATTTATTGGTATTAAATTGCTTTATAAGTTCAGCAACATCATTGGTTTTTGTTGGTATTCTAGTTTTTCCTTTAGAAGAACTCAAGCGCTTTTTTAAACTTTTTAATCTTGAAGACAAACCTGTATCTTCTTCAATGAGATTCATTAATGAAATTGCTTTTTCAGGCTGTTTTTGATACATAAAAAGAATAACCAAAAACTCTCTTTCTTTTGGATTAATTGCAGCTACTTTTTGTTGAATTTTTATTGCTTCAGAAAAATTTCTTTCTTTAGTATACACTTTTACCAAATGTTTTAACATCCAAATATTACCTGCATCTTGCTGTAAAGCTCTATGAATATATTCTTTAGCAAGCAATGTGTTATTAAGTAGTAAGTAGTTTTTAGAAAATTCGAAATAAACAGAAACATCATTTGATAAAATCTGATTACAACTTTCTAAATTTTCTATTGCTTTTTGATAATTACCAATAGATTTTTGAGACAATGCTTTAAAAAAAAACTGCTGAAAATTTAACTCTTTGTCTTCAGTTAAATCTTTGGCAGCAGGAATACTGTCTTGTGAAAAAGAAAAAAAAGGATTGCATATAAGCCCTAAAAAAACTAAAAAAACAATCCTTTTCATTATTTATTTATGTTAACTCTGTATAATCTCCAATACTAACAGAAGTATATTTTCCATTGTATTTGGCATGATTACCAATCATAGCATTATCTAAATTTGCATTAGATATTTCTACATTAGATTGAATTAAAGAATTTACAATTGTTGAATTTTCTACTACACTATTTTCTCCAATAGAAACATAAGGACCAATCTTAGTGTTTTTCAATACAACATTTTTCCCTACAAAACATGGTTGAATAATTTCTGAATTTTCTAAAATAACATCTTCTGAAACTAAATTATTACCAGCATCCTTTTCAAAACCTAAAACTTGTTTATTCGTGTCTACTGTTGGATCTTTTTTACCACAATCCATCCAAGTATTTACAGTTCCAGGTATAAATTTAGCACCTTGGCTTTTTAAAGATTCTAAAACATTTGTAAGCTGAAACTCACCATGCTCTTTTAAATCATTATCAATTAAATATTTAATTTCTTCACGTACTTTATCTCCATCTTTAAAGTAATAAATACCAATAATTGCTAAATCAGAAACAAAATCTTTTGGTTTTTCTACAAAATCTGTAATATAACCGTCTTTTAATTTTACAACTCCAAAAGCACTTGGATCTTCAACTTTTTTCACCCAAATTGCCCCATCAGCATTTGCATCTAATGTAAAATCTGCTTTAAATAAAGTATCTGCAAAAGCAACAACACAAGGTCCGCTTAAAGATTCTTTAGCACAATATATTGCATGTGCAGTTCCTAAAGCTTCTTCTTGAACATATACAGAACCTTTGGCCCCTAACTCTTTAGCAATTTGTAATAATTTCTCAGTTGTATTAGAAGGAAATCCTTTTGCTGCTGGTCCAATAATAAATGCAATTTCATCTATTTTTTGATTTACAACAGAAGTAATATCTTCTACTAAACGTTGTACAATTGGTTTTCCTGCAATAACTGTTAAAGGCTTAGGTATTGTTAATGTGTGAGGTCTTAAACGAGACCCAATTCCTGCCATTGGCACTATAATTTTCATATTCTTCTTTTATCAATAATAATGCATGCAATATACTATTAATTAAAAGATATTAAAAGGCAGACCTCTTATAAAACTAATCTAGAAAAACCATTTTTTAATTCTAACGGTTTTCAGTTAGAGGACTAACTGTTTTCAGGGATATAAAAATTTCACGGTTTTCAGGGATTGTGATATTTATAATATTAATATATGTTTGTAGAGTAATATTTAAAAAATTAAGGTTTTTTAACATAAAAAATAAATAATATTTATAAAATAGTTAACATTTCTCAAAACCTTAAAATTATTACAATACATATTTCAAGTCTTGTTATTTAGATATTTTCTTAAAAATGATAAGATAAATTACTAACTTAAATTAATAATAATGAAAAAAAAGTACCTTAAAAGTATCTTACTGTCGTCTTTTTTATTAGTAGGAACTGTAACTTTAAACGCTCAAAATGGTAAAAAAACAAAATTAATTAAACTCGAAAATACCAAACAAAAAGCACTTCAACAAGCACCAGAAATCATTAAGAGTACGTTAAAACTTTCTCCAGATGAAAGTTTACTAAAAATAAAATCTGAAAAAGATAAGTTAGGATTCACACATGAGAAGTATCAACAAAAATTTAAAAATATTAAAGTTGAGTTTGCTACCTATACTGCCCATGCAAAAAACAATGCATTAAAAACAATGAATGGTCAGTTTTATGATGTTGGAAAAGTAGATGTTAATCCAAAATTATCTAAAAAATCTGCACTTCAAAGGGCTATTAATCATACAGGTGCACAAAAGTACTTGTGGGACTCTCCAAAAGAGGCCAAAATAATGAACAATTACAAAAAACCTTCTGGTGAACTTTTAATTTTACCTGCTGAAATTTTTAAAGGTAAAAAAGCAAGATTGGTTTATAAATTTGATATTTATGCTACTAAACCTATTAGTAGAGAAAACATCTATGTAGATGCTCATACTGGAGAAATTGTTTTTAAAGATGCAATTATTAAACATATAGATAAGTTTAATTCTAATCATTCTTCAAAAAAACATACTAAAAGTTTTTCTTTAGATGGAATGTTCGCTACTGGAAATGCAGCAACAAAATATAGTGGAAACCAATCTATAGAAACTTCTTTAAGTAATGGTAGTTATGTATTAAAAGGAACTTCTAGAGGAAACGGAATAGAAACTTATAATATGCAATTAGGAATTAATTATAATTCTGCTGTAAACTTTACAGATAATGATAATAACTGGACTGCTGCAGAACATGCTAATTCTAATGACGATGATGCTGCTTTAGATGCACATTGGGGTGCAGAAATGACGTATGATTATTTCTCTCAAACATTCAATAGAAATAGTTACGACAACAATGGTGCAGCAATAAAAAGTTATGTTCACTTTGATTTAATTGAATACGGGTATTCAAATCAAGATAATGCTTTCTGGAATGGTAGTGTAATGACTTATGGAGATGGTACAAGTTTCTCTCCATTAACATCTTTAGACATTGCAGCACATGAAATAGGACATGCTATTTGTGAAAATACAGCGAACTTGGTGTATTCTTACGAATCTGGAGCAATGAATGAAGGATTCTCTGACATTTGGGCTGCTGCTGTAGAATATTTTGCAGACCCAACTAAAGACACTTGGTTATTAGGTGAAGAAATTGGAGGTCCTATTAGATCTTTATCAAATCCTAATGACTATGGACAACCAGACACTTATTTAGGAACAAATTGGTACACAGGATCTGGAGATAACGGGGGAGTTCACTACAATAGTGGCGTTTTAAATCACTGGTTTTATATTTTATCAGTTGGAAAAAGCGGAACAAATGATAATGGAGATCCTTATAGTGTAACAGGAATCAATATAAATAAAGCTGCTGCGATAGCTTATAGACTAGAAAGTGTGTATTTATCTTCTGGTTCTCAATATTCTGATGCAAGAGTTGGAGGAATTCAAGCAGCTGAAGATCTTTATGGAGTAAATAGTCCTGAAGTAATTGCAACTACAAATGCATTTTATGCTGTTGGTATTGGAGCTGAATTTGTACAAACTTGTGCTTTATCAGCACCTACTAGTATAGCTGCTTCTGGTATTAATGATAATGGTTTTACATTAACATGGAATGCTGTTTCTGGCGCAGCTTCTTATGATGTAACTATAAATGGAACTCCTACAAACGTTGCAGGAACAAGCTACACAGCTTCTAACTTAACTTCTGGAACAACTTATAGCGTTTCAATTGTTGCAAATTGTACTACAGGAGGAAGCGGTACATCGTCATCAATAAATGTAACAACAACTGGTACAGCTCCATTATCTTATTGTGATGCTGCAAGTACAAACATAAATGATGAATATATTGGTAGAGTACAATTAGGAACCATTGATAATAGTTCTGGAGGTCAATTCTATTCCGATTTTACAAATGTTTCTTCAGATTTAACAAAAGGTGATGCATACACTATTACAATAACTCCAACTTGGACAGGAACTGTTTATAGCGAAGGTTATTCTGTTTGGATAGATTATAATCAAGATGGAGATTTTAATGATGCTGGAGAACAAGTTTGGTCTCAATCTGCAACTCAAACTTCACCAATAAGTGGAAGCTTCAACGTACCTACTTCTGCAACAAACGGAAGTACAAGAATGAGAGTTTCTATGAAATATAATGGTATACCAACATCATGTGAAACTTTTAATTATGGTGAAGTAGAAGATTATACTGTAAATTTAGGTGATGGAACACCAATACCAGACACAACCGCTCCAGTAATTACATTAAATGGCGCTTCTACAATTAATTTAACTGTTGGTGACCCTTATTCTGAACTTGGTGCTACAGCAACTGATAATATAGATGGTAATTTAACATCAAGCATTATTACTTCAGGAACTGTTAATACAGCTACTGCAGGAACTTATACAGTTACTTACTCTGTTAGCGATGCTGCAAATAATTCAGCCTCGATAACAAGAACTGTAATTGTAAGTGAACCAGCTGCAGATACAACACCTCCAGTAATTACTTTAAATGGTTCTTCAACAATTAATTTAACTGTTGGTGATTCTTACTCTGAACTTGGAGCTAATGCAACTGATGATACTGATGGAAATATAACATCAAGTATTGTAATTTCTGGGTCTGTAAATACAGCTTTAGCAGGAACTTATATTATTACTTATTCTGTGAGTGATACAGCAAACAATTCAGCTTCAACAACAAGAACAATAATTGTTAGCGAACCTTCTTCTGGATCAACAACTGTATTACATGAAGGATTCTTTGAATCTGGATGGGATGGATGGTCTGATGGAGGATCTGATTGTTTTAGATACTCTGGTTCACGATCTTATGAAGGTAGTTATTCTATAAGAATTAGAGACAATTCTGGAACAGGTTCTGCTATGACTTCTGCTGCTTTTAATTTAACTAGTTACGATTCTGTTGTAATAGAGTTTTATTTCTATTCTTATTCTATGGAAATTGGTGAAGATTTCTGGTTACGTTATTACAATGGATCTTCTTGGACTACAGCAGCAACTTGGGCAAGAGGTACAAGTTTTGAAAACAATAATTATTATACAGCTACTGTTACTTTAAATAGTTCTGATGTTAATTTTGCATCAAACTCTGCTTTTAGATTCCAAAATGACGCTTCAGGAAATAATGACCATATTTATATTGACCAAGTTAGTATAAAAGGTATTATTGGTAATGGCGCTGCAGTAAACAATTCAATTAATGCTGTTTCTTCTGGTAATTCATCATTTACTCTAAGTAATAATAATGCTTTCGAAGGAGATGAGGTTTTATATCCAAATCCTGCTATTGATGTTTTAAATATCAATCCTAGCTTCGGAACAATTAAATCTTCTTTTAGAATTACAAATTTATTAGGACAGGTTATTTTATCTGGAACTATCAAAAATAATTCTGTAAACATTAATACATTGAAAAAAGGAATTTATTTAATAGAACTTACTGATGAAGAGGAAACTTTTACTCAAAAATTTATGAAACAATAAGTTTTTCAAATTAAAAAACTGAAAAACTACAATTACATTCTTTCAAAAAACCTCAAGCATAGCTTGGGGTTTTTATTTTTTATCACGGTTTTCAGGGAGCCTTCTCACTGTTTTCCGTGAGATAAAAATTTCACTGAAAACAGTGATTGACACGTACTTATATTTAATATAAATTTACATCATCATAGAGTCGCTTAATTTTTAAACCCCTAAGAAACCCTCCTATAAAATTAAATGATTACCAAAAACCCAAGTTAACGCTTGGGTTTTTTGTTTCTTTGCAAAAAATATAACTTGTGAATTATTTATCAGTAGAAAATATATCTAAAGCTTACGGAGAACGCATCTTATTTGAAGACATCTCTTTTGGAATTAATAAAGACCAAAAAGTTGCCTTTGTTGCTAAAAACGGAAGTGGAAAAACATCAATTCTAAATATTATAGCAGGATTAGATACACCTGATAATGGACAAGTTGTGTGTAGAAAAGGAATTTCTGTTGCTTATTTAGCTCAAAATGCAGAATTGGATCCTAAATTAACAATAGAAGAAACAATTTTTGCTACTGATAATAAAATACTTTCAATTGTAAATCAATATGAAAACGCTTTAAAGAATCCTGATAATGCAGATGCGTATCAAGATGCTTTTGAGTTAATGGAACAATACAATGCTTGGGATTTTGAAACACAATACAAACAAATATTATCTAAACTTAAATTAGAAGATTTATCTCTTAAAGTTGGTGCTCTTTCTGGTGGTCAAAAAAAGCGTCTTTCATTAGCTATTGTTCTTATTAATAAGCCCGATTTATTAATTCTTGATGAACCTACAAATCATTTAGACTTAGAAATGATAGAGTGGTTAGAAGCGTTTTTTGCAAAAGAAAAAATAACCCTTTTCATGGTAACACATGATCGCTATTTTTTAGAACGTGTTTGTAATGAAATTTTAGAATTAGACGAAGGAAAAATATATAAATACAAAGGAAATTATTCTTACTATTTACAAAACAAAGAAGAGCGTTTAGCTCTTGAAGCAACCAATTTAGGTAAAGCCAAAAGTTTGTTTAAAAAAGAGTTAGAATGGATGCGTAAACAACCAAAAGCTAGAACTACAAAGTCTAAATCTAGAACAGATGATTTCTATCAAATTAAAGAAAAAGCACATCAACGAAGAAAAGACCATCAAGTTCAGTTAGAAATAAATATGGAGCGTTTAGGAAGTAAAATTCTAGAACTTCATAAAGTCTATAAATCTTTTGGCGACAAGAAAATTTTAGATGGTTTTGATTACATTTTTAAACGTGGTGAGCGTGTTGGAATTATTGGTAAAAACGGAACAGGAAAATCATCTTTTTTAAACATTATTACAGAAACTGCTCCTGCAGATTCTGGTAAAGTTATTTTAGGCGAAACTGTAAAATACGGATATTATACCCAAGCAGGAATCCATGTAAAAGAAGGACAAAAAGTAATTGAAGTGGTTAAAGAATTTGGAGAATTCATTCCGCTTTCTAAAGGGAGAAAAATTTCTGCATCTCAATTATTAGAACGCTTTTTGTTTGATAAGAAAAAACAATATGATTTTGTAGAGAAACTTTCTGGAGGAGAACAAAAGCGTTTGTATTTATGTGCTGTTTTAATTCAGAATCCGAATTTTTTAATCTTAGATGAGCCAACAAACGATTTAGATGTTGTTACGTTAAATGTTTTAGAAAACTTCTTATTAGATTACCCAGGAAACTTATTAGTAGTTTCGCATGACAGGTATTTTATGGATAAAATTGTTGATGCTCTATTTGTATTTAGAGGAGAAGGAGTTGTTGAAAACTTCCCAGGAAATTATTCAGATTTTAGAGCTTATGAGAACTCTGCTCCTAAAGAAATTGCGGCAAAAAAAGTTGAAGTAAAAGCTGAGGTAAAAGAAGTAAAAAGCTCTTTAAGTTTTAATGAGAAACGAGAATTTGGTTCATTAGAAGCAGAAATAGAAAGACTTCAGAAAAGAAAACTTACCATTGAAACTCAGTTTTTAAATGTAGAAATCGAGCCAGAAAACATCGCAGAAAAATCTATAGAATTAGAAAAAACAATAGCAGAATTAGAACAAAAAGAAGAGCGTTGGTTAGAACTTTCAATGAAATTAGAAAATTAATCAATACTAATAATATCTGTTTCTTTTAGTAATTCTTGATTATTAAAACGCAATAAAATTTGTGCAACTGCTATGGTATCTTTTTCACAATACGTTACAATTCTTTGTATGTTTTTTTCTTTGTAATACACACTTGCAACTTCGCTTCCATCAATATCATCTTTAGGAGATGGAACTCCTAGTATTGATGTTAATAGTTTTAAGGATGTATAATGTTTGTAATCGCCGAATTTCCATAATTCTAAAGTATCTAAATGTGGAACTTCCCAAGGTTTTTTACCAAATAAGTTTAGTTTTTTAGGCAATTCTATTTGATGAACAATCATTCTTCTGGCAATAAAAGGAAAGTCGAATTCCTTACCATTATGAGCACATAAAACATTGCTTCTTTTAACAAAATGCTTATCTAATAAAATTTTAAAATCAGTTAAAATTTTATGCTCATTATCACCAAAGAAAGAAGTAATTCTTAATTGTTTTTTATTTTCAACATCAACAAAATAGCCCACAGAAATACAGATTATTTTTCCAAATTCTGCCCAAATTCCTGCTCTGTCATAAAACTGTTCTGCAGTAAATTCTTCTTTTCGTTGGTATTGTGTTTTTTTCTTAAAAAGCTCTTGAGTTTCTTTAGAAAGTTGCTTCCAATTTTCTTTTTCTGGTACAGTTTCTATATCCAAAAAAAGGATATCATTTAATTTAATAGATAAATTCATAGCACTATTTTTTTCTTTTTCTTGACTTAAAGATAGTAAAAAATAAAAAAGCTCCGAAATTAATCGGAGCTTTTAAAGTAAGAAAGTCTTTCGTATTGAAATGCTTTTATCTGATTACTAATTTCTTAGTAGCAGTTTTACCATTTTCAATAACTTTTAAAATATAGATTCCTGAATTAACTGCAGAAACATCAATTGTAGATTTAG
The DNA here is from genome assembly GCA_965367085.1 of uncultured Polaribacter sp. Classification (GTDB taxonomy): domain Bacteria; phylum Bacteroidota; class Bacteroidia; order Flavobacteriales; family Flavobacteriaceae; genus Polaribacter. Next base: position 33,354 of record CBDUHF010000007.1, read on the forward strand.
TTCCAGAAAAACTAGTTGATAAAACTCTCTTTCCTAAAACATTAAAGATTACAATATTTTTCAAACTAGAATTACTACTTGAAATAGTAAATTCTTTATTAGTTATTGGATTTGGATACGTTGCAAAACCTTCAATTGAATTATCTCTTGTAGATGCTGTACTATTTGTATAAGTACCTATTGGAAAAGGTGATGTAGCTGTAGCATTATTAGTACCTCCCTCTAAACCATTAATACCACTATATGACCAATTAGCACTTGTAAAAGTAGTTCCTTCTGGCCCTGTATTAGACTTTCTATACGCCCAACCATCTAAATAATCCCAAGTTTCACCAGAACCATCTTTATTTACATCTCCAAAAACATCAATTATTTGTCCATTTTCATATAACTCAATTGAATCATCTCCATTAATTCCAACGACACCTGTAGTATAAGTTGGTGCCATTCCAAAGAACGTTGTAAAACCAGTTTCTTCTGTAGAAACATAAATAAAAGTTCCTGCATTTGCAGCTACAGAAGGAAAAGAAAATTCAATTGTTCCTTCATTAGAACCACCTCCATTAGTTACAGAACTAACTCCAAATAAACTTAAATCTGTTATGTCTTTAATTACGTATAATTCAATTCCTTTAGGTATTCCTCCTTTTAATGAACCATCATAAGCTCCCGTAATTATCATACTATTTGTTGTTGCCCCAAAAGCATTACCAGCTAAAGAAATTGTATTGCTAGTTACACCTGTTGAAGAAACAGTAATATCTCCAGTATAATTCCCAGCAGTTAATCCCGATTTTAATCGAACATAAATCATAGTTTGTGTAACTGTACCAGAATTTGGTGTAATATTGATAGAGCTTGCAAATCCACTTGCAGTTGTTAAAGATATTTCAAAATCACTTGGCGCGGAAATAACTAAATCATCCGTTAAAAATAAACCTTCTACTTTAAAAGTTTGTTCTTCAGATGGTAAACCTGCGCTAACTACATAATTAAAATCATCTAAAAAAGCAGTTACAGTAAATTGTGGATCTGCTGGACTAACAATTCCTTCAAATGTCCCTGTAAGATCTGTAGCCCCAGCTGATGAAGCAGTTATATCACCAGTATAAGTATTAGCACTCAATCCAGCAGATAATCTCACATAAATAATTTCAGATGCAGAACCATCAGTTTGTGAAATCATTATAGAACTCCCAAATCCACTCCCAGATGTTAAAGAAATTTCAAAATTTGTTGGAACAGTCACAGTAATGTCTGCAGTTAAGTTTGTTCCCATAACTGTAAACGATTGTTCTGCTGAGGGTCCATAACCTTCAAAATAATCAAAACTTTCTGAATCTCCAGTTGCTGTAATTTCTGGTGTTGTAGAAACTGTTGCACTATATGTACCAGTAGGAAATACAGATGAACATTCTGCATTTGTACCTGTGTCATCAGATTTATCACATCCATCTAAAGCATTTGCCCCACTAAAAGTCCATTCTGAAGAATCAAAAGTAGCATTTGGTCCTTTTCCATCTTTTCGATATGCCCATCCATCTAAATGTTCCCAATCTTTACCTGTACCATCTTCTCCAATTACACCAATAGAATCATCAATATTTCCATTTTTATAAAGTATCACTGTATCATCTCCATTAACATTTACGACACCAGTTTCATATTGAGGAGTAACTCCTATATATTGTGCAAACCCTGCACTAGATCCAGAACTTGCTAAATAAATAAATGTACCTGCTGTAATTGCATCTGCAGGAAAAGTATATTCTGCACCTGCAGCCGCAGCACCATTACCTGCACTCTCTATTCCGTAAATACTTAAATCAGGAATAGCGTTAACAGCATATAACTCAATACCTTTAGGATAACCATTAGGTAAAGGCCCATCAATAACTCCTGTAATTAATAAATCTTGTCCAAATGAAATTGTACTAATACAAATGGCTAATAATAAAGTAAAAAAGTAATTTTTTTTCATATGTTAAATATTAAATTGTTAGTTCTTGTAAAGATATGAAATTTTTGACTTGTCTTTTTTCTGTATGATTAACAAATCATAAATAAATGAAATCCTTAAGGTTATTTTAATGTTAACTAAAAAATCAATAGATTAAATGATTGTTAAGTTACTGTTATAGTTATATAATTATCAGTATTTTTGATATTCATACTTTTTAAGCATTATGAATAAAAGCGATATTAAAATTTTATTAGTTGATGATGAGCCAGATATTTTAGAAATTGTTGGATACAATCTAAAAAATGAAGGTTATCAAATTTTTACAGCTTCTAATGGGCTTGAAGCCATTAAATCTGCTAAAAAAAATATTCCCCATTTAATATTATTAGATATAATGATGCCAGAAATGGACGGAATTGAAGCTTGTGAAAAAATTAGAAAAATAAAATCTCTAGAAAATGTTATTATATCTTTTTTAACTGCAAGAGGAGAAGATTATTCTCAAGTAGCAGGTTTTGAAGCTGGAGCCGATGATTATATTACAAAACCTGTAAAACCTAAAGTTTTAGTTAGTAAAGTAAAGTCTTTATTAAGAAGACTAAAGAATGAAAAAGAAAGTGAAGAAACATATAAAATTGGAGATATTGTTATAGATAGAGATGAATATGTAGTTTATAAAGCCGGTACTAAAATTGCACTTCCAAGAAAAGAATTTGAACTGTTTTCTCTTCTAACATCAAAACCAGGAAAGGTATTTAAAAGAGAAGTTATTTTAGACACAGTTTGGGGAAATGAAGTTGTAGTTGGTGGCAGAACTATAGATGTGCATATTAGAAAACTTCGTGAAAAAATTGGTGATGATCATTTTAAAACTGTTAAAGGTGTAGGTTACAAGTTTGTATTAGAAGGAGAAGATTAATTAATTTATTTTCATGAAAATTAAAAAAACTTATTCATACGCAATTTGGTCTACGATATACTCAACCCTTCTTTTTGTTGTCATAGGCGCAATTACTCATTTTTTCATCAGTAAAGATGCAGGTATTGGAAGTATTCTATTATCTATCTTGTTTTTTTTTATAGTGTCTTTTTTTATTATTCAATATAGAGCAGAACATTTTATATACAGAAGATTAAAAAAAATTTATGAAGAAGTTTCTATTCTAGATGTTAACGATTTAAGTAGAGAATCTGCTACAACAGATATTGAAAAACTTTCTAAAAGAATGCAAAAATTTGTTGAAGGAAAAAGACTTGAAATAAAAAGTTTAACTGAAAGAGATTCGTTTAGAAGAGACTTTTTGGGTAACGTTGCTCATGAATTAAAAACCCCCCTTTTTACTGTACAAGGTTACATCTTAACATTAATCGAAGGTGCTGTAAACGACAAAGAAATAAGAACAAAATATTTAGAAAGAGCTAATAAAGGTGTAGAACGATTAGTTGCTGTTATAAAAGATTTAGACATGATTGCTAAACTTGAAACAGATGGAATGAAACTTAATATTGTTGTATTTAACATCTTAGAACTGATTCAAAATGTGTTTGATTTGTTTGAAATGAAAGCAAAAAAGAAAAACATAACGTTAAAGTTTGATAGAATATACGAATTTCCTGTTTTTGTAAGAGGAGATATAGAAAAAATAGAACAAGTACTTATAAATCTAATTGTAAATTCTATTAAATACGGAAAACCAAATGGAAATACAATTATTGGTGTAGATTCTTATTCTGCGAATAAATTTATTGTAAAAGTTATAGATAATGGAGAAGGAATTAAACAAAAACATCTTTCGCGTTTATTTGAACGTTTTTACAGAGTAGATCAAAGTAGATCTAGAGAACAAGGTGGCTCTGGTTTAGGTTTATCTATTGTAAAGCACATTGTAGAAGCTCACAATGAAACTATTTTATTGAAAAGTATTTATGGTGAAGGATCAGAGTTTTCTTTTACCATGGAAAAGGCTAAATAAACCAGAATCAAACTTGGTTTCTTCTGAATATAATCCTTTATAATTTTTTATTTCTGATAGTTTTTCAGCTACAAAATCTTCTAAATTACATGAAGGTGCAACATCTTTATTCTTTAAAAAAATTGATAAATATTCTTGTTCAGGTTGATTTTTGGTAGGAATAAAAAATACTTTTTTTTGTAAAACTGCCATATCCATTATTGAAGAATAACCAGACCTACAAACCACAATTTCTGAAGAATTAATTATGTTTTGAAGCTCCTCAGAAAGAAGATAATTATAAAATGTTAGGTTCTTTTCTTTCCATTTTTTCTGATACTCTTCAACCGTTCCTAGAACAAAAACTATATTTCTCTTATCATTTTTAAATTCTGATTTCAATTTATCTTCAAAATAAGTTCTATTGGGTTCAGGACCAGAAATAAGCACTAAAACATCTATTTTTTTTTCTACAAATTCTTTTTTAAATCTGCTTAAAACTCCAATAAATGTAAATTTATTTTTTGTGGATGACAATTTACCTGAAAACTCTGATTTTTCATTATCTGGAATCCAACATTCATCAAATTTTTTAATAATTTGTTGATGAATTTTACTAGTAAATAAAGTAGTAAATCCCGATAAAACATTAATTTGATGTGTAATATAAACTGAAGGAACTTTATTACTTCTAACTCCAAATCTATTATCAGAAATAACTCCAATAACATCTTCATTTTCATCAACAAAAGCCTTAATAATTTTCTGTTCTTTATTTACAGCACTTACAATTCTTGGAAATTGTAAAACCAATTTCCATTGTAAATTTTTCCCATAAGAGATATTGTAAGAAGGTAATTTTAAAACTTCTAAATATGGAAACTCTTGCTTTAAAAACTGTAATGCTTTTCCATCAGAGGCTAAAACTGGGGTAAAATTATTTTCTAATAAAGATTTAATAATTGGCACACAACGTGAGGCATGACCAAGCCCCCAATTTAACGGTGCAACAATTATTTTTTTCTTCATTATACTAAATCAAAACCAATATCTTTTCTAAAATTCATCTTTTCAAATTGAATTTTATCTATACTTTTATAAGATTTGTCTAAAGCCTCTTCAATTGTATTACCAAAAGAAGTAACCGCCATTACTCTACCTCCATTAGTAACTATTTTATCATCTTTAATTGTTGTTCCTGCATGAAAGACTGTAGATTCAGTTACATTTTCTAAACCAGTAATTTCATCTCCTTTCTCATAAGCTTCTGGATAACCTCCTGCAACTAACATTACAGTTGTGGCTGTTTTAGATGTAACTTTAAAAGATTTTGTATCTAAGTTCTGTTTAGCAACTCCATCAAACAACTCAAATAGATCCGACTCAATTCTTGGTAAAACAACTTCTGTTTCAGGATCTCCCATTCTAACATTATACTCTACAACTGAAGGATTTCCATTATCATTCATTAATCCAATAAAGATAAATCCACGATAATCAATTCCATCTTTTTGCAAACCAGCAATTGTAGGTTTTACTACTAATTCTTCAACTTTATTTAAAAAAGCTTTATCTGCAAATGGCACAGGAGAGATTGCTCCCATTCCACCAGTGTTTAAACCAACATCTCCTTCTCCAATTCTTTTGTAATCTTTTGCTGAAGGTAAAATTTTATAATTTTTCCCGTCTGATAAAACAAAAACAGATAATTCAATCCCTTTTAAAAACTCTTCAATAACAACTGTAGATGATGCATCTCCAAACTTATTGTTAGAAACCATTTCTTCTAATTCAGCTTTGGCCTCATCTAATGAATTTAAAATCAATACACCTTTTCCTGCAGCTAAACCATCAGCTTTTAAAACAAAAGGCGGTTGCAATGTTTCTAAAAAAGCAAATCCTTCTTCTAAATTTTCATTTGTAAATGATTGGTAACGTGCTGTAGGAACTCCATGTTTTTTCATGAATTGCTTTGAAAAATCTTTACTTCCTTCTAACAAAGCTCCGTCTTTTTTTGGACCGATAACTGGAATATTCTTCAATTCAGCATCAGCCAAAAAGAAATCATGAACACCCGCTACTAAAGGCACTTCAGGACCAACAACAACCATTTTAATATCATTTTCTAGAACAGTTTTTTTAACGTCTTCAAAATCCGTAGGATTGATATTGATGTTTTTGGCTATTTTATCTGTTCCTGCGTTACCAGGAGCTACAAAAAGTTGGTTAATTTTTTTGCTTTCAGAAAGTTTTAAAGCAAAAGCGTGTTCTCTTCCACCAGAACCTAAAATAAGAATATTCATTTGTTGTGTTGTTGTGTTGTTGTCAGTGCAAATATATTTTAATTTATTGACGAAATTAGAATCCCCACTTTAAAAAATATTTAATTGCAGATGAAATATGATAAAAAAGTAATTTTGCGCTTTTAGTAGAACCTTTTTGGTGCTGATGTTTAATTTTTAAATCGGGAAAATAAAGTTTCTTTTTACCAATTTCATCTATTCTCCTACAAATATCTGCATCTTCCATGTAAAGAAAATAGCGTTCATCAAATCCTTTTAAAATCTTAAAATCTTCCGTTTTAAAAAGCATAAAACAACCATGAATAAAATCTGGGTAAAAAGGTTTTTCTAAATCAATATTTCTATACTCGTTTCTATGTATTTTCTTATTTGACAAATTAATTCTTCTATTAATTAAATCAAATAAACTAGGATGTTTTCTACAAATATATTGATAATCATTACCTAAATATAATACTTTTGGTGTTACAAAAGAGACTTCTTTATTTCCATCTAATTCATTAATTAAAGCAGGTATAACTTCTGATTCAAACTCAACATCTGGATTTAAAATCAGATGAAAATCAGAATTAATTATATTAAGAATACGATTATGCGCCTTACCAAAGCCAAGGTTTTTTCCAACAAAAATATATTCTATTTCTGGTGATTTAAAGTGGTCTTTTAAAATATCTGAAGAAGAATTATTAATTAAGAAAAGTTTCTTTTTTAAAGGTGTTTTCAGAAAAGAGTTAACCGTTTTTTCAAGGGTTGATATATTTTCATTATAAAGAACAATAGTAGCTGTTAATGTAACATTTTCTATCATCTAATATGCTTTATCTTCACCTTTGAAAACGTTTAAAATCGTTTTAATTATGATTTTTATATCTAAGAAAAAGGACCAGTTTTCTATATAAAAAATATCAAAACGTACTCTATTTTTTATATCTGCTCTCTTTTTTATTTCACCTCGGTAACCACTTACTTGAGCTAAACCTGTTATTCCTGGCTTTACAATATGTCTTTTTAAGTAATCATCTACATCTTTTTGATACTCTAAAGATAAACTCTCTAAATGTGGCCTTGGCCCTACAACACTCATGTCACCAAATAAAACATTTATAAATTGAGGTAATTCATCCATACTTGTTTTTCTAAGAAATGCACCTGCTTTTGTTACTCTCGAATCATTTTTAGTTGCATGGACTTTGTCTGACAACTTATTAATTTTCATAGACCTAAACTTATAGCAAACAAACTCTACTCCATTTATACCTTCTCTTTTTTGTTTAAAAAGCAATGGTCCTTTAGATTCTATTTTAACCAAGACCCAAAGAATTGGCCACAGCCAAGAAAGAAGAAAAATACATACAAAAAGTGAGAAAAAAACATCAAAAATTCTTTTAATATAAAAATTCTCAGCAAACTCAAATGGTAACTTTTTTACATTTAAGACTAACAAAGTATCATCATAATATTCTGCATTTTGATTTTTACTATACAATTCATTTGTATTTGGAATTAGCTTTAAAACTATACCCTTTTCTGTTGCAAATTTTTTTAATTTATTAATTTGGTCAGTAGTTAAAACAGCTAAAGAACAGTAGATTTCATCAACGACATTATTTTCTACATACTTAAAAACTTTTTTAAATTCACCCAAATAATTAGAGCTTTTATATTCTCTATCTGAAAAAAAACCCAAGTACTTGTATCCAAAATTAGATTTACTTTGAAATATTTTTATTACTTTCTTAGCAGACTCATCAAAACCTAAAACTATTGTTGTTCTAAAATTTTTACCAAGAGATCTGTATTTTTTTAGCAAGAAAAAAAACAAAAATTTAAGGATAGTTATTAACCCTAATATAGAGGTTAAAATAAAAAATTGATTATTTACGACGATACCTTCTTTAAAAATACCGAAATAAGCAAAATAACCTAAAGTAAAAACTACAAACTGTCTAAATAATAATGTGAAAATTCTCAGAGAACTATTAAATCGATAAATTTCGTAAAACCTAGAAAAATATGCAGTTATTAACCAAAACAAAGAAATATAAGATAAAAAAAATAGATTTAAATATTCTTTATCATACACTAAGTAAACTATACTATTAATTATTGCTAGATCTATAAGAATCTGTAGCGGTTTAATTAAATATGAATATCTTTTTTTCAAGTTTACTCTTCTTTTAAAAGTTTTTTAATTATTTTGCTAAAACTATGTAAAAAGTTACTTTCCTCAAAGCTTTCAGCATGTTTTCTTATCCAATGTGGATTAAAATCATTTTCAACTTTAATAAAATAATTAATTGCTTTTTGTAAAGACGCTATATTTTGTTTGTTAAAAAAAATTCCTGAAGATTTAGATATCTCATTTCTGTTTTCTACGACTGTTTCTAGTGCCCCTCCTTTATTATATGCAATTACAGGAACTCCATAAGTCATAACTTCTAAAGGAATCATTCCAAAATCTTCTTCACCCGGAAACAAAAGTGCTTTTGAGTGTTTGATAATACCCTCTAGGTCTTTAGAATCTACAAAACCTTTAAATTCAATATTTGAATTTGCTTTTTTTTGCAATTTTTCTTTTTCAGAGCCATTGCCGATAATAATTAATTTCTTGCCGTTTTTATTAAAACAGTCTACCAATAAATCAATTTTTTTATAAGGAGTTATTGCGCCAAAACTTAGAAAAAAATCTTTAGTGTTTATAATTTCTAATTTTTTATCATATAAAGCACTTGCAATTGGAGGGTAAATTACAGTTGCTTCTCTATTATAAAATTTTTTTACCCTTTTTGCAACATTAATAGAATTTGCAATGTATAGATCTACGTTATCTATTGTAGTTTTATCCCAATTCCTTAATTTCATAAAAAAGAAATTAGCAATAGGTCTAAAAATTGGATTCATCGACTTTAAATATTCATCAGTAAAGCCCCAACAATATCTCATTGGACTATGTATATAACAAACATGTTTTGCATTATTATTAATTTTAACTCCTTTTGCAGGTCCGGACTCAGAAGAAATAATTAAATCATAATTCTTTCGAAGTTTTAAAGATTTTATAGCAGATGGGTAAAGTGGAAATATTTTTTGATAATGTTTTCTAAAAAAGGGAGTATTATATTTTGACGTATAAATTTTATGTCTTTTTAAATGATCTCCATATTTATCTTCATCATAAAACAAAGTATAAATATCTGAATTAGGGTATAGTTTTAAAATTGACTCAACAACTTTCTCTCCACCCCTTCTAGTTATAAACCAATAATGAATTACAGCTACTTTCATAAAAATAATTTTGATTTCTTTAAAATTAGAATTATTTGAGTAATAAATAAATAAGATAATATAAAAACAAGCATTTGAGCTCTCATAAAATTAAATGTTAACAAAAAGATATTTGTAAAAACAAAAATTATTACTAAAGGTTTAAAATATATAGTTTTTAAACTAACCACAAAAAATCTATTCTGTATACCTCCATATAAAAACATTACTATTAAAGAAAACCAACCAAAATCTAAAAACTGACCTCCAAAAAAAGTGATATAAGTTACTCTCCCTGTTGGGTTCATTAATGATTCTAAAGGTATATTTAAAAATTTTAATTTATTTAATAATTTCACTAAAATAAAACCATTATATAATCCCCATTTTCTTTCTGTTTCTTTTTTTAATAGATAATCAAATTCGTAAACACCATGTGTAATATATTGGCCAAAATGCACTGCATTAAAATAAGTTTTACCCATCCAATTATCACTATTTCTATCAATATATTTTTTAGCTTTTTGATTTAATGGTAATAAATCGTTATAGGGTGCTTTATAAGTTTCTTTCAAAAAAACTTCTCTTTCATTTTCCTTAACTCTATCTTTAAGCACCAAATTTGAAAATAGAGTAAATAGAATTAAACCAGAAATTACTATTAAAATTAATTTTTTAGAAAAGAAAACAGAAAAATTATAAATACAAGTTATTGAAACTAAAATACCAATAGACTCAAAAACCAACCTTCTAGACCCTCTCAAATAACCTTCAATTATTGGTACAAGAAACAAGAATAAGCATATGAACAATAGGTTTTTTTTATTTATTTTTTCGACTAAATAAAATAAATAAGGCACAAAATAAAATAACCTAAAAATACTTAAAAGGCCTAGAATTAATGAAAAACTACTTTCTTTAGAAACATTAAATTTATTAGTTGAAATAATATTAAAAAAAGAAACTTCTCTAACAAAAAATAAATCAAAATATCTAATTACTATAGAAAAACAAACAAGAATAATATATATATATAGAAGATTACTTGAATCTCTAACTTTAAAAATTTTATTAATACATTGTTCTTTCTTAAAAATAGTATTAATAAAAAAATACCCAGAAATCAATGCCAAATAATTTAATAAAATAAATAAAACAACTTCTGATGACAATGGATTAACTGTATTTACAGGAGTGATAATATAACATGACGACCAGATTACAACCCCAATTAATAGTGATTTTAAAAAAAGAACCCCTGTATATCTTTCGTTTAAAAAAAAATTATCTAGCCGCATTGTTATTTATCTTTTCATAGTTTTATTAAGTTTTTTTTGTGTCAACTCTATAATTAAAAATATCTACAATTGTATAACTGGCAAAAAATATGCTTTCCTTGATCCAGAACAAAAAGCACTAACTATTCCATTTTCAAAATTTAAATTAACTGGATAAGGTAAAGAGCTTACACAGCTATTCTCTAAAGTTGATGAAATCCAATAATTTAAATATTCAACAGAAATATTATCTGGTCGATTATCCCAGGTATATAATTTTAAGTTATCAATTTTTAAATCAAACAAACTCCTATTATTATAAATATATTTTAGTTCAGCTATTGTGGGAACTCTCCAATTATTCATTCCAATGATATTATTATTTATAATATCTAAAGTATTAATATCTTTATTAAAATGGCCAATAGGGTTGTGTAAATAATTCATAATATAGAAACCTGGCAAAGGTGTTGCTTCAATAAGCCCTTCTTCAATTAACTTTTCTGTAGGTAATTTAAGTTTTACAAAGTCTAATGTGGTAATTTTGGCAGTTCCAACAATTATTTCTTTAAAAGAAAGACCACTTTCAATAAATTGTTGAATTGTTATACCGTAAAAATATAAATCTTCCATATTAATGCCCTCATCTAATAAATCATTTATTGAGAATCCAGCATCTATAAAGTCTTGAGAGAATCCATTATCAAAAACTTCTTGCCAGTAATAATCTTTATAAGGAGAAGTATTTCTAGTAGTTCCTTCTATTAACTCATCAAATATTTTCTTAACAGAAAGCCCAGAATCTATAAAATCTTGGATTGATATTTCTTGGTTATAAAATAAATAATAAATAGTGCTTGTTTCTAATAATTGTGATACATTAGGTTCTATCTCATCATTCTTGCAACTTATTATTGAGCAAAATAATAAAAGGATGTATATCTTATTTTTACTTTCAAAAAATTTCATAGAATTTAAGTATTATTATATTTTAAATTATTACTATAAATAGAATAATTTAAAATAAAGGCAAATAAAACAACTCCCCATTGTCTATTTAAAATGCTTTCAGTAAAACTGAAAAAAAATAATATTAACCAAGAGAAAAGTAAAATACTTTTTTTATTTATAATGCATTGTTTTATTACTACAATTGTAAACGAGCATAAGGTAGAAAATATAATAATACCATGGTGTAAGATTAACTGAAAATACTGATTATGTGCATTAAGTCCTATCAAAGCTTTGTTTTTAAAACTACCATTAAGTATTTCTTGAGTATCTCCTACACCATAACCCCAAAAAGGATACTGATAAATCAAATCAAAAACATTACTCCAAATTTGTTGTCTAAATGAAATTCCAAAAAAAGGTTTTTCATTTGTAGTAATATTCATAAGATCATAATAACTGTAAATAATTTTATCTCTAACAAAATCATTTGAGAATCCTACAATAAGAATTATAAGAGCAAATAAACTACCAAATAAAACAATTTTCTTATTTCCTTTTTTACTCTTTAGTTTTTTAAATAAAAATAAAGGAAGCACAACGACTCCCAATAAAATTGCCATTCTAGAGCTTAAAAGAATCAAGAAAAGATATAAAACGGGAAGCATATATATACTTTTCCTATTTTCACCACTTTCAATTCTACCTACAAATATTGTATAAATACTTATTAAAATAAACATAGACATATATATATGGTGAGGTATATATCTTAAAAGTAGAGCAACTCCTCTACCATAATCATAACGTTCATTTAAAAGAAGTATATCAAAAAGAAATCTAATAGAACCATATACTAATATTACTATAACTCCATAAAATAAAAACTTAAAAATTTTATTTTCATCTAATTTAATTTTCTTATTTGATAAATAAGAAAAGCACATTGGAAATAATAAAAAAGATGCAAAAAGTAATAATTTCACTCCTGCTTCTTGTTTGTTAGTACTTATTAAATAAGAAATAAGCTGCGCTAAAAAAAAAATAAATGAAGTAGAATAGAATACTAAGCTATTAAAACTTCCTTTAGAAATTTTTTTATATAAGAAAAATAAAGTGGTGACAATAATAACAATAGAATTTATACCAGAATGAATTGGTAAGGATAAAAGGATTATACCTATTAAAAATTCTTCAAGTTTAAAAGAGTTAAAGTAATTATTCATTTTTCTGCAAAAAAGTAATTTTTAGAATACTTCTTTTATTTCTAGTTATTATTTTAAAAGCACAAATAACCATAAAAACAACAGTTATTAAAAAAAACAAAATCATAGAACTTCCGTTTTCATAAAATGGCATAACAAGTATTTTGAAAATCCAAAAAACCATAATATAATAAATGAAATTATCAATTGCATATTTTTTAATAAGAATATGAATTATATACACAAAAAGAGCAAAAAATATTGGCAGCACAATAATGCCAACAGAACCAAAGTTAACAAAAGCTTCACCAAGATAAGTAGACCTCATTCCTCCAAAGTCATCAGGGTTCTGATTGGATATGATAGAGGTGTACCTCATATAATTATAATTTGCTTTTAAAGAATTTATTTTAGTGGGAATAAAACTAAAAAAACCAGCTACATATGTTTTTCCAAACAAATAATTATTATTTCCCTCATTAAAGAAAAAAATAACTCTAGTTAATTCTCGTACTGAAACAAAAAAAGATGTAGATAAAGTCATTAACGTATGCTCTAAAGAAAGTTCTCCTTTCATAATTTCAGAAAAATTTCTAGAAACACCTACCAAAATAATTAAAAAAGAACTTATTAAAACTAATTTTATTAAATGCCTTTTATATATTAAGTAAGCTACCACAGATATAAATATAGGATAGTAAAATTGTCCCCTTTTTGCCGTAAAAAAAAGGGTCACGGTTAAAAAAAGCATTTTTAAAAATTTCTTATTTTTAAAAAATTTTAAAAATGATACTTTCTTAAATGTAAAAAGAAAATAATTTATTTGTAAAAACAAAATTGTAGACAAGGCGTTTATAGATAAAGTATAAAAAGGCCTATAAGGAATGAAGTCATTTAATCTATCTTGAAAGTATTTAGATACAAATGTTCTTTCCTCAAAAACAGGGATATATATATTTATAAAAACTAAATAAAGCGGTATAGCAGTAAGAATAATTAGAGGCCAAGAAACGTCTGCTAAAAATAAATTTTTTACACTTATATTTTTAGATTTAATTAAACGATATTCTTTGAAAAAAAAAGGTAATATTGAAAATAAAAGAATACAAATATAAAACCCAAGTTTTAAATATAAGATACTCTTTTCAACATATGCTATTCCCTCAAACCTCACCCATCTAGAACTATAAGATATTGAACTTTCTCCAATATAAATACCTACCATAATATATAGTAGAGTAATTGAGCATAAGCTAATTATTTTTTTAGCTCCTAAGAAATAGTTAAAAACAATATATGCAAGAAAGGCTATTAGCATTTTATGAAAGTATTGATTCTATGCATTTTGAAAACTCATTTATATTCTTTTTTGTCATAACTTTCTTTTTAGTATCCATTTTAGCTACATTAAACTCAAATGGATATGATTTCTTCCTTAACGCATTAAGATAATATGCTAAACGTTCATTATAATTTTCAATAACACCATCTAAAGTGAAATTCTCTTTATCTATTTGTTTTAATACTTCCTCTAGCTGTAAATATGAATTAACTCTAAATGTTAAACCAGTATCATTATAAAAAACATTACCAAGTAAAATTGATGGTTTTTTAATAATTAAAGATTCTAAACCAACTGTACTTGATAAATTTATTGTTCCAAGTGAATTCTTAATTAAATCAAACATTTTTTCTTTATAAGAAATTAATTTAATATTAGGGTACTTTTTTAATTCATTATAAAATTTAATGTTGTGTTGCCCTAAAGCACTTTTATGTTCCTTAACATATAAATATGTATCAATTGGCAACAATTTACTAATATTGATAATACATTCTTTTTGATTAACATAAAAAGGAGAAAGTATTAAAGTGCTAGCTTCTGGTTGCATATGTAGTGGAAATACAAAATACTTATCTTTTTTATTATAATTGTCAAAAATAAAATTATGTATTATATTTATTTTTTTAGCATTTAGTATTTTTTTTATTTTAAAAAGACTTAACTCAAATGGATTTCTTGTAAAGAAATCATATTGATGTTTTTTTGATAAATAAAACTTTTTAAACCTTATAAAAAATTCTTTAATAAAAATAGGTTCTAATTTAGATGAATTGATCGCATTTACCATATAATCTGGCTGCTTAGGTTTATTTAAAAACTTATTAATAGGATCATACATTTCTAAAGTTACATTACCTACTTTAAAACCTTTATATAATTCTAAAACTTCATTAAATGTATTTTTATTATCATAAGAAATTGCTGTTCTATTTTCTAATCTTATGCCGTAAAAAGAAATATGTTTTACTTTAAATTTTTCACTTACTTGAAAAGAAATTAAGTTGTATGTATAAGCAATACCTGTAGTAAAATAATGTGATACATTTTCGCTAAAAACAGCTTCAAAAAACAAATAAGTATATACCAACAATTTTTTCTGAAGAAACCTGTCTTTGTTTATTAAATATCTATCAGATGCATAGATATTAAAATTATTATATTCTTTAGAAATCCTTTGTAATTCTTTTTGAATATCAATTTTTTTTCTGTCTAGTTCATCAAAAAAATGAAGTCTATTTTTTTGTGGTAAATTGTTTACATCTTTTTTCCATCTATTCCCTTCAGTAATAAACAGAATATTTTCTTTTACATTATCAAAAGAAGGTAAAGATTTTGCAGCTTCTATAAATAAAGGAGCTTCGTCGTTAATTAAATCAAATACTATCATGAATCTTACGTGTGCTGTATATTAATTTTAACAAAAACATTATAATAAATGAAATCATTGTAGCTATCGATGCTCCAAAAATACCATTATTAGGTATTAAATATAGGTTTAAAACAACATTTATGCCCATTGAAAATAAAGATATTTTCAACAATAGTGTATCTTTTTTTTTAATATACAAATCATAATGAAATATGTATGACATCAATAGAAAAAAAACACCAATTAAAAGTATATTATATGTTCCAATATTTGTTATAAATGAAGGCTTATCTAAAAAACCAAATAATATTGGAGCTATAAAATAACTTAATAGAATTAGAAAAAATGAAGCAGCTAATATATTATTTTTAAAATTTTTAAATACTTTGATATACTCATCTTGTTTTGAAAAAAGTTGAATTAATTTTGGGTACATTACCATTATTATAGCACTAAAAACAAAAACATCGATAGCATTTATAAATTGAGAATATGCAGAATAAACTCCTACCATTTTTTTACCATAAAATAAATCAATCATATACCTATCTGAAAACTGAATCACCAAAAAAGATAATGAGCTAATAAAAAAAATACTAGATTTTTTGACCCCTTTAATAATCAAATTATAATCTGGTTTATAAAATTTAAAGTTTTTTAAACATAAAATTCTTTTTAAATACATTAATGACAACACCGTCGAAAACCAGGAACAAAAAGCCCATATTAAAAGATATTTTAATAAATTTAACTCGTTTTTTAAAATAAAAAAATCAAACAAAACAACCCAAACCCAAAATCCAGATTTTATAAAAAAAAATAAATTTGCTAAATTCGATTTTTCTAATGTAGTATATAGCCTAAATAACTCTTGTCCTAAATGCTCAGATATTATTAATATTAAAACGATTAAGAAATATTTAATATCAATAAATTCAAAATAAAAAATTACACTTAACGTTAATGGGAGTATTAGAATATAAATAATAAGATGGAAAAAAAATTGATTCCTAACTTTCTCAATAATATTGTCTTTTGATTTTAGAATTTCTCTTGTATTAAAGACATAGTAATCAAAACCAACTAAATATATTATTAATGAGATTGAGGTAACAATTATACCATATTCACCAAGAAAATACTCATCCTCTGCATACTTTCCTAACAGAAAAATAAAGATAAATTTAGATAGAAGCGTTAAGCCTCTTAACAAAATATTTATAAAGCCTTTAGAAATTAACTTATTCATTAATCATTTTTATATGCAACGGTTCACCTCTATTTACATTTTTAGAGAATTTTCCTCCTAGTATTTCATTATAATATTTAGGATGCATTCCGAAACCAGGTCTGATAGACCTTATATTTTCTTTCGTAATAACTTCTCCTGCTTTAACATCTTTTACAACAAAAAGAGATCTTGCAAATTTTAGATTGTTTTTTACTTTTTCTGAAATTTCATAAGATACTTTTCCTAACAGTTTTTCTGTATCTCTTACCTTTTCTACTAATTCAGAAAATTCTTTTAAATCTAAAGAAAAATCGGCATCTGGTCCTCCAATTGTTTTATCTAAAATAAAATGCTTTTCTATAACTTTTGCTCCTAAGGTAGTGGCTACTGTAGGGGCTAAAGAACCATAAGTATGATCGCTAAAACCTACTTCAACACCAAAACGTTTTTTTAAATCTGGAATGGTATTTAAATTTGCTAAGTCTAAAGGTGCAGGATAAGAAGAAGTACATTTAAGTAATATAATATCATTATTCCCTACTTTTCTACAAGTGTCAACAGCTAATTGTATATCTACTTCTTCTGCAATTCCAGTAGACATTATTATTGGTTTTCCTTTTGATGCAGCATATTCTATTAAAGGAATATCTTGAATTTCAAATGATGCAATTTTATATGCGGGTACATTTAATTCTTCTAAAAAATCTACAGCTGAAAAATCAAATGGAGACGAAAAACAGATTAAGCCTTCTTCCTCTGCTACTTCAAATAATTGTTTGTGCCACTCCCAAGGTGTATATGCTTCTTCATAAAGTTCATATAATGTTTTACCATCCCAAAGTGTTCCTCCTTCTATTTTAAAGTGATCATTATCACAATCTATTGTTAATGTGTCTGGAGTATATGTTTGAAGTTTAATGGCATCTGCACCAGCTTTTTTTGCTGCTTTTATAGTTTCTATTGCAACATTTAAATTTCCATTATGATTTGCAGAAAGTTCTGCAATTATAAAACATGGATTATCTCCACCTATAGTTTTATTTCCTATTTTCATTGCCAAATATATTACCTAGGGTAAAAGTACAATTTTCTGTTCTTATAATATCTACGTTAATTGCTCCATTTATTGTCTTAACAACCACATTTGGTTTAAGCTGTATTATTTCTCCATTTAATTGATTAATAATTGTTTTTTTTTCCGAAAAAGATACTTTATCAATTATGATTTTGTTATTGCTATAAAAAGTAAAAGCTCCTGGATATGGATATGCCTGAGCTCTTACCCAGTTTCTAATTTTTTCTTTATTCCAATTCCAGTTAATTTCTCCATCTTTTGGTGTACGTTTTCCAAAAAAAGTAGCTTCATCTTCGTTTTGGTCTATTAATTTTAATTCATTTTTTTCAGCATCATTTAATACCTTTTTTACCAATGGATAATAAGCTTTGGCATACTTTTCTAATATATTAGCTCCAGTATCATTAAATTCAATTGGTATTTCTATTTGGTATATTATCTTACCTGTATCACAACCAGAATCTATAATATGAGCAGTTATACCTGCTTTATTTTCACCGTTTATAATAGCCCAAACATGAGGTGTTCTACCCCTGTATTTTGGTAATAAAGAACCATGAATATTAAAACTTAATAAGTATGAATGATTAATAATATCTTCTTCAATTAGAAACAAATAGTTAATAGATGCTATTACATCTACTTTATATTTTTTTATAAAACTATAACCTTTCCCATTTCTTGGATTACCTGCATAAAAAGGAATGTTATTTTTAGTTACAAATTCTATTATTTCAGTAGAATTACTATCTGTTAAAACAAATTGAATATTATAATCTTCAGCTATTTTTGAAAGTGTATCTAAACCTAACCCTCCACTACAAAGCACACCTATAGTTAGCATAGTTCTTTAATTAATTTTAAATGTTTTGAATAAATTTTACTATCAAATAATGTTTTTTGAGCTTCAATTTTTTGACTAAAGTTATTTTCTTTTAAAATCATTTTAATCTTATTTACAAAATCTGAAACCTGATAATTTTTTAAGTTCCCTCCTTTATAAATCGCTAAATTATTTATAAACCCTTTATATATCAATTCTTGATTATCTACATAAAAGCCACTAAAAATAGGCATTTTAACACAAGAAAGTTCATACAAAATAGTGCTTGCAGGTGCAATTGCAAAATTGCATTGTTGCATTGTATTTATTAAATCTTCTTCTGAAAGATTATTATAAATTTTAATTTTATGAGAATGTTTTTCTAATAATTTAAAAATCTCTTTATCTCTATATGCACCTCCTAAAACAACATGAATTCTTTTAAAAGTATCAATTTGTAGAAGAGCTTTAACTGCTTTTAAGCTTAAGTTAAAAGGATCTGCTCCACCAAAACAAACAAAAACACTATCAATTGTTTTAATTGTTCTTTTTTGTTTAGCAGCTTTTAGAAAAAGAGGTCTTAATAATGCGTATTGTGTACCTAAGGCTAGTTTTGTATAAGGTTCTTTGTTATAATGTTTTTCTTTAATGTAAGGAGAATGATTTATAACAACATCTGCATACATATACTCTTTGGCTAAATCATCAATATAAATTAAACTGTAACCTTTTTGTTTTATTTGCTTTTGATAAGATTCCTTAAATTGATATCCATCAGCAATTATGATATGTTCTTTAGGTGAAAAATTTAGAGCTAACCATTCTGGTTCATCATCAATTTTAATACTTTTAGGTATAATTCTTTTTGAATAAGAATTTGGAATTACTGTATCTGTAGAAGTTTCATTTGTTAAAAAAACAAAATCTAAACTTTCTTTAACAATTTCTACCAGACTAAATAGTCTATATAAGTGACCTAATCCTGTTACAGAGTTTCCATCTGCTCTAAAAACTACTTTCTTGGTCATTAAGCATTAGTTTATATTTAATTTCAGCTAATTTCCAATCAGTTTCTGTATCAATATCTTGTGCGTGCAATTCTGAAATTACAATAGCACCAGAGTTATTGGTAAACAACTTTTTATTTTTACTAAATGAATTTGATTGTAGCCAATAAAATTGTCCAGAATCATGGTATCTTGATTCTAAGTCTTGTGAACGTGTATTTAAATACTCACTCCAAACCATAGCTACTTTGTCATTTTCAATTTTTAAAGAACGTTGAATTGGAAAAGAATATTCTAACACCGGAAAAACAGTATCTAGATCAGCTTCTTTAAGTTTATTATAAGCTTCTATAATTTTATTTGGTGTTACAAAAGGTGCAGTTGGAAGAATACAACAAATATGCTCAAATTTCATGTTTTGTTGACCATATTTGGAAACTACTTCTTCTACAACATCTGCTAAAACTGCAAAATCATTAGAATTAGTGCTACTTCTTAAAAATGGAACTTTGGCTCCATATTCTCTGGCAATTTTAGCTATTTCTTCATCATCTGTAGATACCATTACTTCATGAAATAAATTACTTTGTATTGCAGATTCTATAGAGTAGGCTATAATTGGTTTTCCTAAAAAAGGTTTTATATTCTTTTTTGGTATACGTTTACTTCCTCCTCTTGCAGGTATGATTGCTAACTTATTCATCTAAAAATGAAATTACCTTTTCAATAACAAATTGTTGTTCTGAATCTGTTAATGTAGGATACATGGGTAAACTTAAACATCTAGAGTAATAATTTTCAGAATTTGTTAATTCAGCTTTTTGGTAATCAAACCTTTGATAATAAGGCAATTTATGTATAGGAATATAATGTACTTGAGTGTAAATATTAAATTCCCTTAAAAATTCATAAAGTTCTTTTCTTTGTTTAATTTCAATAACAAATAAATGATGTGCGTTATAACTACCTTTTGGTAAATTTTGAAACTTTATCTTATCTTTAAAAGCCTCTTTATACTTCTTTGCTATTTCATTTCTTTTAGCAACACCATCATTATTCTTATCTAATTGTGTTATTCCTAAAGCAGATTGTATATCTGTTAACCTATAATTAAAACCTAATTCTTGCATCTCATAATACCATCCACCATGATCCTCATTCATATGCTCCTTTGAAATTCCATGAGTTCTTAATAATAAAAGCTTTTTATATAGAGCCTCAGAATTAGTTGTAATCATACCTCCTTCGCCACACGCAATATGTTTTACTGGATGAAAAGAAAAAACTCCAATATCTGCATAATTTGCATTTCCACATAATTGTTTTTCCCCTTTTGAGTCTATAAAATAACCTCCAGGTGCATGACAAGCATCTTCTATAATCCAAAGATTATTTTTATTAGCTAACTCTCTAAATGGTTCTAAATTTACAGGTAAACCCGCAAAATCAACTGGTATTATTCCTTTAAAAAAACCTTTTGGCTTACTCTCTATTAATTTTTTTGTACTTTCTAAAGAGAGCAAATAAGAATCTTTATCTATATCTGCAAACCAAACTTCTGCACCTGCGTACCTAATACAATTAGCTGAGGCTGCAAATGTAATAGGAGTGGTAATAACTCTATCACCCTTTTTTAGACCTAAAGATAGTACAGATAAGTGAAGGCCTGAAGTTGCATTATTTACTGCAACCGCAAACTTTGCCCCTACATAAGATGCAAATTTATTTTCAAATTCTAGAACTTTTGGTCCTTGTGTTAGAAAATCTGCTTTTAAAACATCAACAATAGCATCAATATCTACTTGATCAATATGTTGCTTACCATATGGAATTACTTTCATTATATAGAAAAATTAGAATCAACATGTTTTTTAATAAGTTCTCTTAAACTTTCAACAGTTTCCCACTCATCATTTTCATTTGAATTATAACTGAATCCTTTAGGAACCAAATTAGCATTAAAATTCTTAATATAATCTTCTATATTCCACATTGGACTTGTAGGTAAAATAGCATAATAATTACCTAAATCATATGTGTTTATAGAATCTGAAGGAGTAATCATCTCTTCATGAATTTTCTCACCAGCACGAACACCAACAATAGGTTTTTTACAATTTGGACCAATTGCTTCTGCCACATCTACAATTTTATAAGATGGAATTTTTGGTACAAAAAGTTCTCCTCCCCAAGCATTTTCTAAAGCATACATAACCATTTCTACACCCCCTTCTAAAGATATATTAAAACGTGTCATTGAAGGGTCAGTGATTGGTAAAATGTTATCTATTTTTTTCTTTTTAATAAAAAAAGGCATTACAGAACCATTAGAACCCATAACATTACCATACCGTACAACAGAAAATTTTATTGGATTTTCTCCTTTTATATTATTTGCAGCTATAAAAAGTTTATCAGATGTTAATTTTGTAGCTCCATATAAATTTATAGGTGCACATGCTTTATCTGTTGAAAGTGCAACTACAGACTGAACTTTAGTTTGTAGACATGCTTCAACTAAATTTTCAGCACCTCCAATATTAGTTTTTATACATTCATCTGGATTATATTCAGCTATATGAACGTGCTTCATAGCAGCAGCATGTATAACATAATCTATATGCTGAAAAGCTCTTACCAACCTATTTTTATCTCTAACATCACCTATAAAAAACCTAATTTGTGGGTATTTACTAATGGGAAACTCTTGAGCCATTTGAAACTGTTTTTGCTCATCTCTAGAAAAAATAACTAATTTTTTTAAATCTGGATATTTATTTAGAATATGACTTGTTAAAGCTTTACCTAATGAACCTGTACCTCCTGTAATTAATAATGACTTTCCTTTTAAATCTAACATATTTTATGTTCCTTTTCTACTTATTCAATTTTTAACACCAACTATTTATACCATTTTCTTTGTCAAAAATAATATTTCATTTTTAATGCCTAATTTATTATATATAATTCTTAAACTTTTTTAAATTTTTATCTTTATCTGAGAGGATTATTTCATCATCATGTAACATCCAATCTATAGCTAAATCTTTATCATTATAAATCACTCCATCTTCTGCTTCTGGCTGATAATAGTTGTCGCATTTATAAGATACAATAGTATCATCTTCTAAAACAGAAAAACCATGTAAAAACCCTCTAGGGACAAACAATTGTTTATTATTATCTGCAGATAATTCTAAAGAAAATACTTTTCCAAAAGTTTCTGAACCTTTTCTTGCATCTACAGCAACATCTAATATTTTTCCTTTAATAACTCTTACTAGTTTTGCTTGGGCAAATTTCCCTCTTTGCAAATGTAAACCTCTTACAACCCCATATTGAGAAGTAGATTGATTTCCAAGAACAAAATCCCCATTAAAACCTGTTTTTTCTTGAAACTCTTTTTTATTATATTCTAATAAAAAACAACCTCTACTATCTTTAAAGAAAGTAGGTTCTATTACAAAACAATCTTTTAATCCTGTTTCTTTAATTATCATTTTATTTCCAATAAATTATTTCCATAACCACTTTTTAATAGTGGTTTTGCTAATTCGTATAGTTGTTCTTTATTGATAAACCCAGATCTAAAAGCTGCCTCTTCTATTGAGCCTATTTTTAAACCTTGTCTTTCTTCTATTACTTGTACAAATTGAGATGCTTGCATTAAAGAATTAAAAGTACCTGTATCTAACCAAGCTGTTCCTCTATCTAGAACTCTTACTGATAAATTACCTTTTTCTAAATAAATTTTATTTATATCTGTAATTTCTAATTCTCCTCTCTTGCTCGGCTTGATATTTTTTGCAATTTCTACAACAGAATTGTCATAAAAATAAATTCCAGGAACTGCATAATTCGATTTTGGATTAAGAGGTTTTTCTTCAATAGAAATAGCATTGTTATCATTATCAAACTCAACAACACCATATCTTTCAGGATCGTTTACATGATATGCATATACAATTCCCCCATTTGGGTTGTTATTTGCTTTTAATAATTTTGGCAATCCAGAGCCATAAAAAATATTATCTCCTAAAATTAAGGCTACTTTATCTTTTCCAATAAACTTTTCTCCTATAATAAATGCTTCTGCTAATCCATTTGGATATTCTTGTACAGCATACTGAAAAACACATCCCAATTTTTTTCCATCACCTAATAAACGCTTAAATAATGGCAAATCTTGAGGTGTAGAAATTATTAATATTTCATTAATTCCTGCTAACATTAAAACCGAAATTGGGTAATAAATCATAGGTTTATCATACACTGGCATTAATTGTTTGCTAACAGCTAATGTAAGTGGATGGAGCCTTGTTCCTGAACCTCCAGCTAAAACTATTCCTTTCATACTATTGATACTTTTTTAAATACCATTCAATTGTTTTTTGAATACCAGTTTCAAAATTTTCTTCTGCTTTCCAACCTAATTCATTTTCTATTTTTGAAGCATCGATTGCATATCTAAAATCGTGTCCAGGTCTATCTTTAACAAAACTAATTTGTTCTTTATATGATTTTTCTTTAGGTATTACAGTGTCTAATATCCCACAAATTACATCAACTATATATAAATTATCTCGTTCATTTTTTCCTCCAATATTATATGTTTCTCCTGTTTTACCAGTATTAAACACTAATTCAATTCCTTTACAGTGATCTAAAACATAGAGCCAATCTCTAATATTTTTTCCATCTCCATAAATAGGTATTTTTTCTCCAGAAATTGCTTTCCTAATTATAGTTGGAATCAATTTTTCATCATGTTGTTTTGGTCCATAGTTGTTAGAACAGTTTGTTGTTACAACATTCATTCCATATGTATGAAAATAACTTCTTATCATAAAATCAGAGGATGCCTTTGAAGCACTGTAAGGACTATTTGGGGCATAAGGAGTTTTTTCTGTAAACAAACCAATTTCCTCTAAAGTTCCATAAACTTCATCAGTAGAAATATGATGAAATCTTGCTGATTCAAATCCTTTTTTAAAGTTATTTGGAGATTCCATCCAGTAATTTTTAGCAACATCTATTAAATTAAATGTTCCAAAAACATTTGTTTTTACAAATGCATCAGGGTTTTTAATAGAGTTATCTACATGAGATTCTGCTGCAAAATGAATGACACCCTTAACATTGTATTTTTTAAATAGACTTTCAACTAATTCTCTATCACAAATATCTCCTTTAACAAAAGTATAATTTAACTTATTTTCTAACTCTTTTAAATTATCTAAATCACCAGCATACGTTAACAAATCTAAATTTACAACATGTATTTCTGAATTATTTTTCAAAAAATTTAATATGAAATTAGAGCCAATAAAACCAGCGCCTCCTGTTATAAGAATTGTGTGCATTCTTATTTTTTATAGTTATTTAAATAATTATTCATTTGCATTAATAAAAGTATAAAAATTGTGCCCAAAACACCCAATGCAAAAAACACAAATACTTTAGAGTTTAATAAACCTCCAGATTTATTTCCAACCTTTGGGAAGCTTGAGATTACATTAACAATTTCAGATTTATTAGCTTTTTCATTATTTACATTATTTAGATAAGAGTTTAATTCTCTCACTGTTGAAAAAAGCTGTATTTCTTTATTTTTAGAAGAAGCACCCCCCATATCTATTGAAGTTCCTTGTGTTGTTTTTTTAGACTCTTCTAATAATGCTGTCATATAAACCTTTCTAAGAGTATCTGTTTCTTTTAGGTTTTTCTCATAAAGATCATAACTTCTATTTAAATTTAAATTTTCTAAATTTTTAACATTTTTAAAAAAAGTATTATTTGATATTGAATTTAAAATTGTTGAATCTAATTTTATGAAAATTTTATTTTCAGTAGCTTTTATTTTTATTTCATGAACACTATAATCAAAATCTGTAAATGTATTCCTGTATTCTTTAATAGAATAATCTTTAATTGCTAAAGTATCAACGGAAAGGGCTAATTTATCATATCCATTTATAATATCATTTCCATTTATAATTGGCTCTATATAAAAACTCCTTAAAGATTCAGCCTCTTTATCAGTAATATTAAATATACTTGCAATTAATGAATTTTCTTTTTGAAGAACTAAATCATTATAAAAACTAATATTACTATACAATTGTTTAGCACTATTAAAATTTGGCTGAACTAGCATTTTAGATTCAAAAACTACTTCTTTGTTATAATCTAAAAAGAAGCCAATTAATCCAAATGAAAATCCAACAATAATAATTTTTATTGCACTCTTTCTAATAAATAATAGAAATAGAATTATCAGATGAAAAATACCTTTAAAAACATTCCCTATAAAATTGAAAAAATTAGAAAACCCTTTACCTATAATTATAAATAGTGACCCTAAATCTACTTCTTCTTCGTTGTTTGTTTGGTTTGTTGACATTGTTTGGTTTTAATAAAAAACAGTTTAAACTGTTAAAAAATTTGTTCTAATATTCTTTGAGTAATAGCATATGTAGGAGTAACTCCGGTCATACCTAAACCCCCAGAAGCTAATGTTGCACCTGTTTCTAGGGGATTATCTGAAGCATAATATGCATATCTAACTTTTACATTTTCTGAAATATTTCCTCTAATCTTAGAAGCAGATTGAATTGCTTTTTGATAATGTGCTCCTTCCATTTCTAAACCAATTACATTCCAGGTAGAATCATGGAAAAACTTTAATAAATCTTTATTCTGTAATGATGTTCCTAATACAGAAATCATAGAACCATCAAAAGATTGCACTCCAAAACCTTCTAAGTCTTCTTTAGATAACTCATTTTTGAAAGGATAATTGTCTGCAGTACCTTCAAATATATGAGCAGAAGGAATCATTATATCTCCTTTACCTCCTTCTAAAATACCTGCTTTACCCATTATAGAAATAGATTCTACATCTAAATGGTTCTTTTTCTTACTGTTTTTATATGGTTTTAAAAGCTCATCCATAGTTTCATAAGCTTGTTCTCCAAAAGCATAATCCATTACAATAATAACAGGGCTTTTACCTACAGAATTTACTTTTTTATACGGAGAGTTTTCAAAGTCTATTTTATCTGTATCTATAACTTGTACATTTATATTTGTACCAGATGTGTCTTTTATATAAATTAAACCATTTTCAGAAGCATATTCTTTAACGGCTGTTTGCAAAGGCTTACTATCTGAATTACTTAATAATTGAAACAACTCAAAACCTTCATATTCTTCTGCTTCTTTTGGCAATGCTCCTTTAGCATAAATAGAATTTAATACACTGTGCATATTAGCACTTATAATATGTATTGGTCTTTTTAAAAGTTTATTTTCTTTAAGTACTTTTTTAATGTTGTCTGCCCAAGCATCACCATAAATATGATGTCCTATTTCTTCTATTAAAACAGTACTAAAAGTAACTTTTCTCTTTTTATTATCTAGAACTTCATCGATAGCTAATTTTCCTAGCCAATAAATCAATTGAAAGAATCTATCTTTGTTTTCTTCTGTTTGAAAGGTTTTATGAATGCCTAAAACTTCATCAAAAGTTCTTCCTAAAATATTACTTAAATGAGCAACAGCAACTTCTCTTTCTTTATCAGAAATTTGTTTATTATAAATAACAATATCTTCTAAATATTTCCATTCTCTAATAAAATCGGTTCCTTCATTTATAGTTACTCTTTTTTGAATCTTATGAGACTCTATGAATAAAAAAGTTAAATGTGTAAGAATATCATAGATTTCAGATCTTCCTCTGGTAATCTCAATATTCATTTGATCTTTATCTATTCTGTAACAATTTCTTCTTCTTTTTGGAGGAATAATGGTTTTAAAGTGTGAATCTCCATAACCTTCATCTGCAGTTAAATTTATAAACTGACATTCTTCAATACCTTCTGGAAGTCTTTCTATAACATATGTCAATCCGTTTAACTCAATTCTTTCTTCTGCAATAGAACCGTAAATTTCTGGTCTTAAAGAAAGTAAGGATTTTCTTAGCGTTTCTCCAGAAACTCCCATAGGTTTATAAAAACCTCTACTAAATAAATGACGCATAGATATATATAATTTTTCTATTGCATTTGTAGACTCTTGTGCTCGAGTTCTATCTATTTTTTTTATTTGTGCCATTTTTTATTTTAAGTTGTAAAGATAAGTATTTGACGCTATTTATATATTAGATAATAATTGAATATATCTATTCTTATCATTTAATAATTTTACTGCTTCAGATATTACTGTATCATTTTTTAAATTATGATTATAAACACCTTCTTTGTAATAAAATCTTTCTAATATTTCTTCTTCAATTTTTTCTATGAGTAGATCTTTATTTTTTGTTATTTCCTCAATTTTATTATTAAAAAGTTTTCTTTTTATTTGTTGATATTCTTTTGAAACACTACTTTTTTCTACTGATAAATATGCTTTTTTAAACAACGATTCTTGTTCTGTTACAAAAGTTGTATCTTCTTTTAAATAATTTATAAATTGATTAAAATCTGCTTCTTTAAACTGATAATCTTCAATATTACTTATTCTATCATTTTTATAAAAATAATCGGTTGCAAAATTAAATATTGCTCTAGAAGAAAATAGTTTTTTTGTTGCTTCTGTCTTTTTTGAAGTTGCTATAATTACATCTGGTAATACACCTCCTCCATCAAAAACTTTTCTACCATTTTCAGTATTAAATTCATTAATTCCATTATCAGAGAATTTAGGGACATTTCCGTTTTTATCTCTGTTTGTATAATCTAATTCCTGAATACATCTTCCACTTGGTGTATAATATTTAGATATTGTTACTTTTAACTGTGTTCCATAAGTTAGTTCTCTATAACGTTGCACCAATCCTTTTCCAAAAGAACGTTGCCCCATAATTACAGCTCTGTCATAATCTTGCAAAGACCCACTTACAATTTCTGATGCTGAAGCAGACCTACCATTTACTAAAACTACAATTGGAATTTCTAAATCTAAAGGATCATTTGAACTTCTGTATGTATTGCTCCATTTTTTTACTTTTGCCTTTGTACTTACTATAGTTTTTCCTTTAGGTAAAAAGAAATTAGAAATATTTATAGACTCTAACAAAGAACCTCCAGGATTTCCTCTTAAATCGAAAACCAATTTCTTCATTCCTTTCTTTTTTAATTCTCTAAATGCTTTTTTTACTTCATATGAAGCCTTGTCATTAAAACGTGTAAGAATTATATAACCTGTATCTTCATTTATCATTTCAGAAAAAGGAACAGGATTCACAACTACTTTATCTCTTGTTAATTCCTTTTTAATAATATTTCCTTGTCTTTCAATTTCAACAGAAAATTTACTGTTTGGAATTCCTTTTAAAAACCTAGAAAGCTGATCTCTTTCCATATTCATTAAAGATTCTCCATCAACAGAAATAATTACATCTCCTGCTTTTAGACTAGCTTTATCTGCCGCATATCCTTTATAAACCTCATTAATTATAATTCCTTTATTTGAATAATAGACTGAAATTCCTATTCCTCCATATTCTCCAGCTCTTCTTATTTTAGCATCTTCTACATCTTGTTCGTTATAGAAATTTGTATACGGATCTAAATCTTTTAATGTATTTTTTATTGCTTTATTTGTTAATTCAGCAGGATTTATTTCATCTACATAATACATATTTAATTCCTTAAAAAGTGTATTGTAGATTTCTATTTGTTTTGCAACTTCAAAAAATTTCGATTTAAATGAAAAAGATAAAAAAATAGTAGCAACCAATAAAATAATTAAAGTGCTGTGTTTAATATTAATCCGTTTCATTATCTTTCTTTTTTATATCGTTGATAAACATGGTTAATAATTTCTCCATTTTAGGGTACAATTCTTCATATTTCCATTCGTCTTTTGCAATATACGAAATCATAAAAACGTACGGTTTCTCCAAATTATTGTAAACTATTTCTTTTTGCAAACGATACGTTTCTCGCATTAACCTTTTTATTCGGTTTCTATCTGGAGCTTTTTTAAAATTTCTTTTTGGTACAGAAACACCAACTTGTGCAGGAAAATTTGATGTATGTATTGTTTCTAAATACACCATTCTAAATGGAAAAGCTTTAACAGAAGTACCTTTTTTATAAAGTCTTTCTATTATTTTTTTACTTTTTAATCGTTCTTGTTTCCCTAAAGTATTCTTCATTATTACAAACTTAATAGAAAAGAACTAATTTTCTAGCCTTTACTATCCTGAACTTTACATTTTTTTATTTTAAATCTTGTTGCATCATTTTCAGCTTAAAAAGCATAAATCTCAGTTACAATCCTTATTTTTGATTTAAAATTACACTTTCTTTAAAAAAAGATTCTGTAATTTTAGAAATCCGTAATTTTAATTTTAACAAAAACATGAAACAAGATCTTTTTCAAGCCCCAGATTATTACAATTTAGACGATTTACTTTCAGAAGAACATAAATTAGTAAGAGATGCTGCTCGAGATTGGGTAAAACGAGATGTTTCTCCAATTATAGAAGAATATGCTCAGAAGGCAGAATTCCCAACTCAAATAATTAGTGGTTTAGCAGAAATTGGTGCTTTTGGACCTTATATTCCTGAAGAATATGGAGGCGCAGGTTTAGATCAAATTTCTTACGGATTGATTATGCAAGAAATAGAACGTGGAGATTCTGGTGTTCGTTCTACTGCTTCTGTACAATCTTCTTTAGTAATGTATCCTATTTTTAAATACGGAAATGAAGAACAACGTAAAAAATATTTACCAAAATTAGCTTCTGGTGAATGGATGGGATGTTTTGGTTTAACAGAACCAAATCATGGTTCTAATCCAAGTGGAATGGAAACTAAGTTTAAAGATATGGGAGATTATTATCTTTTAAACGGAGCAAAAATGTGGATCTCTAATGCACCTTTTGCTCAAATTGCAGTAGTTTGGGCAAAAAATGAAGAAGGTAGAATTCATGGTTTAATAGTAGAACGTGGAATGGAAGGTTTTTCTACTCCAGAAACTCATAACAAATGGTCGCTTCGTGCTTCTGCAACTGGAGAATTAATTTTTGATAATGTAAAAGTCCCAAAAGAAAATTTATTACCAAATAAATCTGGACTTGGCGCTCCTTTAGGTTGTTTAGATTCTGCACGTTTTGGAATTGCTTGGGGTGCAATTGGTGCTGCTATGGATTGTTATGATACTGCTTTAAGGTATTCTAAAGAAAGAATTCAATTTGATAAACCTATTGGGCAATTTCAACTGCAACAAAAAAAATTAGCAGAAATGATTACTGAAATTACAAAAGCTCAATTATTAGCTTGGAGATTAGGAACGTTAAGAAATGAAGGAAAAGCAACTTCTGCTCAAATTTCTATGGCTAAACGTAACAATGTAGATATGGCTATAAAAATTGCTCGAGAAGCAAGACAAATTCTTGGTGGAATGGGAATTACAGGTGAATATTCTATTATGAGACACATGATGAATTTAGAAAGCGTAATAACTTATGAAGGTACACATGATGTACATTTATTAATTACAGGATTAGATATTACAGGCCTAAGTGCCTTTAAATAAACCATTAAAATCTATAACTATTTCTCAAACGGTTTCGTAAATATAGTCGAAGAACATGACATTAGTCAGTTTTTTCATTTACTTCTTGTTATAATTTTGCTCTAGATAATTATAATACTAACATCGCTAGACATTATGCAAGAATCAAGAAAAGACACTGTTCAGTTTATTAACTTACAATTAGCTTCATTAGGCCAACCAACATTTAAAGACAAACCAGAAAGTTCTGATAAATTTTTAGATCCAAAATTTGAAGAATTAACAACTGGACTTATAAAAAGTTTACAAGAGAAATCAAGATTATTATCTAATCACCATTCACCTGTTGATAGTAGAATTCAACAATTTATAGATGATTATTTAAAAGATATTTCAATAAATAAATCTGTTGTTTTACCAAACAACACACTAATATTATCTAAAAAAGGACAAGCTAGAGAAGTTAGTTTACCACCAGATGGAGATTCTTTTAAAAGTGATTTAGTAACATCAAGCAGAGTAAAACAAGGTATTTTAAACAACCCTTTACATGACAAAAGAACTACAAAAGGTACTTTTCATATTGTTGAAGGAGATTTACCTGTGCCTTTAGATAAGTTTGAAGTTCCTAAAGAAACTTTTGCTCATTTTTTAAATGCAGCTTTTAATCCTTCAGATGATTTAAAAATTCTTCCATTTACTTCTAATCAAAAAGAAAAAGCTAAAGTAATGGTCTCTATGTTATTAAGACCAACAGTTTGCCCAGAAGTAAAAGGTGTAATTACAGAAAAATCTTTAGAGGTTCGTTTTTTTGTACCTGGTAATTTAGTAAGTAATTTAGATTTCGTAGAATCTATTTTTGGAAATGCAGGAGACCCTAACTTAGCACAAAATGATGCTGCTTTAGATACTGAACATTGGACAGGTCATACAGGTTGTATTGTTTTAGCTCCTCAATTAAAAGAGTTAAAAAAGAAAGATGTAGGCTTACCTCATATTGATGATGCAACTGAGCGTCAAATAAAAGATGGTATGTGTTGGAGTGATGAAAATGAACTTTACAATAATGGTGGAGCTTTCAAAATTACTTGTAGAGATGAAAGAGGTGTTGTTATTACTTTAATTGCAGATAATTACTACGGATATTCTAAAAAAGAAATTAAAACTCAAATTAGTTATTCTGCCAATTTATTTGGTTTAGTAGAAGAAGAACATGCTGGAGGTGCAATTGCTTTTGCAAGAAGAGTAATGGGAGATACTTTAGATGGTAGAGATTATTCTGAGTTCCATAATTTTCAACATACTTTTGAAGGTGTAAAAGAACTTTTAGGAGATAAGATAGACGTTCAGCCAGAAAACTATGCTATTGATAAAAAATATCCAAATATTATATATATTCCTGAGTTTGCCTATGTAAACATCAATACAAATGATATTACTTGGATGCATAATAGTAAAGAGCAAAAATTAACTTTATCTCCTTACAAAACTTATGTGCACCCAACTGGAAATAAATTTAAATTAGAAAAACATAAATCTGTAGATTTATGGAGAATTGTAGATACTTTTGCAGAAGGAGTTTTTTGTCACAAACCTTGTACAGTTTCTGGTGGTGGTAAATCTGAGATTTCTAAACCAATGCAAAATGCAATTACTTATAGTAATTTCAATATTCAAAATATAGAAGAAGACTTTAAAAAAGCTGACGAAATTATAGAATATGTATATTCTAATCGTTGGAAAGTTAAAGATCCAAACAGACCAATTTCTAGATCATTTTTAAGTGAAAAAAGATCTTTAAGTTCTGCTGTAAAATTATTAATTCCTTCAGAACATAACTCAGATGAATTTAACCAATTCTTAAAAGAAATTCCTGTACACATTCGTTCTTTAGTGCTTTTTGTAAAAAGATTGTACAGACAAGCTCATGGTACATTAAACTGGAAAGATTTAATGTCTGTAGAAATTGTAAACGGTAAAAAAGGTACTGGACTTCTTTATAATAACACACCAGTTGTAGGTAGTTATGTTCGTATTGGTTTCAATGAAAAAGGAAACTGGATGTTAAATAAATTGCGTTCAGATTTTTCTCCAAGTGAAAAAATTCAAACAGAAGATGATATTACTGCATCTATTACTTTACCTAGAGAGATGCTTTCTAACTTAAACCCTGAGTTTACAAATAAGAGTTTAAAGTTACTTACTAACTGTGAAGCTCACTTATTTCAAAGACCAGATGAAGCAGTTGTAAGAGGTTATGATAAAGGTGCAGAATTAGATTTAGTAACAGATGGACGTTTCTTAACAAACTACGAGTTACTTAAAAAAGAAGATGCTATTGTATTATATGAAGACACTATCAACTTTGATAAATACACAAAACCAGTACAAGATTTTATTGAAAGTATTGTAAAAAGTGATAAAGAAGAAGAGTTTTTCGTTGTTCCTTCTCACACAAGAATTGTAAATGGAGAACCTACAAAAAATCCTCGTTATTTAGAGCCTAATAAATTTATAACAGAAACTGAAGCTTCATATTTAGGAGATTTAGGTGTACGTTTAGTTAGAA
The DNA here is from genome assembly GCA_965367085.1 of uncultured Polaribacter sp. Classification (GTDB taxonomy): domain Bacteria; phylum Bacteroidota; class Bacteroidia; order Flavobacteriales; family Flavobacteriaceae; genus Polaribacter. Next base: position 67,217 of record CBDUHF010000007.1, read on the forward strand.
AAATTAAGTTAGATGAACCTGTAAATCATGTTGTAAATGCTGTATTACCAGGTAGAAGAAATAACCCAGTTGATAAAGCTGCAGGAATTAGACCTTTAGCAGTTTACAACCCTATTCATTACCAAGAAGCACCTGAATTATTTATGGACTTTATCTGTAGTTTAACAGGTAAATCACCATCTACAACAGGAGCAGGTACTGAAGGAGCTTTAACAAAAGCACCATTTAATATGCTTACACCAACAACAGATTTAAACAACGCTTTATTGTCTCATATCTTAACAGAATCTAGCGGTTTTAGTACTGCTGCAGGGTATGTAGGTGCAGAGAATAAGATAGATCATGATGTAAGTTTATTAATTCCTGAAATTTGGGCAAGATTAGAGCCAGTTGATAGAGATCCTAATGCTTTAATTAAAAATGGTTCTTTAGAAAAAATTGAAGATTTTGAATATGAAGGTGAAACTATTTTAGCAAGTAGATTAGGATATAGAATTACAGAAAAATATTCTTATAGATGTTTAAATAGAATTTTTGATGAACCAACTGCTGTATTTAGCGAAAGAATGTTAAAACCAGAATTACAAGGTTTAGAAGATTATGTAGATGGAATTAAAAACATAGTTGAGGCTCAACAAAAAGTTGCGTTAAACTATTTTGAAGATGGTAGTATAGAAGCTGCAATTCCACCTTTAAAAGTATTGTTAAACATAATGGCTTATGGTAATTACGAAGGAAAAGATATTAGCGATCCAGAATTACGTAAAATGTTTACCAGAGAATATGTTATAAACAGCGATTGGTACAAAGAAAGATTAAAATTGAAACAACAAAAAGATGTTACTTTCTATGGAAATCAAATTAAATATTCAGAAGAGTTTATAGCAAACCCTCAGAATGAGACTTTAGTTACAGAAATGGATATTAATAGTCGTTTAGAAAGCTTAAAGGCTTATTATAAAAGAGTAAGTTCTAATGATTATTTAGAGAGCTTAGTTGGTACTATTGGTGCAGATCCTTTATACAGAAAGAGTTAAAAAGCTAAGAATTTTTTAGCAAAATATAAGGGCATCACTTTTAAAGCTGATGCCCTTTTTTGTTATAAAACAAATGCGTAGTAATACCCATTTTTATTTGATCATCTGATTATCAAATAAATAAGTTCTATATTCACACATTACTAACTTAAACATTTAATCAAAGATGAAAAAAAAATTATCAATTTTAGGGGCTTCTATTTTTATGGTGGCACTATTTACGCAATGTGAATTATTTAAATATAAAATTAATCATAAAGGTAAAATTATTGAAGTTTCAAAAAACTCTATTGATGCACATTTAGCTCATGGAGATGTTATTATATCAAGTATATATAAACGAGATGATGGTTCACTTTTGGAATGGCCAACTGGAGGGATTCCTGTGGGAACACCTTAAAATATTCATAAAAAAAGCTAGTAAAATTATTTTACTAGCTTTTTTTTTATTTAAAAATATTATACCCTAATATAGGATTAAATTAAACTTACAATATCTTATCATTAAAACTCATCAAGGGAACATGACCAAATGAATCCATCTTTTTTACTAAATCTGAATGAAATATCATTTTTATTATTCCTTTAGAATCTCTTTCTAACATCGTTAACAAGTCTGCATTTTCATCTGCAAAATAAGCTTTTAAGGATCCAAAAACGTTTTCAGAAAAAATGATTTCTGTCTCTATTTTATCATACTTAATCTTTTCTTTAACCAATTTATCAAACCAATTTTTTTTCTGTAGTTCTTTGTAATTTTCTTTTTTAGAGACATGTACTACTTTAATAGTAGCATTAAATGGTTTGGCAACATTTACTAAATTATAAATTGCACAAATATCATTTTCTTCGAAATCTGAAGCATAAACAATTGTTTTTATATTACTAACACATTGGTCTTTTGGTATTGTTAATACAGGGCAAGGTGCTTTTTCTATTAACTGTTTTGCAATATTACCTAGTATTAATTCTTTAAATTCTTTTTCACTTTCTGTTCCTGTTATTATTAAATCTGCATTTAGTTTTTTTGCTTTTTTAATAATTCCATTTATAATCGATTTGTTTTCAACAGCTTCAAAACTTACATCTAATTCATCTAAATTACCTTCATAATGATATTTACAAAAATTAATCAACTTATTCTGTTGTGTTATATAGGCCTTATCATTTGCTTTATTATAAGGCGATTTTAATTCTTTATTAAATATTTTAGGAATATCAAAAACATGAATTACAAATAAACTTGCATTTAATTTTTCACTTAAATTAAGAGCGTATTTTAGAGCAGGAATTGCATTTTCTGAATAATCAGTTGCGTGTAATATCTTTTTCATTTTAAGGTTTTTTTTAGATAATTACCTCCAAAGTTAAGAACATAAAAAGAACAGCAAAATGATAATTGTCATTAAATCAATATTTTAACAACAATTATGTTTTCATAAAAAAGCCTCAACCACAAAGTATAATTTGCAGTCGAGGCTTATTTTTTAGTTAAAAAGTAATTTACTTTTTTAACAAGATGAACACGAATCACCTTCTTTTTTAAGGCCCAGTTTTACCAAAATTGTTTCTAACAAACACCATTTTGTAAATGCAGATTGAATCATATTTAATCCAATAAAAACCCCAAACCATAACCAATTTATACTCACGTAATAAGTTAATGTAACCATTAACAAAACCATAACTCCTACAATTACTCTAAAATATTTATTTAACATATTTTCTTTATTATTTAAGTTTATATAAATCTTTCTACAGGAACAACAATCGCTTTTATAGGATTATTTGTTTCCAAATTGTTATTGAATCCTTCAATTAGATTAAATAAATCATCAATCTTTTCTTTATTGGTAAAGGAGAAAAACATGATAGATTCTGTACCTCCTTTTCCTGCAGAAAACCAATTAGAAGCCATTAATAAAGAAGGTGCATTTTTATACCCATCGATATCTGAGCTACTAAAGTTTTCAATTTTTGCTTTTTTGAAGATTTTTAAAACATCTTTTTGAAATTCTTCTACTGCTGTAACTAATACTAATTTCATGTTGTTCGTTTTTATTTATAATTCTTCTTTTCTATCATATAATATACAAGTGGCACAACCAATAATGTCAATACCGTAGAAACGATAGTTCCTCCCATTAATGAAATTGCTAATCCTTGAAAAATCGGGTCAAATAATATTACAAATGCTCCAATTACAACTGTACCTGCAGTTAGTAAAATTGGCGTTGTTCTAACGGCTCCTGCTTCTATAGCTGCTTGTTTTAGAGGAACACCTTCTGCTAATCTTAAGTTGATAAAATCTATCAACAAAACTGAGTTCCTTACCATAATTCCAGCCAATGCTATCATACCAATAAATGAAGTTGCTGTAAAAAACGCTCCCATAATCCAGTGTCCTAAAACAATTCCTATTAATGATAATGGTATTGCAACCATCATAACAACGGGCGCTTTAAAGTTTTGAAACCAACCAACAATTAAAATATAAATTAAGATAATTGCTCCTAAAAAAGCGATTCCTAAATCTCTAAATACTTCTAAAGTAATTTGCCATTCTCCATCCCATTTTACAGTATAATCATCTTCAAAATCTGGCTGACCTAAATACATTTCATTTAATTTATAACCTTCTGGAAGTTTAATTTTATTTAACTTCTCTCCCATTCCTAGAATTGCATACGCAGGACTTTCTAATTCTCCAGCCATATCTGCTACAACATACACAACACGTTTTTGGTTTTTTCTGTAAATACTTTTTGCACTTATTGTTTCTTTAATTTCAACTAAGTCTGCAATAGGAACCATATTTCCAAGTTTAGACTTCACTTTCAATTGAGAAATATCTGAAATAGTAGATTTTTCTTTTTCATCTAAACTCAATACCAAACCAACCTGATTTACAGCATCTTCATCATACAGATTTGTAATTGGGCTATTAGATAATGCCATATTCATAATGTACGCAATTTGCTGTGGTGCAACTCCATACAACATGGCTTTCTCTTTATTTATTTCAAATTGATATTCGGTTTGATCGTTTTCAACCATCCAATCAACATCTACAACATCATCTGTGTTCTTTAAGATATTCTGAACCTGATTTGCAACATCTATTTGCGTTTTATAATCTGGCCCATAAACTTCTGCTACAATAGTTGATAAAACTGGCGGTCCTGGGGGAACTTCCACCAGCTTCACATTTGCATTGTATTTTTTTGCAATTTTCTGAATTTCTGGTCTTAATAATTTTGCAATTCCATGACTTTGAATATCACGTTGGCCTTTATCAATTAAGTTCACTTGAATATCTGCCATATTAGATCCACCACGTAAATCATAATGACGAACTAATCCGTTAAAAGTGATTGGAGCAGAAGTACCAATGTAATTTTGATAATTTACAACTTCTGGTCTTGTAGATAAATACTGAGCAATTTCTTGTGTAACAACTGCTGTTCTTTCAAGCGTGGTGCCTTCTGGCATATCTACTACAACCTGAAACTCATTTTTATTATCAAAAGGTAACATTTTTACAGCAACAGAGTTTGTAAAAAATAACAACATTGTTGCCATTAATACTAAAAATGTACCTCCAAGAAATATCCATCTTATCGATTTTTTTTCTAATAATGGTCTTTCAAATTTGTTGTAAACTTTATAAATAAAAGTTTCTTCTAAAGGCTTTTCTTGTTTTTCAACAGCACCTTTTTTATCTTTTTCTCTTAAGAAAATATATCCTAAATAAGGAGTAATTGTTAAGGCAACAAATAATGATAAAATCATTGCAATAGATGCTCCAATTGGCATTGGCGCCATATAAGGCCCCATTAATCCAGATACAAAAGCCATTGGTAAAACAGAAGCAATTACAGTAAAAGTTGCTAAAATTGTTGGATTTCCAACTTCATTAATTGCATATAAAGCCGCTTGTTTAAAAGGCAAGCGTTTCATTTTAAAATGCCTGTGCATATTTTCTGCAATAATAATGGAATCATCAACAACAATACCCGTAACAAAAACCAATGCGAAAAGCGTAATTCTGTTTAGCGTATAATCTAACATATAGTAGCTTAACAATGTCAAAGCAAACGTAATTGGCACTGATAAAAATACCACCAAACCTCCACGCCAACCCATAGCTAACATTACTACTAAAGTTACAGCAATGATAGAACCAATAAGGTGTAACAATAATTCTGATACCTTGTGAGAAGCCGTTTCACCATAATTTCTTGTAATTTCTATATGAACATCATCAGGAATTAAAGTAGTTCTTAAATGATCTACTTTATCAATTACAATCTCAGCAATTTTCATGGCATCTGCTCCTTTTCTTTTTGCAACAGAAATAGTTACTGCAGGATATTCAGACTTGTATGTTTGAGATTTATCACTTGCTTTTCCAAAACCTAAAGACACATAATTTTGTGGAACTTCTGGTCCATCAACAATAGTTGCTATTTGCTTTAAATAAATAGGCTGATTTTGTTGTACTCCAACCACTAAATTTTCTACATCAGTTGCTGAAGCTAAAAATTTACCCGTTTTTACTAAAAATTCAGTATCATTTTTATCAAAACTACCAGAACTTAATTGCGTGTTATTAGCTTTTATCATTTCTGATACTGACAAGAAATCTAAACCACTAGCAGCTAATTTATCCTTATCTAAAACTACACGTAATTGACGATTTCTTCCTCCAATTTTATGAGTAATAGAAACATCATTTACTTTCTTAATTTCAGTTTCTAATTCTTGCGCCATTTGGCTTAATTGATAATCATTGTAGTTTTCACTCCACAAAGTTAATCCTAACATTGGCACATCATCAATAGCACGTGTTTTTACCAAAGGAAACGTAACACCTTTTGGCATTTGATCCATGTGTTTATTAATTTCATTGTACAATTTTACAAATGAACGCTCAATATCTTCGCCCACATAAAACTGAACAATTACCATTGCTTTTTCATTCATAGCAGTAGCATACACATACTCTACACCTTTAATATTAGAAATTAATTTTTCTAAAGGTTTTACAACTCTAGACTCAATTTCTGTAGAACTTGCACCTGGATAACCAACAAAGATATCTGCCATTGGCACATCAATCTGTGGTTCTTCTTCACGTGGAATTAAAAACGAACTATACACTCCAACAACCATAAACACGATCATTAAAAGTACAGTAAGCTTAGAGCCAATAAAGACTTTTGCTATTTTTCCTGCTAAACCTTCTTTCATTTTTTTATATTTTTTTGGGCGTTTTAACAGGCTATCCGTTTCAATCTTTTTTCTTGTGCTGTATTGATTTCAGCAAAAGAAAAAAGGATTTCCACTTCTATCCTTAACGCAACTTTTTAGTTATTGAATTGAAATTTTTGCTCCGTTAAATAATTTCCCTTCAGAAGATATTATATACGTTTCATCTGCAGATAAACCAGACAAAACCTCAACTTGATCTCCGTAAGTTCTTCCTAAACGCAACCAACGCAACAAAGCTTTATTACTTTCACTTGTTGTATAAACACCAGATAATTGCCCGTTTTTTACAATTGCTTCTTTAGGAATTAAAACAAATCCTGTTTTTACTTTTCTTTCAATTGGAAATTGAACAGTAGAAAACATTCCAGATAAAATATTTGCCTTCGTTGTTTCTAAATCTATTTTCACTAAATATTGTCCTCCAGTATTTTTAGCAGAAGTACTAACTTCAGTAACTTTTCCAGAAATATTTTGATTGATAGATTTTACTAAAACATTTACTACTGTTCCTTTCTTAATTTGTGAAATTTCAGTTTCTGGTACCATTGCCATTACTTCAAAATCTTTTGGAGTTTCTAAACTAATTAAAGGCATTCCAGGATTTGCCATATCTCCAGACTCAATATTTTTACTAGTAATTACACCACTAAAAGGAGCTGTAATATTAGAGTATGTAAATTGAGCATTGATTTCATTTTTCATTTGATTTGCAGATTCTAAACGCGCTTTTGCCATTTCGTAATTTGCAGTCATATCATCCATTTCTCTTTGAGAAATACTTTTACTTTCGTATAAATTTTTAAAACGATTGTAGTTTTTACTCACATTATTAAATGCTGTTTTAGCTTCAGAAATACCTGCATTTACTTGCGCTTTCTTTGCTTGTAAATCTGTATTATTTATAGAAACTAATAATTGACCTTTTCTAACTTTATCGCCAACATTTACATGAACTTTCTTTACATAACCCATCATTCTAGTACTTAAATCTGCACTATTTGTTGCTTGTATTTTTCCACTTACTGATAACAACTGACTGTTTGTATTTAATGCAACTTTATTAACTTTTACATTAATTGCTGGTGAGTTATCTTCTACTACTTTCTTTTCTTCACTACCACAACTTATTAAGATTGATGTAACTGCTAGTGAGAATATGTATATAAATTTTTTCATTTTTTGGTTTTATTTTTTTTCTGAAAACTGTAACTGCTTACTTATTTTATTCTTTGGTTAAAAATTCTAAATACCTTTGTGTGTAATTGTATTCAAAAATGGTTTGATAATATTCTAATTGCTTTTGCGCATATTTAGTTTCTGCTATTAACAAATCGCTCGTTTTTTCTAAACCTTCTTTAAATCTGTTTTTTCTAATTCTTAAAGATTCTTCAGATTGTTGTACTGCTAAATTTGTTAAGTCTAATCTGTTTTTTGCATCTACTAATTGACGCTTTACCTTATTCAATTCTAAATTACTTTTAGATACATATTGATTGTATTCTAATTTAGATTTCTCAAATTCGGCTTTACTTTTTTGCGATTTTCCAAAACGTTTAGAACCTTTAAAAATATCCCAACTTAATTGCGCTCCAATTAAATAGCCATTTGCATCTCCTTGAAAAACTTTGTTGTCATACATCTCATAACTTCCAAAAGCATTTAAACGTGGTAAAAAGGCCATTTTATCAGCTTTATTCATTGCTTCATAAGCTTTAGATGCTAATTGCATTGCTTTAATATCTGCTCTGTTTTCAGAAACAGTTTTGTCTTCAACTTTAAAATTAGCAACGGTTAAATCATCTATAGGTTTGTAAACCACATAGTTTTTATCATTCATTAAAAATGATATATAGTTAGAAGCGTTTTGCACGTTACTTTTTGCAGTTTGCAATTGGTTTTTAACCTCTGTAACTCTTACCTCTACATTTAAAACATCTGCACGTTGTAAAAAACCTTGTTTAAAACTATTGTCTGCCATTTTTTTATTCTCATTTGCAGCAATTAAAGCTTTCTCTAAAACTATAACACCTTTATAAGCCAATTGCAATTGCATGTATGCTTTTTCAACTTCAAAAGCCAAATAATCTATGGTTCTTTCTGTTTTTAAAGACATTGCATCCATTTTAGATTTTGCAGCTTTTCTTTGAAACATACCATCTAAATTAAATAGAGGTTGTTGAATTTCTATCTTAGTTGCAAAATTTCGAGTTGTACTTGGGTCATTTAACAATGCAGGATTAAAATCTGCTTGAGTTAAAATTTCTTGATTCAATTTAGAACCAAAAGCCATTAAAGGATTTGTTGTAGAAATACCTGTATGACTTGCAGTAATGTTTGGTAAAAACACTGCATTTGTTTGATTAAAATCTCCTTTTGCTGCCAAAGCATCTTGTTGAGATATTTTAATAGTATTGTTATTTTCTTTTACTTTAGAAATAACATCACTTTTAGTTATTAAAATAACTTCTTGTGCGTTCAAAAAAGAAGAAAGCAATAGTAAAAATCCTATTAATAATTTATTTTTCATTATTCTGTTCAATTAATTTAGGGCAAAATTAGGGCTCGAAAAAGCCTTAGTCAGTAACAATTGTTACTCACAGTTCTAAAAAGGAAAATTCACTGATTTTTATCATGGATAGAAGACATTAAAGTCTTTATATTTGCGCTTGTGAAAAACTGGAAACTCCTTTTTTCTATATCCTTAAGAGCTTTAGTATTATTTAATACTTTAAGTGTTTCTTTAACGTATGCTTATTATAAATTAGACCCAAAAGGGTTTATTGAGGCTTTATGTGAGAATAAAGACAAACCAGAATTAGCTTGTAATGGTAAGTGTCATCTAAAAAAAGTAACAAAAACTACTGACGAAAAAGGCAATATGCCAATACAACTTACAGAAATTAAAGACATTTTATTATATAATGAAAAGCCTTTAACATACTCTTTTACTGATATTAAAGATTTAAAATCAGAGAATTTAGACTATTTAAATCTTTACAACTACAGTATCATAAACAATTGTTTTCACCCACCTGAAGCATAAATTTAAATTTCGCCTTTATAGCATCTATTTGCTATAAACACCATTTTACTACAAAATTTAAATTTAAAAAGATGAAAATATTTTTCAGTGTGCTTTTATGCATACTAATTTCTAGTGTTTCTTTTTCTCAAAATAAAATCGAAAAGAAAAAAGACACCATAAAAAGAATAAAACTAGATGAAGTTATTGTAACAGGTAATTCCAAAACAGACCCTATACATTCTATTGTTTCTAATAAATATGATGAAAATATTGTGCAACCTAAAAACGTTGCAGATTTATTTAATTACATAAACGGATTCTCTGTAATTAAAAGAGGAAATTATGCGATAGACCCTTCTTTTAGAGCAAGTCAATATGAGCAATTAAACATTCAATATGATGGTGGTACAAAAGCAATGCATGCATGCCCAAATAGAATGGATCCAATTACGACACATGTAATTCCTGAAGAAATTTCTAAAATTGAAATTATAAAAGGACCTTACACAGTGCGTTATGGAGCAACTTTTGGTGGAATTATTAATTTGGTAAGTAAAAAACCTAACTTTTTAGACAAAGGTTTGCACGGTAAAGCTTCTGCAGGTTATGAAACTAATGGTGGTTCTTTTGTAAACATGTTTCAACTACAATACATCAAAGAAAAGTATGATATTGTTGGAAACTTTGGCTACAGAGATTTCGGAAACTTTGAAGATGGAGATAATGTAGAAATTCCTTCTTCTTTTAAAAGTACAGATTACGGAATTAAAGTAGGCTATAATTTCAAAGAAAACGAACGTTTACAATTAAACTGGAAACAATCTTTTGGACGTGATGTTTTACATGCAGGTTTGCCTATGGATACAGATTATGATAATAGTACTATCGTTTCTTTAGATTATAAAATAACAGATTTAGGAGAAACTTTAAAAAGTATTTCTGCAAAAGCATATTACAGTTTTGTAGATCATTTAATGACCAATTATAACAGACCTACTTTTATGATGATGGAAGCAGCATCTGCTGTAGAAGCAACTACGATGGGAGGAAAATTAGAATTTAATTGGAAACCTTCTAAATCTTTAAATGTATTTAGTGGTGTAGACGCAATGCTTGTAAGTAGAGAAGGAGAAAGAACTAGATTGGTAAAAATAATGAATGGTAACATGTTGGCTAATCCAATGGAGTTTAAAGACCAAGTTTGGCAAGATTCTTTTGTAAATGATTTTGGTCTTTTTACAGAAGCTAAATGGGAAGCAAATTCCGCTACTCTTGTAACAGCTGGTTTACGTTACGACATGGTTATTTCTGATATTAATGAACCTGCTACCGATTTTGCTGCAATGTATAATTTAGAAAAACGTACAGAAAATAATCTTAGTGGAACCATTTCTGTTAAGAAAATAGTTTCAGATAATATGACACTAGAAGCTGCTTATGGTAGAGGTGTTCGTTCTGCAAATATGATGGAACGTTTTATAAATCATTTTACAATTGGGCAAGATCCTTATGAATATATAGGAAATCCAAATTTAAAAGCAGAAGTAAATAACCAATTTGAAGTTGGTTTTAAAGGAAGAAATGAAAATAGAAACGTAAAATATGCTGCTTCTGTTTATTACTCTTCTTTTGAGAATTATATAGTTGGTATTGTTGATGAAAATTTAACTAGAAAGTACATGCCTACTGCAGAACCCAAAAACCCTAAAGTATTTCAAAATTTAGACAATGCTTATAAAACTGGTTTTGAAGCAATGACACAAATAGATTTTTTAACCAATTATTATTTTAAAGCAGAAATGGCTTATGTGTATGCAAGAAATAAAGATTTAAATGAGTCTTTACCTTTAACACCTCCTTTTAACTCTAAACTGTCTTTAGGTTACAAAAAAGACAATTATTGGGCTAACATTCAATATAACCTAACCAGTGAACAAGATAATATTGCAGAAAGTTTTGGAGAAACACAGACAGATAGTTATCAAACTCTAGATATTCGTTTCGGTACTAAAGTATTTAAAAACTTTACTTTAGGTGTTGCTGCTTTAAATGTATTTGATAAAACATATAACAATCATTTAAACTTTAGTTTTAACAATCAGGCAGATTTTGGTAAAGTACCAATTAATGAACCTGGTAGAAATATTACTGCTTTTCTTCAGTATAAATTTTAATTAAAAAGAGGGCATTAAATGTATTTAATGCCCTCTCCCATTAACTAACTAAAAACATATTTCCCTCTAATATTTTAAATCTTTAACCTCACTATAAAATTGAGAAATAAAAACATATTTGTCTGCAACTTTTGTTACATAACAAAAAAATAGTTTTACAAAAGTTGAAGAGTTTATTTATTTTCTTTAAATCCTATAGATTTAGTATAAAATCAACAATATTTAGGCATATTTTGTCACCATTTTTAGCATATAATTATAATAAAATGGAGTATTTTTACCCTTAATTTATTTTGACTGAAAATGATAGAAATGAAAACATTGGAAATAGTAAAACAAAATCTTGAAGAAAAAGGATTTTTGGATATAGAAACACCAAATGTTAACTATGTTGAAGAAATAAAAAAACTTAAAAAAGAAAAAAATGCCATCTTATTAGCTCATTATTATCAAATAGATGAGATACAAGAAATTGCAGATTTTGTTGGCGATAGTTTAGCGTTAGCTCAAGAAGCTGCAAAAACAGATGCCGATATGATTATTTTTGCAGGTGTTCATTTTATGGCAGAAACTGCTAAAATCTTAAATCCTACTAAAAAAGTATTATTACCAGATTTATTAGCAGGTTGTTCATTAGCAGATTCTTGTCCGCCAGAAAAATTTTCAGAATTTAAAAAACTACATCCAAATCATAAAGTAGTTACTTACATTAATTGTTCAGCAGAAATTAAAGCCTTAAGCGATATTGTTTGTACTTCTTCTAATGCTAGAAAAATTATTGATTCTTTTCCAGAAGATCAACCTATTATTTTTGCTCCAGATAGAAATTTAGGAGATTATTTAAATAAAGAAACAGGTAGAGAAATGCTTCTTTGGGATGGAGCTTGCATAGTTCACGAAGCTTTTTCAATGGAAAAATTAATAGATCTTTATAAAGAACATCCAGATGCAGAATTAATTGCGCATCCAGAATCTGAAGCTCACATGCTTAAAGTTGCCAAATATATTGGTTCTACTTCAGGGCTTTTAAAACATGTTAGAGAAAGTAAAAAAGAAAAATTTATTGTTGCTACAGAAGCTGGTATTCTTTTTCAAATGATGCAAGAAAATCCTGATAAAATAATTATTCCTGCTCCAGCAAAAGAAGATAACACATGTGCTTGTAGCGAATGTGCATATATGAAAATGAATACTTTAAGAAAGTTGTATTTATGTTTAAAACATGAATTACCAAATATTGAAGTTGATGCAGAATTATGTAAAAAAGCAATTATACCTATTGAAAGAATGTTAGAACTTTCAAAATAATCCCCTATAAATGATTAGCTCAAAAAAAATTATACAGTCAGATTTTTTAATTATTGGTTCAGGAGTTTCTGGACTTACTTTTGCTTTAAAAATTGCTACAAAATTCAAAAATGCTAAAGTTACCATTGTAACTAAAGATGAACAAAGTGAATCTAATACAAGGTACGCTCAAGGAGGTATAGCAACTGTATATAATAAATCAGTAGATACTTTTGAACAACATATAGAAGATACTTTAATTGCTGGCGATGGTTTATGTGATGAAGATGTTGTTAAAATGGTAGTAGAAGATGCGCCAGAAAGATTACAAGAATTAATAGATTGGGGTACAAAGTTTGATAAAGGAAAAGATGGCGAATATGACTTAGGACGTGAAGGAGGTCATTCTCAAAATAGAATATTACACTTTACAGATATTACAGGAGCAGAAATTGAACGTTCATTATTAGCGCAAGTAAATGCTCAAGTAAATATCGATTTTTTAACGCATCATTATGCAATTGATTTAATTACTGAACATCAAGTTAAAAAAACAGCAATAAAAAGAGATTCTAAAATATCTTGTTATGGGGCTTATGTTTTAGATGAAAAAAATGCCATTGTAAAAACATTTATAAGCAAATTTACACTTTTAGCTTCTGGTGGAAGTGGGCAAGTTTACCAAACTACTACAAACCCAGTTATTGCTACTGGTGATGGTTTAGGAATTGCATATAGAGCCAAAGCAGAAATTTCTGAAGTAGAATTTATACAATTTCATCCTACAGCTTTATTTAATCCAGGAGAATATCCTGCTTTTTTAATTTCTGAAGCTGTTAGAGGTTTTGGAGCAAAATTAAGAGATTTTAATGGAGACTTTTTCATGCATAATTACGATGAAAGAGAAGAATTAGCATCTAGAGATATTGTTGCAAGAGCTATTGACAATGAATTAAAGAAAAGTGGTTCTCCTCATGTTTATTTAGATTGTACAAATCTAGATTTTAAAAAATTTAAAGACCATTTCCCTAATATTACAGAAAAATGTGCTTCTCTTGGTATTGATGTTCAAAAAGATTTTATACCTGTAGTTCCTGCTTCACATTACATTTGTGGTGGTGTAAATGTAAACAAAGATGCACTTACATCTATTAACAAACTTTATGCTTGTGGGGAAGTAACAAGAACTGGTTTACATGGTGGAAACAGGTTAGCTTCTAACTCTTTATTAGAAGGATTAGTTTATGCCAACAGAGCTTACTTAAATATTTGTGAAAAATTTGAGAATGCTAAAATGCCAGAAGGAATTCCTGTTTGGAATGATAGTGGTGTTATTAAAAACATGGAAAAAATATTAATTACTCACGATAGAAATGAAGTAAAAACTATTATGAGCAATTATGTTGGTATTGTGAGATCTAATGAACGATTAAAACGTGCTGAAAAACGTTTACGCGTTCTTTATGAAGACAACAAACGCTTGTATGATCATTCTGAATTATCTGTAGATTTATGTGAACTTCGTAATCTAATTACAACTGCATATTTAATCACTCAATTTTCTAAAAATAGAAAAGAAAATTGTGGAGGTTTTTACAGTATGGATTTAAAATAATTACGTTCTAGTTCCTCCATGACCACCAGCAACAACGATCATAATTTTTATACTTAAATAAATAAATTTGAAAAACTGAATTATAAGATTCTTCATTTTAAATTTTTGATATTTTGATATTCTTTGAGTCATAATATTCTGTTTTTTTTACTTAAAATACAACTTTGTTAAAATTCATTCCTACTCAGGAATCAACCACCAAAATGGTTTCATTTTTGCTTTATAAATAAATGCATAATGCAAAGCCAATTTTAACCAATGACCTGCTAAACCTATCTCTCCAAAAGTTTTTCCAAGTTTTCTTCCTTGTGTATTTGGATATTTTTCATAATCTGGAACAATAGGATATGTTGTAATACTTACACCACTTCCAGAAGTAAAACCATAACCTGCAGAAGCAATACATGCTGCTCCCATGTTTCCCATACTTCCTTTATGATGAAATGATTCTTTTCCGCTTTTTATTGAATCAATAATATTATCTGCCACTAATTTTGCAGTGATACCAGAAGGCATTCCTGTTCTTGGTGGTGCTGGTGTAATAACTGTTCCGTTTTTACTTTTTCTAGGTTTAGAAATAGCATGTGGAGGTGCAAAAGCAATTCCTGGTGCAAAAATATTTTTATATGTTGGGTTTTGGTAAGTTTCTGGCCAATCTTTTACAGACCATTCTTCATAAGGTTTTGGGGTGTAATCTGCATCAACAAGCATAAAACCTTTAAAAATTTTTTCTGTAACGTCATTTTCATTTTTATCATAAGCTTTAAATCCATGACCAGAAAACGAAGGAATTAACATTGCAAAATCGTAGGTTTCTGTTTTATAATCTCCTTCTAGATTTTCATAATATGCTAAACCATCTTCAATTTTATTTACTCCAGCTCCAAGAATCCATTTTATATCTCTGTCTTCAAAAATCATTTCAACCATTTCATGAGATTTCATTGTCATGCTTCCATAACTTAATAGCATTCCATCCATTCCAAAATCACCTAATTGATATTCATTAGAAATCCATGTAACTTCTGCCATTTCTCTAACATTGTGCTTGCGTAATTCTTGTTCTACATTTAAAATATATTCAAAAGCTGCACCTTGACAAGTAGATTTTGCGTGTCCTGTACCTATTAAAATTTTTGCTTTTTTACCTTTCTTCATTTCTTGGATTAATTTTTTTAATCCATCCCAAGCATGATCTGCATGTGTATATGTACAAACTGAATAAGTTTTGTTTTCACCCGGAATTAATCCTTCTGTAGCTTCAAAATTTAATTTTGGGCCTGTTGCATTAATCAAAAAATCGTAAGTTATTTTTTCTTGAGTGCCTTTATTTGGGCCTACAACATATTCTGCTAAAACAAATGGTTTTTCTTCTTTTACATCTCCTTCTGGAAAAAATGAAATTGCTTTAGCTTGTTTGTAACCAATACCTTTCTTTTTATATAAAGGCGCTAAAGGAAACAATATTTTTTCAGATTTCATTCTACCAATTCCAACCCAAATATTAGATGGTATCCATTGATAATTACTGTTTGGAGATACCACAACAACTTCATGACCTTTTGAAAGTTTTCTTCTTAAATGAGAAGCTGCAACATGACCAGAAATTCCTGCTCCTAGAACTACAATTTTAGACATAATATAAATTTTTATTAAAAGTATATGCTAAAAGGAGAGTACACAGTAACTTAAGTTACATAATAAATAATTACAGTTTAATTATTTTTTTTTCTATACTATTAGAACTGTTTTTAAACTTTAAAATATAGTCTCCTGATGCTAGCTTAGACAAATCTAGAGAGAGTGTTTTTAACCCAATATTGCTTTTAATTTTTAGGCTTTTAACTTTAGCTCCTAATACATTATAAATTTCTAAAACACTTTCTTCCATATTTGGAATGAATACCTCAACTAAAAAAATATCTTTTGAAGGATTTGGATAAATTTTTAAATTATAAATGTTATTAGAATTTAATTCTACTTCATCTACATCTAATGTGTTTTTAGTTATAAACACTTTAAAAGCTAAATTACTTGCACTACTCTGTGTACCATCATTTATAAAAAAAATATTTTCTTGTGTACTTTCTATGCCTCCAAAAATATAACCAACTAATGTTTTACCTTCTTGTAAATTATTAATATCTACAATTTCTTCGGTTAAATAATTTGAACTCTTGTGTACTGGAATAAATTCTGAACCAGAACCTAAAAAAGCAGGCATTTTAATTTTTAAACTACTCTCAGTCATTGAACCATCACTAAATCTTGAGACTTTACTAATTGTTTTTACAAATGGCACATCATCATCTTGAATAAGGTTATCATTTTCATCTAATTTATATTGACTCATTCCTCCAAAAAACAATGTATGCATTGTATTATTTTCTGTATCATAAATTGGGATTTTAGCACTATGATACTGACTTAAATATTGGTTAAAAGTATTATTAACTGTATATCCAGAATCAGAAACATCTACTGTATTTAACCAAGGCAAGTTTGCTGTATGTTGAAAAACACCACTAAACATGGTAAAACCTTTTGTTTTATCTGGAAATATTTGAGGAGCCATATTATAATCTCTTCTGTGTAAATTTTCAGAATCATTCTTAGCAGCATAATTTACAATTGTAAGATTAGTGCCATCATCATTAATTTGAAAAGTTCTAATTTCATCAGTATATTTTTGAATAAACCCAGGCCCATTATCTGGTCCCATTGGATTGTATCTACCTTCAAAATATTGTCCGCCACACAAATAAAATACATCATCTAACAAACCTAATTGTCCTCCTGTTACAGCAAGATTGGTATTTGTAATTTGTCTAAAAAAAGAAGGTATTAACTCTCCATTTATAACTGCAGATGCCAATCCATCTATATCTATCGCCGTTAATTTATCATACGTAACATGATCATCTTGAAGCGTACTAAAACCATAACCACCAATTATGTATAAAGTGTTTTCTCTTTGATAAAACTCTTGATTTGTAGATTGTAATTGCTCAAATATAGATGCTTGTAAAACACTAATAGATGCACTCCATGTTTTATTAGCTTCAGGGTCTATAACAAAAACATTTTTGTTATTATCATTTTCCTTGAAAGAAGAAAAAGGCTGTCTTTGATGCAATCCATCAATTCTACCTCCTAAAATAACCCATTTCCCATCTGTAGTTTTTCCCCAAGAAAAAGAATGGATATTTGGAGCATTTTCAATGATTAAAGGTTCTATCTGAACGTTAAATTGTTCTTGAGAAAGACTAATGTTTGATAATAATAAAAAAACAAGAATTGAGAGCGAAAAGTTAATCTTCATAATAGTCACATTTTAACAAAATTAGAAAATTAACGAAAGAATTTATGCAACTTTTGTTACATAAAGATCTGTTATTCAAGAGTTTTTTTATTCATTTTGTGAGTTATCATTTTTAAAAAAATTAGTGTTAAAAATCCCCCAATAAATGATACAAAACAATTTATAATAAATGGTAAACTATGAAATGTTCCGTTTTGCATTATCGCCAAAGGATTAAAACCTAATCTGCCAAAAGTCTTAATCAAAAAAATGCTTCCAAAAACACCTGCTATGGTATTTCCTACAACACCAAATGAGTATTTTTTAAAGATAAAACCTGCAATATTAGCAGCAATTATTCCTATTAAAATACTAATTAAAGAGATTAAAGTTTCTGTCATAATTATGGCTTTAGATTAATGACCATAATCCATTTTATCTATTTTACCACTCATTAGCCTTTTTTGAACAATAAAGTAAACAACAAGTAGTATAAAACCAATAATACCCCAAGTTAAAGCTACTGATAAACCGTATTCTGATGCTGACGTATTGTAAATTGTTAAGGACTCATTTACGCTATTAATAGAAGGCAACAATACTGGAAATAAAGATGCTAATGATGACGTGATTCCTCCTAAAATTAACAATGTAGAAAAGGCAAATCCATAGTTCTCTTTTTTAAACTTTTTAATAAAAAACAATCCAAATAAGCCTATGAAATAAATAATAGGAAATAATAATAAATAAGGTTTATCAATAAAATTATCTAACGAATTCGGATTTACTTTTTGCCATAAAATTATAGAAAATACTGTTAGTACTAGTAACCCAATATTCAACTTAAAAATAACGCCTTTAAGCTTATTATTTATTGATGAATTGGTTTTTAATATCACCCAATTTGCTCCATGAATGGCTAAAGTTACTACAGATATTATACCAATAACAATTGTAAACCAATCTATAACTCCTGGTGTTTCACTTAATGGGCTAAAACTACTATCCCATAATGGTAAGAAAAAATAATGTCCTTCATGAACAGACACACCATTTTCTACAGCTCCTAAATTAACTCCTCTAACGATGTTTCCTAAAGCAATTCCGAAAAATAAGGCTAATAACAAACTAGAAACCCCAAATGATTTGTCCCAAATATCTTTCCACATTTGATATTTAAACTGACTTCTAAATTCTAATCCAATAGCTCTAAAAATAATGAGCCACAATACTATAATTAATGGCAAATAAAAACCACTAAAAACAGATGCATAAAACGTTGGGAAAGCCATAAAAAGCATTCCTCCAGCAGCAACCAACCAAACCTCATTAGAATCCCAAAATAAACCTGCAGACTTTGCAATTACTTCTTTGTCTTTTTCTTTTTTTGCAAAAAACAAGTGAATAATACCTGCTCCAAAATCATATCCATCTAAAATAAAAAATACAGCTAAAACTATAGCTATTGCTACATACCAAAATAATTCCATAATTTAATGTGTTTTAGGCTTTGGACCATCGTTAATAGTTTTACCAACTAAGACTAAAAATAATAATCCGAGTAGCATATATAAAGCAACAAAACCAAGTAAAGTAAACAAAGTATTACCAGAAGAAACTGTTGGTGAAATACCTTCGCTAGTTTTTAATAAACCATAAACTAAATAAGGTTGTCTACCTAATTCTGCAACATACCAACCTGTAATATTTGCTATATATGGAAAAGGAACTAGAAACATAATCGTCCATAATAATGGTTTTAAGTTATATAATTTTCTTCTCCATAAAAAGAAAAGTGCTAATGCCATGATTCCTATAAACATAGTACCTAAACCAACCATTATATGGTAAGAATAATAGAGAGCAGGAATATTATCTGGCAGTTCTTCTTTTTTAAATTGATCCATTCCTGGAATTTGTTTATCCCAATCTTGATAGGTTAAAAAACTTAATATATTAGGAACTGCAATTTTATTGTCTAGCTTTTTTTCAACCATATTTGGTTGTCCTATTAAAACAATTTCTGCTCCTGCATGTTCTGTTTCAAAAATCCCTTCCATAGCTGCAAAAGCTGCTGGCTGATATTTTGCTACATTTTTAGCATTCCAATCTCCTGTAGGAAAAGCTACAAGTAAACTAGAAACTAATCCGAAAATCACACCTGTTTTCAAAAACAGTTTTCCGTATTCTTTTTGTTTATTTCTTAATAAATAAAAAGCTCCAATACTTGCTACTACAAATGATGAAGTTACTACAGACGCTAATTGATTATGTAAAAAGGCGGGTAAAAGCCAAGGATTGCCAAACAATGCAGAAAAATTTTCTAAAACGAATTTACCATTATCTAAAATCTCATAACCTACAGGGTGTTGCATCCAAGCATTGGTGGCTAAAATAAACCAACCACTTGCCCAAGAACCTAAAAACACTAAAAAACCTGTTAGAAAATGTAATTTTTGTCCCATTAACTTTTCACCAAAAATAAATAGTGCTAAAAAGGAAGATTCAAGAAAGAAAGAAAACATGCCTTCCATTGCTAATGTTTGGCCAATTATACCTCCTGTTAGCTCTGAAAACTTTGCCCAATTGGTACCAAATTGAAATTCCATTGGAATACCAGTTACTACTCCCATGGTAAAATTAACAGCAAAAATTTTCATAAAAAACTTAGCTGCATTGTTATACTTTTCAATGTTACTTCTTAAGTATTTCCACTTAAAATAAACGATTATTAAAGATAATCCCATTGTTAATTGTGGAAATATATAATGAAACGTGATAGTAAATGCAAACTGCAATCTATCGTAAAAGAGCATATCTTCCATGTCTTGATTTTAGATGTTAAAAATACAAATCTATTTTTTCCTTATGTAATTTTTATCACAAAAAAGAAGAGTCTTTTCTTTACAAAAAAGACTCTTAATATTACCAATAACTATATCTTACTTCTTTAGAATTTTACTTAAAACTAAGTCTTTATCTAATTTTTTAGTACAGAAAAACCAATCTTCACATTCTAATTCTTCTGTATTAGTCATTCTTTCTTCTGCAACACCACAAGATCCTGCAGGAGAAATAATAACATCATCACCTGGATTCCAATCAGCTGGAGTTGCCACATTAAATGCATCAGAGGTTTGCATTGCAGTTAATGCTCTGTATATTTCATCAAAGTTTCTACCTAAACTTAATGGGTAATAAATTAATGCTCTAACAATACCTTCTGGGTCTATAAAGAAAACAGCTCTCACTGCTTGCGTTTTACTTTCTCCTGGTTGAATCATCCCGTATTTATTAGCAACATTCATAGAAATATCTTCAATTAAAGGAAACTTAACTTCAATATTTTCCATTCCATTAAATTTGATTTTTTCTTTAATAGTTCTTAGCCAAGCAATGTGGCTATATAAACCATCTATAGATAAACCTACCAATTTACAATTTGCTTTATCAAATTTTTCTTCTAAGTGTGCAAACGTCATAAATTCTGAAGTACATACTGGTGTAAAATCTGCAGGATGACTAAATAATATTACCCATTTACCTTTGTAATCTGAAGGGAAATTAATTTCTCCTTGAGTTGTTGTAGCCACAAAAGAAGGTGCTTTATCTCCTATTCTTGGCATTGATACTACTTCTAGTTCTTGCTGTTTTGTTTCCATTTTATATAAATTTTAAATTATTTTATATACTATTAGAAATAAAAAAGCACCCAAAATTTGGGTGCTTTTAATTCTACTATAAAAATTTTTAAATCAACCATGATTTTTTATAATAGAAACTATTTCTTGTTTTTGTAATACTCCAGATTGTCTCCAAACTTGCTTTCCGCCTTTAAAAAGCATTAACGTTGGCACTCCTCTAACTTGGTATTTAGAAGCTAAAGATTGATTTTTATCTACATCGATCTTAATTATTGAAACTCCGTCTTCTAAAATGTCTTTAACCTCTTTTAAAATAGGACTCATCATTTTACATGGTCCACACCATTCTGCAAAAAAATCTACTAGAACAGGTTTATCTTGGTTAATTATTTCTGAAAATTTGCTCATGCCTGAAAAAATTATTTTTTAAAGGAAACATTCCAGATTCCTCTTATTTGATTTATATCATATCCAATAGCTTTATCATTTGGATATAATTTGTTTATCATAGCTAAAGTATTAGACGTTATTTGAGTTGATGGTTTACCATGACATTGTAAACACATACTATTTGTTTTAATTGGATAATAAACATTTACAACATCTCCTAAATCTTCTACTATTGGCTCAGATTCTTTATTGTTTAAAATGTCTTTTTTATAAAGAGCTATATATTCTTTTTCTTTTACTGAAGCACTATTTTTAGAGTTACGTGGTTTATCTGAAACTCTCTTAATTATTGCATTATATACAACAGACATACTATCTGTTAACGGAAATGCTTTTTCATTACAAAAAGCTAAAGCTTTAATTGTGCCTTCTTTATTTATTTTACTCATTAGGTTTTTACCTAGAACAGCTTTAGTTGTTAAAGCATACTTTACTCCTCTTTCTCCAATAGGCAAATCTTTAAAATTGGTAGTTGCTTGTTGTTTTTGCATGCCTCTACCTTTTCCCATTCCGTTTCCATTCTGCATTCCTTTGCCTCTTTGTTCATTATAATGACTTTCAAACCATTCTGGTTTTTCTATATCATTATCAAACATATAATCTGAAATTTGCCTAATAGTTTCTTCTGGAAAAGATTGCTTTGGCATTATACCAAATTTTCTTACTGCACCATACATTTTTACATTCTCTTGCGTTGGATTGTTAATCCAATTTTGCATAGAATTTATAAATTCTTCTTTGGTAGTTTTATCTGATAAATAATGTTTTTTAATAGCAATCATAGGTGGCGCCAACCTTTCGTCATGAGATGCTGTTGGGCTATGACATACATAACAATTGTTTTCTAAAAGTTTTTTTCCAGGATGTATCTCTTTAACTTCCTTTTTTGAAGAATAGGAAGGTTTCTTAGAATCTTGACAACTAGCTAAAAAAACAAGTACAATTATTAATGAAAGATATTTCATCTTTTTTTACTACAAAAATAATCATCTATGCTCCTTCTATCAGTAACATTTGTTACAGTTCTAGTACTTTTATGCTATTTCTAAAAAGTTGAATTTTACCTTCATTTTCTAGTTTTTTTAGTAATCTTGAAATTACAACTCTAGAAGTATGTAAGTCTTGAGAAATATCTTTGTGTGTTGCATGAATTACATCATCATGTGTAACCATTGCTTTGTCCTTTAAATATTTAAACAAACGTTCATCCATCTTTAAAAAAGCAATTGTATCTACCGCTTTTAAAAGCTCATCCATTCTGTTATGATAAGATTGTAAAATATAAGCTTGCCATGTTTTGTATTTCCCTAACCATTCTGCCATTTTTTCTTTAGGCACCATAATTAGTTCTACATCTGTTTCTGCAACTGCTCTAATTTCACTTTTAGTTTGTCCCATACAACAAGAAAGAGTCATAGCACAAGTATCTCCTTTTTCTAGATAATACAGTACAAGTTCATCTCCATTTTCATCCTCTCTTAAGATTTTAATGGCTCCTTTAATAAGTAGAGGCATCGATTTAATATAATCTCCAATTCCAATAATTGATTCATCCATGGAGAATTTTTTATAAACCCCAATTTCTTTAATTTCTTTAATTAATGAATCTTCAAATAAATACCCAAAACTTACATCGAGATTGCTGTTCATAACAAATTTTCATGGTTAATATTAAGAGTATAAATTTAATAAAATGCAAACGAATAAACTCGTATTTAAATAATTAAATACTAGTTTATTCGTTTTAAGAGTATTTTTCATATTAAAAAAACAACGTATACTAACGCTATTCTATACTAAAGTTCTATTTTTTAGCTTTTTTATCGTTATTCATCAATAGTAAAACAGCTACAACTAAGCCCACAACAACTAAAGCAAAAATACCTATCATTATTGTACCATTGACCCAAGAAACAAGTGGTAAGTTTAAAAAATTCATTTTATTATCTTATTTGTTTACGAAATTAAAAATTACTTAATTTTAAAAACATGATAAAAATCAGTTTTTAAAACTTTACATTTAAAATGTCTCCACTTAATTGTAACAGTTGTAGTTCTATTAATTTAGCATCAAATTTAGAATTATTTAAAACTGTTTTAGAATTTATTAAATTAATTTGAGCTTGTCTAAATTCTATTGATGTTACTCTACCAAGTTTATAACGCTCTTCTGTTCTTTCAAAATTATTTTGTGTAGTTAGCACATTTGTTTCTTGTGCTTTTAAAATAAACAATTGATTTTGATAATTATCCCAAGTATTTTTTAAGTTATTTTCAATATTTAATTTTTGTTGCTCTAATAAAATTTGCTGACTTTCTAATGCGATTTTAGCATTGGAAACTCTAGTTTTTGTACTTCCACCATCAAATAAATTCCAAGATAAATTTAAACCTGCATTTAATCCGTTTGAGGTTGCTTTCGCTAAAAAAGATGTTGCAGGATTATCGCTTTTGTTCCATCCATAAGAAGTAGAAAAACCTAAACTTGGCAAATAATTTGATTTATTGATTTTAACATTAAACTCGCTAATAGCAATATTTTTTTCGTTTTGTTTTAAGGTAATATTATTGCTAATTGTTTTTTGTTGTAAATCTTTAAAATTCATCATTTTATTAAAATCTACAGCAGTTTCTACACTGTAATTTACGTCCTTCTCTACTCCTAAAATAATATTTAGAGCACGTTTTGCATTAGACAATGATTGATTTGCATTTATTAATGTAATGCGATCATTATTAACATCTACTTCTGCATTTAACAATTCTAACTTTGTAGATTGCCCATATTCATATTGATATTTTGCACGTTCTAATCTTGATTTAGAAATAGATAAAGCTTCTTCTAAATTTTTGGCGTTTTCAGACAAACGAGCTATTTGAAAGTAGACAGAAAACAATTGTAAATATGTATTTTCTATTGTTGCTTTTGCTTCTAATTCAGATAAATTATACGTTTCTTTTAGTTGCTGATAATTATATTTTCTTCCCAAACCATCAAACAACGTATAATTTAAATTTAACGATGCATTGTATGATTTTGTTACAGCACCATCCACACTTGCAGACGTTCCATCTTGACGCGTAATTGTTTGGTTATCATTTCTGTAATTTCCACCAGAAGAAGCAGAAACTGTTGGCAAAAAACCTGTATTAAATATACTTTTATTGTTTTTTGCAACCTCTAAATTATTGTTCGCAATTTTAATTCCGAAGTTATTTTCTAAAGTGATTGCTAACGCATCTTTTTTAGTTAATATTTCTTGTGAAATTCCTTGTAAAGTCGATAATAATACGACGATAATTATACTTATTCTACTCAATTTCATCCTCATCATATTTAGATTCAATAATTGCTCTTTCTACTTCTTCTTTTGTAACATCTCTATCTGTTTTTAACCACTTAATACCTACTTTCATTGAATTAGATACAGATAATAAAAGAGGCAACATCACTAATGTTAACACAGTTGCAACTGCAATACCATATGCAATTGAAATTGCCATCGGAATTAAAAATTGCGCTTGTCTACTTTTTTCTAATAATAGCGGAGCTAAACCAGCAACGGTTGTTAATGATGTTAAGAAAATAGCTCTAAAACGAGATTGACCTGCTCTTACTAATGCATCGTCAAACTTCATTCCTTCTTTTAGATAGCTATTAAATTTACCAATTAAAACCAATCCATCATTTACCATAATTCCTATTAAAGCAATAATACCTAACCAAGATAAAATACCTATTGGAAAACTATGAAAGAAGTGCCCCCAAACAACTCCTATCATACTAAAAGGAATCATTATTATTAATAAAATTGGCTGACTATAAGAACGAAACGTGAAAGCAATTACCATATAAATTAATAATAAGATAATTGGACCTACAATTTTTACAGAATCTGTAGTTTTTTTTGCTTCTCTATTTTGCCCTTCATATAATGGAGTAACAGAAGGATGTTTAGATAAAATTTCTGGCATTAATCTGGCCTTAATATCATCTAATATTTCTGTTGCACTTTCCTTCGGATTTTTTACATCTGCAGTTATTTGTATTTCTCGTTTTCCCTGTAAATGGTTAATTGCAATATCTCCTCTTTCTATTGTATAATTTGCTATTTCAGAAAACGGAATTCTTGTTCCATTTGGAGCTACAATTCTCATATCATCTAAATCTTTAATAGACGATCTATCTTTTTTATCATAACGTACCCAAACTTTTATTTCATCTTGCCCACGTTGAAAACGCTGTGCTTGAAATCCAAAAAATCCATATCGAACTTGTGCCATAATAGACTGCAAGTTTAAACCTAACAAATACGCATTGTCTTTTAAAGTAATTTTAATTTCTTTAATTCCTGCTGGGTCATTGTCTGAAATATCTTTTAAAAGTGAATTATTTTCTAATTCAGCTTTTAACTCGTCTTTAGCAGATTTTAATTCTTTAATGTTATTTCCTAATAGAGAAACAGCTACTGGGCTTCCACCAAAGTTTCCTCCAGAACCAAAAATTAAGCTTTCTACACCATACACTTTACCAACTTTTTCTCTAATTGAGTTTGTAATTTCTGGCGAAGAAAAATCTCTTGATTCTCCTGGTAATAAGTTTACAGTTAAAGTTGCATTTGCACTTCCTGGACCTACTCTTTTTATCACGTTTTGTACAACCTGCTCACTACCCGTTTGCTTTTTTGTATACTCTACATTTGTTTCCCAAACTTTTTCTTCAATTACAGAAATAATAGAATCTGTAATTTGTTCGTTTGTTCCTTGAGGCATATTTAGAGTAATCTGAACTCTATCACTTGCAATTGATGGAAAAAATGAAGTTCTTACAATACCTCCACCAATGGCTGAAAAACTAAATATTAAAACAGCTATTGGAATAGAAAATGCAAATATTTTATTCTTTAAAGAGAACTTTAAAAATGGAACATAATAATTATCTCTAAGTTTCATTAGAGCTCCATCTGCCAAAGTATTTATTTTATTAAAAAAGGCATCAATTCCGTTTTTCTTTTTCTCTTTACCATTTTCTAACCTCTTTCTATCTAAAGCCTTAGAGTGTGCAATATGCGCTGGTAAAATAATTAATGCTTCAATTAAAGAAACTGATAATGTTAACAATACAATTGTAGAAACCTCGCTAAAGAAATCTCCCATTCTTCCGTCTACAAAAAAGAAGGTAGAAAAAGCGATTATTGTAGTTAAAATTGCTGAAATAATTGGTGGAATTACTTCCATAGTTCCATCTATTGCTGCTTGAATCTTCGTTTTTCCTAAATCGTAATAATGATGATAAATATTTTCTCCAATAACAATTCCATCATCTACTAGAATACCAATTACAATGATCAGTCCAAAGAGTGATAACACATTTATAGTTACATCAAACTGAGCTGCAAAAATGAACATTCCAAAGAATGCAACTGGCAACCCAAATGCTACCCAAATTGCCAAACGTAAATTTAAAAACAGTGCTAAAAAGAATAAAACTAGTAAAATACCTGCAATTCCGTTATTTAACAAAAGCTTTGTTCTTCCGTTTAATGTAATAGAAGCATCACTTGTAACATTTAACTGTACATTTTGTTGCTCTTGATTAAATTGATGAATGTAATCTTTTATTTTATCAGCAGAGGAAACTAAATCCTCATTATTTGTATTACTAACTGTTACGTTAATAGCTAAGTTTCCGTTGTAGTATAATCTATCTGGATTTTCAGACCAAATATCTTTAACACTAGCAATGTCTTTTAATCTAATAATTGTTCCATTTGACTGAGTTCTTACAATTAAATTTTGCATTTCAATACCATAATAAGAACGATTACTAGCTCTAATTAAATAATCTTCTTCAACGGTTTTTATATTTCCTCCTGTAATTAAAATATTAGAATTTCTAATTGCATTTGCCACTTCTGTAAAAGACAAATTATAACCACGTAAGTCATTTTCTCTAACAGCAATTTCTATTTCTTCATCTGGAAAACCAGAGATTTCAACTTGAGAAATTCCTTCTATACCACGTAAATCATTTTCTACATTTCTAGCATATTGTTTCAGCGATTTTAGAGAAACATTTTCTCCACTAACTGTAAAACTTATTGTAGGCCTAATATTTTCAACCTTAGCAATAACTGCAGGTTCCATACCAGAAGGAAAAGAAGGAACTCTATCTACTGCATTTTTTACATCAGATAAAACAACATCTATATTTTTACCTTTTTCTACCTCTACATTTACACTTGCAGAGTTTTCTCTAGAAACAGATGTTACTCTCTCTACACCAACAATTCCTTTTAAATTATCTTCAATTTTTAACACAACACCTTCTTCCATTTCTTGGGGAGAAGCTCCAGGATACGCTAAACTAATTCTAATTAATTGTGAATCTACCAAAGGGAAGAAAGATGATTTCATGCTTAACGCACCAACCAATCCAAAGGCAACAAATGCAATAATAATTACATTTACTGCAACTGGGTATTTAATAAAGTATGTGATTATTTTTTTCATTTGGCTACTTCTTTTTGTTGATTTTTACAATCATACCATCAAAAGCACCTGGTAAAGTTTGTGTTAGTATTTTATCTTTATTTTGCAAACCTTTTATAACTACTATTTCGTCTCCAAAATAAACAGGTTGCACCTTTTTTAATTTTAAAACACTATCGTTTTCAACAACATAAACAGCACTGTTATCTACCAATAATTTTCTAGAAATTTCTAAAGCATCACTTTCTGATTTTGCAACCAAATTAGCTTCTAAAAACATTCCTTCTTTTAAATCTGGATGTTTTACATCAATATATGCTTTTATGGTTTGAGAAACTTGGTCTATTCTACCATTAACACGTACAACTTTTCCTGAAAAGGTTTTTGTATTTTCTGAATTTGATAATTCTACTGTATTACCAACCTTTAATAAATCTGCAAATTCTGAATTTATAGAAACTTCCATTTCATAAATACTTGGGTCTATAAATTCTCCTAATTTCTGTCCAACTCTAACTAAAGTTCCTGGACTTACCAATGCCTCTGTTAAAACTCCTGAAAAAGGAGCTCTAATTTGATGCTTAGCATAACGAACTTCTAAATTCTTTACATTATAATATGATGATACAATTCCTCTACCAGAAATAAAATATTTTTCTTTGTCTGATGAAAAACTTGGTAATTTAGGTGTTGGTTTATTCATATCAAAAGCCTGTAAAAAACGTTCCCATTTTTTAAATTCATTTGGATAATCTAAAC
The DNA here is from genome assembly GCA_965367085.1 of uncultured Polaribacter sp. GTDB lineage: Bacteria > Bacteroidota > Bacteroidia > Flavobacteriales > Flavobacteriaceae > Polaribacter. The sequence goes on from CBDUHF010000007.1 coordinate 96,275, forward strand.
GTAAATCTGGTAAAACAGCAGTTACTAAATTGTATAAAACACTTTTCTGAGCTTGTAAACTAGCATAAAACTCATCGCTATTAAGACTTAATAATGTTTCACCTTTATTATAATTAGATCCTGCTTTAAAAGATTTTCTAGAAGGTTTTAAGATTCCTTGAACTTCAGAAAAAATTTCAATTTTATTTTTTGCCAATAGGTTTCCACTTGCAGACAACACAATAGGAACTTCGCCATTTTCAATATTTTCTACAAAAACAGTTTTAATTGTTTTATTAAACTTTGGTCTAGGTTTTTGGTTCTTATCTACTAAGAATTTACCTAAAAATATTGCTCCAACAACAGTTAAAACTCCAAGTATAGCTAGTATTGTATTTCTCATAATTATTTAAAATGATTCGATTTTTGAATTAAAGTTTGATTGTATTTTTTTTAAAGTATTTATAATTTGGTCTTTTTCCTCTTTAGAAATACTTAATTCCATGTCTGTTATTACTTTTTTTATAACAGGTTTCGCATTTAAAAAAATTTCTTTCCCAATCGTTGTTAAAAAAACATTGTTTACACGTTTATCTGTTGGACTTTGTTTTCTTAAAATGTAATTTTTGCTTTCCATTTTAGAAAGTAATCTTGTTAATGAAGATTTATTTCTAAGCGTTAAAAAAGCAAGTTCATTTTGATTTAAACCATCATTTTCATCTAATTTTTTTAAAACAACCATTTGCTCCTTGGTTAAATCTAAGTTATTAGACTTTAAAGATTCTTGAATAACATAATCTATTACCTTTACAGTTCTTCCCAACCAAGGCCCAATTGAGTTTTCAAAATCAATATGTATATCTTCATTTTTCACTTTGCAAATGTAAATAATTACTTCAATTAGTTGCATATGCAACTAATTAAAGTTTTCTTAAAAAATCATTAATAACAGTCTGTTAAAATTTGTCCATTATTTTTGAAAGTTTCAAAAGCGGGTAGATTATTTCTAAAGCATATTTTTTCTAGAAGATTAAAAACACCATTACGCATAGTTATAGATCCGCATAGCATAATAGTTCCTCCATTTGAAAGTATTTTTACGATATTTTTTTCATCTCTTGTAATAATGTCCTGAACATAATTATAAGGACTTTCTTCTTTTGAAAAAGCTACATTATAGGATTGTAGTGTCTTTTTTTGTAACGCTTCTAAAATTTGAGCTTTGTATAATTTTTCCGAAATTTTAGTTCGAGTTCCCCAATACAAAGTTATAGTAGTGTTCTTTTTTTGATGAATCATACCTAAAAATGGTGTAATTCCTGTCCCGTTGGCTATTAAAATAACCTGTTTGCTTTTTTTAGGAAGATGAAATTGTTTGTTTTTTTTAATGGTTCCTTTTAGTTCTTGATTAGGTTTTAAACCATTTAAAAAATTAGAGCAAATACCTAGAGAATGCTTTTTTATACTCAATAATAAATCTCCATTATTGTTTTTTCCAATAGAATATAAACGTTCTGAAATTTCATTTGGAGGCGTAATTGCTAACAAATCCCCTGGTACAAATTTTCTTCTTTTTTTTAAAGCTAAGGTTAGTTTAAATGTTTCTGAATATTCATCAATAGCATTTTGTTTTTCAACTACCTTAAAAACCGTTTCTTTAGGTTTTATAAAAGACAATTTCTTTGGGATTTCTAAATTTAAATTTAAGGTAGCGTTCCATTCTAAAACCCAATTTCTAAACGCTTCATAATTCTGGTTATGAATTAATAACGGATTTTCTTGAGGAACAGTAATCTGATTATTTATAACAACGTGTCTTTGAACACTTTTAGCAAATTCACAAAATTTTGAATACGAAAAAGAGCCTAACCCAATTACATTACAAGTAAATGGTTTTATAATTTTAATTTGCTGGAGTTTGTTTAAAAATAAATTTGCATTGCTTGGTGGTTCTCCATCTCCGTATGTAGAAGTAATAATAACTAATTGTTCAATTTCAGGATAACTTTTGTAGTTGTTTAATTCATCTAAAAACACTTTTTTACCTGCTTTTAATAAAGACTGCTGCAAAGTTTTTCCTAATCTTTTTGTGCCTCCATTTTCTGACCCTATTAGAATTACAAAATTAGCTTGATTAGCGTTGTATTTATTTTTTGTTTTAGAACGCATACGTTTAAACGCAATTATACTTCCAGAATACATAAAGTATAAAACTGAAAGCGAACTAATAAATAATACTAAAGACCAAAATATACTTCCTGATCCTGTGTGCAGATTAAAACTTAATACACTTACTATTTTTGTAACAGGATAATATGTTGTTTTTACAATTTCTCCTGTTTTTTGATGAATTTCTAGTTCTCGATCTTGTAAGCTTAAAATAAAAAAATCTTCTTTATCTGTAGAAAAAGGAAATTCTATTTTTTTTACTTCTTTTAAAGTTATCGTTTTAAAAATAGGGAATTTAGAAAAAGTAATATTTAGTTTAGAAACCGATTCTTGTTGCGTAACTATAGCGTTAGTTTTTGGTAATAACGAAAACCGTTCCATTGACAAATACGTTCCTGATAACGCCAAAATAATAATAGGAATTAATAACAATCTTCCTAAAGCAACGTGGTTATATTGTATTGATTTATCGTTTATAATTTTTAAGAAAAATTTTAAAAAACCTCCTTGTCTTTTAATAGCTAATAATAAACCTGTAATGGCTATTAAAAATAATAAAAAACAGCTAATGCCAACAAAAACCCTTCCTGGAGTTTTTAAAAATAAGGAACGATGAAAATTTGTTAAGAACTCAAAAAAAGCACCTTTTCTTGGAATATCGGCTATTTTATCTCCATTAAAAGGATTAATGTAAAATTGCCCATCAATAGCTTCTTCTAAACTAAAAATACTTGCCTTTACAAAATAATTCTTATCTACTTCAATATCTAAAACCTCGTTATACTTGTTTTTTAAAGTATCTATTAATTGCGCCACAGAAACATCTTCAGCGTTTTCAATATAGTGAGGTTGTAACTTTTCTTGAATAGGTTCAAAAGCCAAAAAAGACCCAGTAATTGAAGCTAAAAGTAGAAATAAGAAAGAAGATACAGTCAGGTAAAAATGACTGTATCTCCATATTTTGTTAAGCATGTTTTTTAATTAGTTTGGTATAATTCTAACGTAACGAATATATCCTGTGCCTTCAAATTTGTTTTTTAAGTTTTCACTTTCTAACAAAATTTCTAAATCTTTTTCAAAATAATCTTGATGTTCTACAGCCGTTTCAAATCTTAATTTATTTCCTGCTGTTAAATAAGATTCATCTAACTGAATAGTAAAAATAGCACGTTCTCCTCCAGCAATAGTTGCTCCTGAAATTGCATCTGCTTGGGTATCTTTAGCGGTTTCAAAAAAAGACCACCATGTTGGCATATCTGGATACCACTTTTCATCATCGCCTAAAATATGTAGCGTTTTTATATAATTATTGTCTTTATCAACTATTGATGCCACAACATATGCGCCTTCTCCTTCATAGTTTTTTAACTGAACCATACATTTGTATTTCGATGAAAGTTCGATTTTTTTTAGGGTTGTAAAAGCCATAAATGACAAACAAAATATTCCAAGAACTAATTTATAAAGTTTCATATAAATTTAATTTAAGATTCTTTTAAAAATGTAATATTACTATTGCTTAACAGTTCGTTTTCTTTAGCTAAATCAAAAGCGCTTTCATTAAAATCGGTAAGTATTTTTTTATCTGCACCTTTGCTTATTAAAAGTTGTAACAATTTCACATCTTTAGCTTTCATTGCCGCTAAATGTAATGGTGTTAATCCATCGTTATTTTTTTGATTAATATCTGCGCTCAATTCTAAAGCTTTTTTTATTATTTTATTTTCGCCTTTAGCAATAGCAATGTGTAGTAAATTTTCGTTTTTTGAAGCATTAATAAATGAAACTTTTGCAGTTGACAAAGCCTTTTCAAAAACAGGAAATGTTTTGCTATTTCTTCTACTAAAAGCATTAAATAAATGATAATATAAGTTGTTTCCTTCAGCATCAACCGTATTCACATTTGCTCCATTTTGTTTTAAAAATTTAAAAGCCTCTATATTCATTCTTTGTGTTGCATAAATTATAGCAGAAAAACCTTCTATATTTTGTTGATTGATGTTTTTAGATAAAGGTGCTAATTTTTCTAAAACTAAAAGATTATTTCCTTTTGCTGCATTTAAAAAAGGAGTATTTCCTTCTTTATTTTTTTGATGAATGTTAACTCCTTTTTTTATAAAAAAGTCAACAATATTAACATCTTTAGTATTTAGTGCAATATTATGTAAAGCATTTTCAGAGTTGTTACTTGTTAAAATCATATTCAATCCTAAAGAATCAAAATATTGATAAACCTTAAGCGGGTTACTACTTCGTCTTCCTCCATGACTTGCAAAAAGCACGATATTTTCTCCATCAGCATTCACTTTTTTATAGTCAAAACCTTTAGCGATGTATTTTTTTATTAAATCGATATTTCCACCTTTAGCAGCGTAAAACAAAAGATTGTTTTCTTTTTTATCTGTTGCTTTAATATCTAATCCTTTTTTCTGAAAATACTCAATAACTTTTCCGTCATTACTATGTGGTGCCATTAATAAAATAGCATTTGCTCCTGCTCGATTCGTTTCTTTTAAATCTACACCATTTGCAACCATTAAATCGTAAATATCTGTATTGTTGTGGCCTGCATTTACCGTAAACGTAAACCAATTAAAACCATGGCTACCCACTACTTTTGTATCTGCACCTTTACTTAATAAAAGTTTCATGGTTTCTATATTGCCTGTAGAACCTGCCCACATTAAATAACTTCTACCATCATGAGTAGATTTATTAATGTTGTTGCCTGGTATAGACAATAAATACTCAATTGTTGCTATAGGAGCATTTGCCATAATAGCATAACAAAGAGCATCAAGAGCTGCTTTATTTGGTTTTACAGCATCATTACCTTCTTTTATTTTTTGCTTTACGGTTGCAACATCTGGTTTAGTTTTCCAAAAATCTCTGTTGTGAAATTCGTTGGTGTTTTGCTGTGCTTGTCCTATTTGTGCAAAAACAAAAATTGGAGCTACTAACAGTAGTAAAATGATTAATTTTTTCATTATATTTTTATTAGGAGAACTCCTTTCTAAATTTAGAAAGGAGTTCTAATATGTATTTATTTTTAGTACTCTAAATTTACCATGCTCCAATAAAGTGACTTCCAGTAGTGTTTACTAATTCTGCACCTTTAGTAACTGTACTAGTTTCAGTATCTACAACATAAATATTTCCATTTTTACCTACAGGTGCTTGGGTTAAATATATTTCATTTCCATCAACTGCAAAACCTTGATATTGGAATAAGTAAAAATCTGGATCGTAAGGAATTTCCTCAATTTTTACAGCTGTTTTAGCATCTAGATCTACTAAAGCAAAAAATCCTTGAGCGCCTGCAACACCATCTGCAGATCCTTCATGACGATAAGCTAACACTGCTTTACCGTTTGCAGCTGGTCTCCAAGCAAGCACATAAGCACCTGTTACACCCAAAGCATCGTCTAAATTAAAATCATAAGAATTATCGTATTCATTATTTGCTCCAATTTTTAAGATATGAGACCCTTCTGGATCACTTTGGTTTGCTTGGTAAACACTTCCGTTATATTCAAAAGCATTAATACTACGGTATCCGTTAGTATTACCATGACCAACGGTTGATGTAATTACTGTTGGATTTAATAAAGAAGGATAATCTAAAACAATAGTCTTAGAACCTAAAACGGCTCCATTTCTGTCAGTTTCAATTGTACTAGGATCTACTTTACTTAAACGACCACCAATATATAATTTATCTCCGGCAGCATTTAAAGTTGGCATATCAATTCTAGAAAAATAATAACCTGCGGCTTCTTCTTCTGGGCTTAAACGTACAACATGTTCTTGAAATTTATTAATAGAAGAGTTTTCTAAATCTAAAGTAACTACACCTATTGTTGCTTTTGTGTAAGTATAAACATCATCTGTTGCATCATCTGGTGTGCCATTATCATTAACTTGGTGTTCTGTAGACACATATACTGCAGATCCGGTTTTATCTCCATCAAATAATTTTATCCATCTTGGAGCAGTACCAACATAAGGAGCAATGCTTACCTCAGAACCTATAGGTGTAAAGTTTTGTCCTCCAGTTACAGAATATTTAGTATAATTACCACCAGTATCTCCGGCATAACTAATATTAAAAATTGTACTTCCATCTTCTGAAGCTTGTAGTCTAGCAGTTCTATTAGAAGGTGCTATAAACCCGTTTTCAAAAGGATTAATAGAAACTGTAGGGTCTTTAGCATCTTCACTAGATACAGAATAAATTAATGTTCCTCCATTTCCATCTCCTGGGTTGTCTCCCATTTTGGCTCCAGCTATTGTAATCCATCTTGTTGCTTCTGGTTCTGGATTTACTGGGTCTTCATTAACATCATTACTACATGCAGTAAATATCCCAAATGATATTATTAGTACTAGTACTCTGTGGTTTAAAGATATTTGTTTCATTTTATTTTATTATTTAGTTAAATTTATTGATTGTGTAATTTAATTTTATGTAAAAAGCTCTTCCTGGTTTTTGTACAGATAAATTGTCAAATACAGGTTTATCGAATATGTTTTTAATATCGAAACTAGCAACTAGTTTCTTGTTTGGAAATGAATAACTAAGACCAAAATCTTGAGCTATTTGTTGAGGTATTTTAAAAAAATCATTACCAACTGTATTGGATCCTTGAGGTACTAGGTAAGAAAACTCATCTGTAAAATACATAGAGTAGAAAATGTTTAATCTAGATTCTTTTTGAATTAAATTTTTAAAAGAGTATCGTAAACTACCGTTCATTGTATAAAAAGGTGTGTTTGGTACATCTATTTCTACATTATTATTTATAATTTTTAAATCGAAACGAGATATATTAAAATTTAAACCAAAATTTCTATTATAAATATAACTTAACTGTGCATCTATACCTTTAGAAGTACCGCTTCCTTGATTTATGTATACAATTAATTCATCATCAACATTAAAAGAGGTTTCTAGAGGTAAGCCAATTCTATCTTTAATATTTCGAGTAAAAACATTGGTAGAAATAGAAAAATCATGATTATTTATATTGAAGGTTCCAAATCTAAAACCTAAATTATAGTTTTTACTTTGTTCTGGATTTATAGTTGGGTTTGCTACTACATTATCTCCATCATTACCAAAAACTTCTGTTTCATCTGGTAAACGCACTGCTTTTTCTGCAGAAGCTAATAAAGTAACTACAGGCGTAATTGCGTAAGAAGCTGCAAAACCATAACCATCTTGGTCTATATTGCTACTTACAACTTCGTCTACAATACTTTTAACTCCGTTAGCGTCCGTTTTTATCTCTGGATCTACACTTGTAGTTTTTTGTTGATAATGTTTTCCAAATACACTTGTTCTTAATCTATTTTCAAAAGCGGTAAACTCATAGGTTAAAGAGTATATGTTTTTGTAAATATTTCGAGTACCTTTAAAAGTATTTTCTAATACAGAAACTAAAACATCACTATCTTCTCTATCTACACCACTATAAACATGGTTTGCTAAAATTTTATGCTGCTTATTAATAGCATAAGAAAGCCCTGTTCTTATAGATGCTACGTTTCTTTTAATTTTTGCTAACGTTGGGCCTCCTTCTTGTTGGGAACCCCAAGTATAATCGTATTCATCACCTTTATAATCTATAGCTCTTTCTCCAGTCCAACTATAAGCTGCTGCAAGAGTATCATATACAGCTCGGTTTCTTTTACCATATAAACCGTTTATATTAACATCTAGCCCTTTAGTAAAAAGGTTTTTCTTTTTATAAATTATATTTGCTAATAAGGCATCTGATTTTAAAAACCTGCCTTTGTAGGGTGTTATGGTCATAAAAGCACCATGTTGCACTTCTTTATAATCTTTAGAAGCATTTAAGCCAATTAAAAATTGATCTGCCCACTTTACATCTGTATAACCAGTTTGAAATAGTACTCCTGTAGATTTGTAGGCATCATTAAACCTTTTGGCTGTAATTGGTGTTTGTACACCTCCTAAACCAGTATCTACAACACTTCTTCCAGATACTTTATAATCATTATCAGAATAATTATGAAAAATTGCTGATTTTACTGTAAATCCAGATTTTTTAAATCGATACAAACCATTAACATTTGCTTGCATGGTATTAAATGAACCGTAAGAAATAGATGCATTTAAGTTTGTTTTATCATCATTATTAAGCACAATGTTAATTGCGCCTCCCAAAGCATCATCAGACAAATGACCCGGAACAACGCCTTTATAAACTTCTATGTTCTTAATCATTGATGGAGGAATGCTATTTAAATTATAAGAAGATCCATACATAGAAATAGGAATACCGTCTATAAATATTCTTACAGCATTGCCAGATAATCCATTTAAACTGTAATTAACATCTGAACCCAAACCACCATTTTGACGAATTTTTACACCAACTGTTGTGTTTAATAATTCGTTAGTTTGTATGTTTCTAAGACTTACATCTTTTGTTTTAATAACATTTACTGCAAAGCCTTGTGTTTCTTTTTTAGTTTTTTCTGTTTTAGTTTTAATACTTACTCCCTTTAAACTCTCTACACTTTCTGTTAATGTAAAATTTATGGTTAGCTTTTTATTGCTTGTGTTTTCTAAATTTATTTCTCTAGATGTTGAAGTAAAACCCAAATAAGATACTTTAACTAAATAGTTTCCATTTGGAATAAATTTAAGAATATACCTACCATCTTCTCCTGTAATTGTAGTTCGTAAATTGTTACCAAGAACTACTGAAGCTCCAAATAATGGATTTCCAAAGTTATCAACTACATTTCCTGAAACAGTATGTTGACTCTTTTGAGAATAGGTTGATTGCGCGATAACAAACGTTAAGAAAAATAATTTTATACTCACTTATTTAGATTTAATAAAAATAACTACATTTGCAAACATACGTTGTTTAGAATAAGTCTTAATAACGTAAAAAGAAATTATAATAACGTAAAAGGAATTAATGGTAATTCGATTTAAAAGTTCAAAATTAGACAGTGAAGAAATCGTTCGGAGCTTTAATAAAGATTTTGAAAAATCTAATTTATCTGAAGAAGAATTTACCAATTTTAAAAAAGGAGTAATTGGCTCGGTTAAGGAAATACATTTAAACAATGCCTACATGTTTTTTCAAGATTTTGACAATGAAACAAATGAAAACCATACATTAGAAATAGTTAAAGATAAATCTGTTTTTTTGCTTCAATTTGTTATTAGTGGAAATGTTTCTTTTTCTATTGATGATGAAGCTAGTACGTTGTATACATTAAAGCAAAACAAGTATAACTTATTTTATATACCTGCTTCAAAATGTAAATACATGTACTTAAATCATAAAAAAAAGATTCTAAATATTTTTTTTTACGGAAACTTATTTAATAAAAAAAATGGGAGCTTGTTTTGTAATAAATTCTAAAAAATACAAGCAAGCAAAAAAAGAAAATAAGATTTATTCCTTTTTTAATAATGGGCTAACAATAAATAGTCAACTTTTAATTATTGTAAATGAATTTCTTAATTGCACTTTTAATGGTATTACAAAGCAATCTTATTTAGAATCTAAATTAACAGAGTTGGTTTTAATAGCATTGGCTACTAATAATTTAAATCTTGTAACGAATAAAATAAGAGAAGAAGATCGAGAAAATCTAATAAAAACAGAACAATATATTCAAGCTAATTTAAAAGAGGAATTAAGTATAGACAAATTATCTATTATGGCTGGTTTTAATACCTCTAAATTTAAAAGTGGTTTTAAAGAAATTTACGGACTACCTGTTTTTAAATATATAACTTCTTTAAGAATTGAAAAAGCAATTCTACTAATTTCTAATCAAAATTACACCATTGCGCAAGCCTCATATGAGGTCGGTTATAAAAATCCTCAACATTTTACAGTTGCTTTTAAAAAGAAAATGGGCTTTTTACCTAGTCAATTAATTAAATAACAAAAACTTGTTAAAATTTAATTAAAAAAACTGTTATGTAATAATTGCGTTTTCTATGTTTATAAGTAAATATCATTCTGTATGTAAAACTCTTCCATTAAAGTTAATTACAAAAAAATTTAATAAAAGATAATACAAATTTAATTTGTTGTTTTTTAAGCAACAACTCCCAAAAGAAATAAACAAAAAAGTAAAATTATAAATTTGGAATCTCTTTTTTAAGAGAATATAAAATAATGTTCTATAGCTTTTAAATCAACTAAAATTCAGCATTTCACATTTTTTATGCATCTTTATAATTCTAAAAAAAAGAAATGTCATCTAATAAAAGATTATCTAGAGCTTTTAATAACGCAAAAAGAATTTGTTTTAACTCAGATTCTAAGTTTGTATTTTTCAGTGATTCTCATAGAGGAGACAATGGTTTTGCAGATGATTTTGCGCATAATAGAAGCATGTTTAAACACGCTTTAGAACACTATTTCAATAATAACTTTACGTATATTGAATTAGGTGATGGTGATGAACTTTGGGAAAACAGAAATTTTAGTAGAATTTTTAGTGCCAATAAGCATATTTATTTGTGGTTAAAAAAGTTTCATGATGAAAACAGATTACATTTTATCTGGGGAAATCATGATATGAAATATAAAAATCCTAAAATAATTCGTAAGAATTTACACTATTATTACGACTCAGTTACAGACACAAAAAAAGAATTATTAATTGGTGCAAATTTTTCTGAAGCAATTGTTTTAGAGGATGAACATACAGGTAAAAAAATTTTTCTTTTACATGGTCATCAAGCAGATTGGTTTAATTATGTTTTTTGGCGTTTTAGTAGTTTCTTGGTAAAAGTTCTATGGAAACCATTACAAATACTTGGTTTTTCAGATCCAACAAGTCCTGCACAAAACTTTAGAGAACGAATTAAAGTAGAGCATAGATTAGAAAAATGGATTGAAGAAAACAATAATCAAATGATGATTACAGGTCATACACACAGACCTCGTTTTCCTGGTAAAAATGAAATTCCTTTTTTTAATGATGGTAGTTGTGTACACCCAAGATCTATTACAGGTATAGAAATTGAAAACAATAAAATTTGCCTTATAAAATGGCATTTAATTACACTAGAAAATGGTACAATGCAAGTTAAAAGAACTATACTTGAAGGCCCAGAAGAATTAACACATTATATGAATTAACTTGATCTGTTGTACAAACACAAATACTGCACTTTTTTTCTCTTCTATAGATGAAATTCCTTCTGAAATTTGGGAATCTTTAGAGTGCTCAAAAAACATTTATTTTGATCCATGTTTTTTAAAATCGATTGAAGTAAATCATCCTGAAATTGTATTTTCATACATCGTTTTGGTTGATAAAAATAATTCTCCAACCGCTTTTGCAAGTATAAAAATTATAGATTTTCATATAAATTCTATTAAAAACGATTTAGAATTTTTAAGAGATATTGGTAGAAAACTACATGTACTTCCAAATAAAAAACCTTTAAAATTATTAATTTGCGGAAACTCTTTTGTTAGCGGAGAACATGGTGTTTTCATCAAAAAAAATCAAGATAAAAAAGCAATCATAAAAGAACTCGCAAAAAGCATTAATCATTTTGTAAATTCTGATAAAAAACTAAAAAAAGAAATTGATGCGTTTTTACTAAAAGACTTTAAAAACGAATCATTGTTTATTACTGATGAACTTACAGATTTTAAATATCATCCTTTTTTAGTAGAACCAAATATGGAGCTTCAAATTAAAGAAGAATGGAACACTTTTGATGATTATTTAGCTTCTATGAAAACGAAGTTTAGAGTAAAAGCAAGAAAAGCTTTTAAACAAAGTGTACACATTAGAATTGAAGAAGTTACACCTAAAAACATAGACGAAAAATTACCAGAAATGACTGCTTTATATGAAAAAGTAGCCAAAAATGCTGAATTTAATTTGGGTAATTTTAACCTAGAAACCTATAAAAACTTAAAAGAAAAATTAGGTGACAATTATATTTTAAAATCTTATTGGTTAGATGATAAAATTGTTGGTTTTATTTCTGGAGTTATTAATGGAAATACTTTAGACGCGCATTTTGTTGGTATCGATTATCAATTAAATAGAGAATATGCCATTTATCAAAGAATGTTATATGATTATATAGAAATTGCAATTTCTAAGAACCTAAAAACAATTAATTTTGGAAGAACAGCAAGTGAAATTAAGAGTTCTGTAGGTGCAATTCCCCAAGATTTAACAATGTATCTTCGTCATAAAAAAAGTATAAAAAATAAAATTTTAAAACTATTTTTGCAGCGTATTCAACCCACACCTTTTCAGCAAAAATTTCCTTTTAAAGCAACAATATAAATGAAAACTAACAAAGATTTAATAGCACTTTTAAACTTAAAAGATTTAGGAGATCATACTTTTAGTGGAAATAGTGTTACTATTGGAAGTCCTAATGTTTTTGGTGGTCAAGTTTTAGCACAAGCTGTAAATGCAGCATATAGAACAATACCAGAAAACAGATTTTTACACTCTCTACATTCTTATTTTTTAGAAGCTGGAGATTTAACAATTCCTATTAAATATCATGTTGCAGAAATGAGAAATGGAGGTAGTTTTTCTACCAGAAGAGTTACTGCAAGTCAGAATGATAAAACAATTTTTATTTTAGCTGCTTCATTTCATAGAAAAGAAGAAGGTTTTGAACATCAAACAGCGCTAAGTCCAAAAATTAAACAACCAGAAGAATTATTAAGTTGGGATGATATGCTAGCTCAATTTGGAGATTTTTTACCAAAATCTATGAAGTACTTTTTAAGTATTGAAAGACCAATAGAATTTAAACCAGTTAGAATTCCAAATCCATTACAACCAGAAGATTTACCACCAAATGAACAAGTTTGGTTTCGTTTAAAAGGTGAAAAACAAGATTTAGATTACAGAACAAAACAAGAAATTCTTACTTATATTTCTGATTATAATGTATTAAATGCTGCTTTTAATCCAAACGCAAGTAATTTTAATTTTGGAAATACACAAACTGCAAGTTTAGATCATTCTATGTGGTTTTTTAGAGACTTCGATTTTGATGATTGGATGCTATTCTCTGCAGAATCTCCAAACGCATTTGGAGCAAGAGGTTTATCTAAAGGAAATATTTTTACAAGAGATGGAAAACTTGTTGCCTCATTTGCGCAAGAAGGATTATTAAGACCTAAAAAGAAATAATTATGAGTGCTTTTACATACGTTTTAACAACAAATGGGTTACTGTTTTTAATAAGTATTATTTTTTGGAAATTCCCGCCAAAAACAATCAACCATATTTATGGTTATAAAACTCCAAAGGCAATGCAAAACCAAAAAATCTGGGACTTTGCAAATGCTGTTTTCAATAAAAACTTACTTATTTATGCTGGTATTTCATTTCTTGCTGGTTTGTTTTTCGCAAACTTTACAAATGCAGAATTAACATGGCAACCAATGGTTTTGGTTTTTCTTTCTGTGATTGTAAGTGTTGTAAAAACTGAAAGAGCTTTAACAGATAATTTTACTGAAGAAGGTAAAAAGAAGTAATATTAAAAATTAGCAACAAAAGATAAAGACAAGTTTCTTCCTGGAGCAGAAACACCAGAAGCAAATTCTATATAATGCTCATCAAACAAATTGTTTAATCTTGCTTGCATAGAAAAATTATCATTTAAAGCATATCTTCCATTTAAACCTACTGTCATCCAACTTGGAGTGCCATAATACATGTCTACATCTGTTGTAGCATTTTCATCTACTATTGGTGTTAAATCATGATTATCTATTCCTTCTCTAAAGTTAAAATCTTCAATATCTTTTTTACTATTGAATCTTAAATCTGCACCTAATTCAATTTTATTATTCTTATAATTCACTTCAAACTGACCAAATAATGGTGGAATTGAAGACATTGGTTCTTCAGTATCATACGTTCTTCCTTTGGTATAAGTAATAAACCCTGAAGTGTTCCAAGCATCAGAAATTTTACCTAAATAACTTGTTGTATAACCAGTAATATATGCACTTCCTCTATTTTGATTTGACACTGCTTCGCCTAATTCTCCATCAAATTCAACAAGAAATTTACTTCCATCAGAATTATAAACATGATCTCTAAGAATATAATTATCTACCAAAGTGTAAAATACATTTGCGCCTAAACGAAATTTCTTATCATTAAAATATTTCTGAACACCAATTTCTGCATTATAAGCAAATTCTGGTTTTACATCTATATTTGGTATCGTTACAAAACCACTTTTTTCGCGAACACGACCAACATCATCTATATTTGGAGATCGAAATCCAGAAGATAAAACTCCGTTTAATTGCCAGTTTTTACTTGGCTTATAAACATAACCTATTGTTGCTGTTACTGCAGAGTTTTTTGTACTGATATCATTGTCTTCTAAGGTTATAAAAGTTTCATCAATCCATTTTGCATTCAACCTCGTATTTGTAAGTCTAATTCCAGAATTTAAAGTAGATTTACTATTTATGTCTTGTCTATAATCTATATAAATGGCAGAACTTAGATAATCACTTCCTCCATCAGGATAACGAGATTGCACATTAAAATCGCCTGAAAAACCATCGATTTCTCCGTCTAAAATATTTAATGTTTTCCCATAAGAATTAGAAGAAACATCATTATAAGCTAGTTCAAAACCATAAGAAAATGTTCTTTTTTTATCTGAAGTTAATGGCACAGAGAAATCTCCGTTTACACTAAAAACATCTACATTTTCTTCTCTATAAGAACGATCTAAGCTTCCGAATTTTCTTTGAATTCTACTTTCTTTTAAATCTTGATAAGCAACTGTTATTACACCTCTGTCTAACCAATTTTTATTAGGATTTATTAATAACTGAGAAGACAATAAAAATCTTTGTTGCGGCCCATAAGACCATTCTGCAAATTTTAATGACCCATCACTTAATTCTGTTAAACGATCAAATCTTGGAATATCTGAAGATGTAGAATATTGTAAATTTATTTTTAAATCTGTAGAATTAGATAACGGAATAAAAAACTTTTGTAATACATCTGTTTGATTATAACCTGTGTTTCTTAATAAATCTGGATCTGAATTTACAGTTGGATTTTCATTATAGTTTCCATTTATATTTTCAGAATAATTATAAACTCTTCCCCAATCTGTAAATCCATGAGAACGATTTTTACCTGTTTTTAAATCGCCAAAATCACTATAAGAAACACTTGTAAAAGATGCCCAGTTTTTAAAGCTTAATTCAGCAGATACATTTGTTGTTATTTCATGATTTACTGTTGAAAATCTAGAAAAAAGTTGGCTATTCACCTTTTCTTCCTCAGACAACTTAGGTGTTTTTGTATAATAATGAATTACACCTCCTAAAGCATCTGAACCATAAACTACAGATGATGGACCAAATACAACTTCAGTTTTATCTAACATGTTTGGCGCAACTGTTATAGAACTTTGCAAATGCCCTTTTCTGTAAATAGCGTTATTCATTCTAACACCATCTACAACTAATAAAACTCTATTAGATTCCATACCTCTAATTACAGGGCTTCCACCTCCAAACTGAGATTTCTGTACTTTTATACCTGGAATTGATGCTAATAAATCTGCAGATGTTTGTGGTGATAAATTTTGAATATCCTTAGAAGATAAGACTGCAATTTGCTCTGCAATTCTATTTGTTTTTTCTGCATTTTTAAATACCGATAAAACTATTTCATCTAATTGTTCTGATTGTTTTTTTAAGTAAACTATTAAGTTCTTCTTTTTTAAT
Organism: uncultured Polaribacter sp.; assembly: GCA_965367085.1. Taxonomy (GTDB): domain Bacteria; phylum Bacteroidota; class Bacteroidia; order Flavobacteriales; family Flavobacteriaceae; genus Polaribacter. The sequence continues at coordinate 112,195 of CBDUHF010000007.1, forward strand.
GTTGATTTTTTAACTCTTAATACAGCATAAGAAAGGTGAGAAAAAACGATAGTTTCATTGTCTTTAAATGACGAAATATCTGCAAATCCTTTATTATTACTTGTTAAGTTTACAGTTTGTAAATCATTAAAAATAGTAACATTTTTAACTATTTTTCCTGTTGCCTTGTCTAATACTTTTACTTTTTGAGCAAAAACGGCAGAATTAAATAAAAAAATAAGTGCTATGTATATATATTTCATCAACTAAAAACTGCTTCTAAAATTTGTAAAGATTTAGGGTTTCTAAAACCATCCAAATGTAGTTCAAAATATCTAATTATTATTTGTAAAATAACTTGTCTTTCAGACTTACTAAAAGATACTTTTTCTATGCTATCAAAATTTATGCCTAATAGCTTTTTAAATTGATAAAAATTATTGCCAGAGATCACATTTTTTTCATGAACTGAGTCAGAAAAATTACCCTCTAATAAATTAAATCCTAGTTTATCATTATCAGATAAATCTGGATAAAAGCCTAAAAAACCAC